>NZ_JBLFEQ010000002.1:0-494240 GCF_047345125.1 Maribacter spongiae | reverse complement strand
AGGGCGCCCATTTTTCGGCAAGTACTTGTTGCGCCTTGTTGATATTGAGCTTTGCCGCCAGTTCCGAGCGGATCTCGCTGACGATCTTGTAGTTGGAGATCGGTGGGCCCACGGGGATGACAACGTCACAGAATACCTGGTAGTGCACATTGTAATTGAGATGCTCGACCAACTTGCGGTCGGAACATCCGACATAGTGCTTGAGGAACATCAGGGCCAACTTGCCACGGGGAGAGAAAATGGGACGGGGGCCTTTTCCCGCATCCTTTAGGCCAAAGGCGCGGACAAGACGTTGCCAGGAAACGGCTTGGTAAACGCCTCCCAAACGGGTGGCCAGAAAGGAGTCCATCAAAAGGTCATGGCCGGTATCAAAGTCCGGATACACAAAACGGCCCTGGAATTCGGATAATCTTCGTATTTTCATGTCAGATGTAAAAGACAAAACCCCGTTTTTGGGACTTTATGCCCATTTTCGGGGTTTGTTGTTACATCAAGTTACGGATTATTACGTTGTAAATCAATGGGGTGTATTACTTCTGAATGTCCCTAATTATAGCTTTTGGGCTTTTGGGGCAATCGAAATTTATTATACAAACAGAGTATAAGCAATCTAAAGCTTTGAAAAGTGCATATTCACCTTATCTATCTCTAAGACAGGGATGCTTAGATAGTGTCCACCTTTTGCCAAGTTATTAGTCATAGATTTGTCTGGACCACTAGGTTTTAAGTTACCCGATGGATGATTGTGCCCCAAGATAATCGAACAAGCTCTTGCCTTTAGAGCTGAGGCAAATATGAGTTTACTATCAGCTATTGTTCCTGAAACGCCCCCTTTGGAGATTGGCACAATCCCCATGCAGGCATTGTTCCTATCCAGTAGGAGTATTTTAAATTCTTCGCAAAGATTAATCGTCAGGTCATCCCAATTTTCACGAAATAATGTATAGGCATCATATGAACAAGACACTTTAGGACGTTCGCTTGCTTTGACCTTTCGGGTATAGGTCAGTTTGATTTCACTAATCTGGCTTGGTATAATTTTGCTCATGCCTGAAAAATGGCATGATTTCGTTTTGGGGGTTACGCACAAGATGTAGGGTTAATAGACCTATTAAAAATAGTTTTTCTTAGCTAAAACATTTTTATTTCTATATATTAAGATGGAAATTGTTATTCGAAATGACAAAGGTGTTTTTATAAATCTAATACTATTCTAATTCCTTAAAGCTTTTATAACCTCAATAGCACCCAGATTTACAATTAAATCAACGAAAAAATCAATCTCAAACCTTTCTATAGGGTCTTTTGTATGCTTACTTTTTTCTTTAGATAGCCATTGTTTTAGTTTTCCTTCTCCCAATCCATATAGAAATGATTCATTTGCCATGATAGCTCCGGTGAGCACAACAAGATTACTAATCTGGTTCTCTGTTTTATTTGGATATAATTCCTTAAAAAGACTTTCAATGAAAAAATCACGCCCATTTTCAGCTACAGTTTTAGCATCTACATCCTTGGGGTCCGAGAATTCTCTTCGACCCTTTTCGAAAAGGAAAGCAAATATTATTGAGCTAATAATATTTTCTTTGAAAAAATGATTTGTAACCTGATTTTCGGGAATATACTCGCAACCAGGTCCGTAATCACCATATGAGTTGCCAAAAGAGAATATGGTTACAGGAACTGATTCATTTATAAAATTGGGATTATATCTATTTGGTTTAAATTCAAACCTTAAACTAAATTTATCAGCTGTTACAGAACTACTTTTAAAAACAGGGAAATCATACTGAACACCATTTGCGTATCCTAGACCTCCAATTGTATAAAGTATTTTACCATTAGCAGTTGGGGCATAAATGAGATGTAGACTACTGGAAATACCTGTACTAAAATTTAAATTATAGCCTTTCAGTGGGTCAACCCAGATTTTAGTCTGCGACAAACATTTCCACCTTCCGCTATTATATAGAACATCAATAGTTTTGTTTAAACGCTCTTTGTTTGTCTTACCATCTGCAATAAGATAATTATCATTCGTTCCTATCTGCCAATCTCTATATTCATAAATATTACTCTTTTGCAAAAATTGTTCAGATAATTTAGGGACACGAGGTTTTTGTAATATAACCTTAAATTCTTCCCTTCCAACTCTACTTTTTGATGCGAGGGTTATCGGAGCCCTCCAATTGTCCGATTTATGAAGAATAAACTCTTTTCCGTCATTAGTTTTAAAAATAACTTCATTAGGTTTACCAGATACAGCAGTTAAATAATAAATTTTGTTACCATTTTTAGAATCAATTTTCAGCCATTGAGCTTTATCTTCCACAAGGATTTTTAGGCTGATTCGTTCACTTTTTAAATATTTATAGGAATACCAAAGTCCTCTGAATAGTTTAAGGTTATTTCCTGACAGAGGTTCTTTTGAATATTGATTTAATTCATTTTCAGCTTCCCTAAGAACTGTTTTATCCAACTTTTTCGTTAATTTATTATCGGGAGATAGAATGAATGAGCAATTGTCTAAAACTATTTTTCGATTATAGCCTCTCTTCCGAGGAATTTTGACTTGCTTATATTTCACTCTATTATAATCAAACTTATCCACTTTAGGAGAATAAATTTCCTGATTTTCCAATAGATAATATCTTTGATAACTGCCAACTAAATAACTTGGAACTTTAAGATTCCAGATTCCTAAAAGATTTTTCCTGGAACTGCTGGAGAAAGCCTTAATCCTAAGCTTTTCTTCATTTCTAATTTTAAAAAACTCAAAAGTAACTTCTATTTCTGACTTTTGGCAAGTATTCGTACCCACATACACCATGTCCTTTTGTGAGAAAACCGAAGATTTATAAGGGAACAAAAAAAATAGGAACAAAGGAAAGACTAACTTTTTAAACATAACATAGAAATTTTTAAATGATAAAATTACTTTTTTGAATGGACAGAATTCGGTCAAACATCGAACTTACTTCCTTTTTCGCCTTCGCTCATAAAAAATTCAGCTTAAATATCCATATCCATGCCCTTCTCTTTATCTTTTGGAGGAGTTTCTATATCAATATAAGTGTTGTCCAGACTGTCTAAATCCAGGGGCGGTATAATATCTTTGTCCTTTTCTTGGGTTAATTCTTTTTCGGCTTGTTCCATACCATCTTTCATGGCTTGCATACGGTTATTCCCAGCATAAATGTCTTTGAGAATATCAGATTTAAGCCAAGTTCTTTCGTCAACTCATAGCCTTGATTGTAAGCCTCTATACCATAATCCTTTTCAAATTGTTTTTCTTTAGCAGTCATCATTTAAACGGTTTTTTGGCATGTTTTTCTAAATAGTCATTTATGGATTCGCGGTCATAGAGAATGATTTTTCGACTTGGTTGTGTGAATCCTATATCTCCATTATTCCGTAAACGTTGCAGGGTCGATTTGGAAACACCATCGAGCATAGCAACGGCTTCTGTTTCACCAATCCATTTTCTGGGTGCGTCCTGTCGTTTACTTTCAAGATATTCAATCGATTTTTCCAAAAGCGTATAGAACGCTTCTTCTTCCAAACGGATAACCTGCATATGCCCTTTATTTACAATAAAGGTCGGGATTTTTTATGATTTTTTAAAAGGAAGAAAAAAGTGCAAATTAAAAAAGCCTTAGAAGCTAAAAATGCTCTAAGGCCTTTGTTTATTGGTGGAGAATACCGGATTCGAACCGGTGACCTCTTGCCTGCCAGGCAAGCGCTCTAGCCAACTGAGCTAATCCCCCATTTAAAGACCCCAAAGGAAATACTTTTTAACAAGGTATCAAAATACATCTTAATCTTTATTAGGACTTAAAATAAGTACGGGGATCGGAGCGGAAAATTCCGATTTTAAAACCGTGCTTTTTTCCCATAGTTTCTTAAAAAACCCTCGTTTTCTCCTAAAAACACATAGTAAATCCGGGCGATGGGATTGAAAATGCTCCAAAACCCCCAAATACGTGGTCGCATTTTCCGTAATGGTCAATTGGGAGCTTATATCCATCAAAGCCGTATTCACCTTTAAATCATCCGCCGAATATCCCGGGGTTTTTACCAATAACAAATCCACTTTGGAGCGGTGTTCGTTAATTATGGAAATCAAGGGAGCCAAAATCCTTTTCTTTTTTAGTATCCCCGATTTAAACGCCACGAGAACGTTCTTAAAATCTACATACTTTGTCCCCTTGGGCACTACAAGTGTTGCGATATCGGTTTGTTTAATGATTCCCCCGGAAGTATGGCCCAAGTATAGCTCTTCTTGAATATCGTTGCTTTTTGGTGCAAGGATAATCAGGTCTATTCCCAGTTGCTTGTTTATTTCTTTGAGTCCATCTGCCAATCCGCCATTATAAGTAGCAATTTTTATATCGATGTTTTTTGAATCGATTTTACCAATGATCCCTTTTAAACGCTCCTTCCCGCTTTGGGCTATCTTTTTGGAAACATTCGCCAAGGTACCCGTCTTATTGGAGGCCTGGAACACTTCCATCACAAAAACACGGGCAGCAAAGTCAACGGCAAAGTCAACGGCATATTGAAGTGTTTTATGTGACTCGGCGGATGTCCCGATAGGGACAAGAATATTCATCATAACAAAATTGTTGATTATTCCTCTAAATTTACAATTAAATTAAATCCATTCTATGATTCAAGGTGCAAAGATATCTGAAATAGTCAAGAATATCGTTGACCAAGACCAATGGTTCGCTTATGGTACCTAAAAAACTTTCGATCGACCAATTAGGTATCCGAAGAAAACCATTTGAAACTGACATAGTGCGAAAGAAATCATATGAATAAATAATTGGTCGCTTGACATTATCATCAACATGGATGAATCCAAAATTATATAAGGCTCATGGTCAATGACAAAATATGTACGTCCACAAACAGAGGATTGTCCAAAAAGAACGGACTTTAGCAAAAATCTGGCTCGGAAAACCCGTTACAAATCAATAAGACTGGATACCTTTGACCAAAATAAGTGAAACCAAAGGTTTTACGAAACCAGAGGATACCATAAATAGGGGAGGTTGTTTGTCCAACAAAGCAAATATCCTTTTTACTATAAAATCCTGCATAAATTATTTTTTTGAAAAAGCCCATAAACTTTAAAAATATTAATAACCTGGCCATCCCCGCCACTATTGCAGGCATAGCGGAACCCTTGCTTTCCATAACGGATACGGCCATTGTGGGGAATATTCCCGTTGACGGCATGGAGTCCCTGGCCGCTGTTGGGATAGTGGGTTCGTTCCTGTCTATGATGATCTGGGTTCTAGGGCAGACCAGAAGTGCCATTTCTGCCATAATCTCCCAGTATTTGGGTGCCGGAAAACTTGAGGAAGTCAAAACCCTTCCCTCACAGGCCATTTTCTTAAATATCGGTCTAAGTATTATCATCTTGGTATCTACCATCTTTATTATAGAAGATATTTTTCAATTATTGAATGCCTCGGGCAAAATATTGGAATACTGTATCAGTTACTATGCCATTAGGGTCTGGGGGTTTCCATTAACTTTATTCGTGTTTGCGGTGATGGGTATCTTCAGGGGGCTTCAAAATACATATTGGCCTATGCTCATCGCTATTGTAGGGGCCGTTTTAAATATTGTTTTGGATATTATTTTGGTTTATGGTATTGATGGTTTTATTGGGCCCCTGTATCTTGAGGGTGCAGCTTGGGCCAGCCTTATTGCCCAGGGTGTAATGGCCATAATGGCCTTTGTTCTACTGATCGTAAAAACAGATATCAGTCTAAGGTTGACCTTCCCCATCCATCCGGAATTGGGCCGGTTGGTTACGATGAGTTTACACCTTTTTGTCCGTGCTTTTGCACTTAATACGGCATTGATCTTAGCGGTTAGGGAAGCAACGGCCTTGGGAGACGAATATATAGGGGCACATACCATTGCCATAAATATTTGGTTGTTCTCCGCCTTCTTTATTGATGGTTACGGAGCTGCAGGCAACATAATGGGAGGAAGGTTGTTAGGTGCGAAAGATTACAATGGCCTGTGGAAATTGGCAAAAAAAATAGTGACCTACGGTCTGTGGGTCAGCATGGCACTCATGCTATTCGGTCTTCTTTTATATTATCCCATTGGAAGACTGTTCAGCAATGAAAGTCTTGTTCTAGCTATTTTCTACGGTATATTTTATATATTGATCCTAGGGCTTCCCATAAATATGATCGCTTTTGTTCTGGACGGACTTTTCAAGGGTTTAGGGGAAATGAAATACCTGAGAAATACCTTGTTGGCGGCCACATTTCTAGGCTTTGTACCCATTTTGTTTTTGGGGAAGTTTATGAATTGGGGGCTTATGGGAATCTGGATTGCTTTTACCGTATGGATGATCATTAGGGGAAGTGCCCTGGTCATAAAGTTTAGAAGAAAATTTAGACCATTATTGCAAAACCATTAATTTTAAAAAAATCAGGATATGGGAACAACCCGGGAAAATGGAAGTTTATACACTAAAATTGATGGAAAAGTGGCCATAGTAGAATTTGGCCACCCGGCGAGGAATTCTTTTGTAGCGGAACTTTTGGATAGATTGACCGAGGAAATCAATACACTTTCCGAAAATGATGCCATCATCGTAATTGTATTGAAATCCGAAGGCGACAATGCCTTTTGTGCAGGGGCGTCTTTTACCGAGCTTATGGCTATTTCCAATATAGGGGAGGGTACCGTTTTCTTTAGCGGGTTTGCCAATGTCATTAATGCCATGCGCAAATGCAAAAAAGTAATCGTAGGGCGGTTACAGGGAAAAGCCGTAGGCGGTGGTGTAGGTCTGGCCGCAGCCTGTGATTACGTTTTTGCATCTGTAAATGCCGCTATCCGTTTGTCGGAATTGACCATTGGCATAGCTCCACTCGTTATTGCACCTGCTGTAAGGCGCAAGATAGGCACTGCAGGAATTTCTGAACTTTCCCTTTCCCCCACGGAATGGAAAAATGCCTATTGGGCCCAAGAAAAGGGTTTGTTTTCCAAAGTATTCGATGATCTTAAGGAACTGGACAACCAACTGGATCTTTTTGTCCAAAAATTATCCGATTATAATCCCGAAGCATTGTTAGCATGGAAAAAAGTACTTTGGAAAGATACCGATCATTGGGAAACCTTATTGATCGATCGTGCCGCCATTACAGGGGAATTGGTATTGTCCGAATTTACCAAAAATGCATTGTCAAAATTCAAAAAGTAAGATGTATCAAACCCCGTTTTAGTTTTTTTCAACCCTATACATTATTCTTCTATTGATCACGACTGTTCCTCCTTTTATAATTAAATCGCCCGCATTGGAAATTACTTGAACACATCGGCTATTTTCATTTTCCAGGCTATATCCAAGTAAATACTGCTCTTGCCTATTTAATAATGACACGGAACATAAGTACTGTGGATATTTCAGAATTACGCTTATCCTCTTCAAACGGAAAATAGGCATTGTTCCAATTTACCAAAAATGTACCGTCAAAATTCAAAGACTGAACAATATTGGATTACATTGAACGTTCTTCGTAAAAAAAATAAATGCTATGGATATTCTCAACTTTTTAAATGGCGATTTGGTATTCCCTATTTTGGCACTATTCGTAATCATTATCTATTTTGTTAACAGGGCGAGGACAAAACGCAAATTCAAACGTTAGTTTTAGCTCTTTCATTTTAAAGAATCCATACCTTTGTTTATTAATTAAAGGTAATAATGTCAAGGATTAGGATCACCAAGCAATTTAACTTTGAGACCGGGCATGCACTTTACGGTTATGACGGAAAATGTAGGAACGTACATGGCCATAGTTACAAACTTTCCGTTACCGTAATAGGAAATCCTATTGTGGACACCTCGCATGTTAAGCTAGGGATGGTCATTGATTTCGGTGATCTGAAAAAAATCGTAAAAGAGGAAATTGTAGATAAATTTGACCATGCTACCGTTTTCAATAAAAACACACCACACATTGAACTGGCAAATGAACTTACAGAACGGGGCCACAACGTAATCTTGGCCGATTACCAACCTACGAGTGAGAACATGGTCATTGACTTTGCCGCCAAAATTAAAGCCAGGCTCCCGGAAAGCATTACGCTCCATTCCTTAAAACTTCAAGAGACCGATACCTCTTTTGCCGAGTGGTATGCCAGCGACAATTAGTCTTTTCCACTAAACGGGAATGCTTATATTTACATGTAAATGAAGACCATTAATCTTCCTGAAGGCAAAAAAGTATATTTTGCCAGCGACAATCATTTGGGAGCACCCTCCATGGAAAAGAGTTTTCCCAGGGAAAAAAAGTTCGTGGCCTGGCTAGATGAAATCAAGGACGATGCCGGGGCCATATTTCTTCTAGGCGACCTGTTCGACTTTTGGTTCGAGTACAAAACCGTAGTTCCAAAAGGGTTTGTACGAACTTTGGGCAAACTTGCGGAAATCTCGGATGCGGGTATTCCCATTTATTATTTTGTAGGCAATCATGACCTTTGGATGAACGGTTATTTTGAGGAAGAACTGAATATTCCCGTATTTCATAAACCGCAACAATATGAAATTAACGGAGTTTCCTTTTTTGTGGGTCATGGCGACGGGCTGGGCCCACATGACAAAGGCTATAAACGAATGAAAAAACTGTTTACCAACCCTGTGGCCAAATGGTTCTTTAGATGGTTGCATCCGGATTGGGGGGTTCAATTGGCACATTATTTTTCAGTAAAGAACAAGTTGATTTCCGGTGATGAAGATGCCAAATTTTTGGGCGAGGACAGGGAATGGTTGGTACAATACGCGAAGCGAAAGCTTGAAAACAATCACTATGATCATTTTATTTTTGGCCATCGGCATTTACCCCTGGAAATTGATTTGAGCTACAACTCCAAATACACCAACTTAGGGGATTGGATCAATTATTACACATACGCCGTTTTTAATGGGGATAAATTAACCCTGAAAAAATATGTCCATACCGGTCGTACAACATAACAAAGTCATTCCTCGGCCTCATGTTCCTCAACGTCCTTTTGCAAATCCAACCTTCTAAAAGTAGGTGATACAAAAGCGGTAATACCAGTAGTTAACAGGGTCATTGTCCCTCCAAAAACCACGGCCGTGACAGTTCCCATAAGTTTTGCGGTCACGCCACTTTCAAAAGCGCCCAGTTCATTGGAAGAACCAACGAACATAGAATTAACGGAAGCGACCCTTCCCCGCATATTGTCCGGGGTCTTTAGTTGGAGTATTGTTTGACGAATGACCATAGATACCCCATCTACGGCACCACTCAAAAACAATGCGATTACGGACAGCCAAAAATACGTGGAAAGGCCAAACACAATAATACAGACTCCAAAACCAAATACGGCCCACAACAATTTTTTACCTGCACTTTTATGTAATGGGAACCTTGTGGAACCCAACATGGTTATAGATGCCCCCACGGCCGGGGCAGCTCTTAAAACCCCAAACCCTTCCGAGCCTACATTTAAAATATCTTGCGCAAAAATGGGCAATAGGGCCACTGCCCCTCCAAAAAGAACGGCAATCATGTCCAACGTCAACGCACCAAAAACAGCTTTGGTATTGAATACGAATCGGAGCCCCTCTCGCAAACTCTGAAATACCGGTTCCCCGATTTTTGGATTTAATATCGGTTTTTTAGAAATTCTGAAAAGAATCGACAATGCCATCACCGAAAAACCAAAAATGACGCACATGGACCAATGTACCCCTATCCAGCTAATTGAAAAGCCAGCCAGGGCCGGTCCCAATACAGATGCCAATTGCCATGTAGAGCTGCTCCAGGTCGCCGCATTAGGATATATCTTTTTAGGAACGATCAGGGCGATCAAGGAGAAAATGGTCGGCCCCAAAAAAGAACGGACAATACCTCCCAAAAAAACCAAAATATAAATACTGTATAGGATTACTTGCGTATCTACTTCAGCTTCCAATGCCGGCAAGCTCAATAAGAACAGACCAAGGCTGATAACGGAAAATCCCAGGATACATTTGACCAAAAGATCGCGTTTCTCCTTCTGGTCTACAATATGGCCCGCAAACAATGCCATACCCACTGCGGGGATAACCTCCATTAGTCCAATAATCCCCAAGGATAGCGGATCTTTGGTCAAGGAATATACTTGCCATTCTATAACAATAAATTGCATGGACCACGCAAAGACCATGGCAAAACGCATCATCAGAAAGGTATTGAATTCCTTAAATCGCAAGGCGGCATAAGGGTCGGTCATTATTTTATGTCCCTCAATTTAAGTTGCGTACTTACATTGCCCCGCCATTCATTTTCATCTATAGAAAAAACGGCGTTAAACGGTCGTCTATTGGCGACCATTCCCAACTTGCTCCCCAAATTAAAACCGATACCGTTTATTCGTTGACCGCCGTCTTGGGCGACCGAAACCCTTAAATGTGCCTCATCTTGTCCCACGCCTTTGGCATAACCCGTATCCTTTAAATTCCGGGCCATAAAAACAGGGGTCATATTTCCCGGTCCAAAAGGGGCGAACTGCTTTAAAATGCGTATGAATTTAGGCGTAATATCCTTTAGTTCGATTATGGTATCGACCGTAATCTCAGGGATGAGCAATTCAGGGGCTATCGTTTCCTTGACAACGCTTTCAAATTGTTCCTTAAAAGCTTCAAACCGCCCTTCTAAAAGTGTTAATCCCGCAGCATATTTATGGCCTCCAAACTGTTCGATACAATCCGAGCAGCCTTCCAGGGCATGATAAACGTCAAAACCTTTTACGGAGCGTGCGGATGCCGCCAATTTATCTCCGCTTTTGGTAAAGACCAGAGTAGGTCGGTAATAGGTTTCGGTCAACCGCGATGCTACGATACCAATGACTCCTTTGTGCCAGGTATCTTTATATACCACGGATGTAAACCTGTCCTCTTCCTTGTTTTCCTGAATCTGCAATAGGGCTTCCTGCGTAATTTCCTGATCTAGCCCTTTTCTATCCGTATTAAATTTTTCTATTTCTGCCGCAAATCGTTGTGCCCGTTTCAAATCGGTTTCTGTAAGCAGGTTCACCGCATGTTGTCCGTGTTTCATTCTCCCTGCCGCATTGATACGCGGAGCGATAATGAACACGACATCGGTTATGGTCAGTTCTGTTTTTTTTATTTGGTCGATAATCGCTTTAAAACCAATTCGTGGGTTCGTGTTGATGACCTTGAGGCCATAGAAAGCCAATACTCTATTTTCTCCGGTTATGGGTACAATATCCGCACCGATCGCGGTGGCTACCAGATCCAGATATTGCATTATATCCTTAATTGTACCTCCTTTTCGGGAACTTAGGGCCTGTATGAGCTTAAACCCTACTCCACAGCCACATAATTCATCATACGGGTAGCTACAGTCTTTTCGTTTTGGATCTAAAACAGCCACGGCACCGGGTAATTTTTCACCCGGTCTGTGATGGTCACAGATAATAAAATCGATTTCTTTTTCCTTGGCATAAGTAACTTTGTCCATTGCCTTTACGCCACAGTCCAAAGCAATAATCAATGAGAAACCGTTATCCTCCGCAAAATCGATGCCTTTATAAGAAATCCCATAACCTTCATCATACCGATCGGGAATATAGGTAGCTACGTTGGGATAGTAGCTTAAAAGGTAGGAAGAAACCAGGGCTACGGCAGTTGTCCCGTCCACATCGTAATCGCCATAAACTAAGATATTTTCATTAGCGGCTATTGCCTTTTGAACCCGGGCTACAGCAACGTCCATATCTTTCATTAAGAAAGGGTCGTGTAAGTCCTTCAATTGTGGGCGAAAGAACTTTTTGGCCTCTTCATACGTAGTTATTCCCCTTTGGAGCAATAGGTGCGCCACCAAATCCCCTACCTTAAGTTCCTTGACCAATTGGTCAGTTTTGACCTGTTCAGGTTTGGGTTTTATGGTCCAACGCATTTGCTCTATTCCTTTAATCGTATCCGGTTCTTGAATATTTCTTCCCCCGCAACAAAAACTTTTACGTAACACCTCATTTTTTGGAGATAGGCCAGGTTAAAGTCAAGATTGCCCTGCTTAAGGTTATAATAGGTATGCTCCTCAATAATCTTGGATTCATCCTCCTGTTCGGTAAATACCACTTTAACCGTGTTTGAAGTATTGGCAAAGTAATCCAAGGTAATCGGCCCATTGGTCCTAGCCGGGAATACGGAAATGGAGGGTTTATCATCCAACCGATAGGTTGCTCCTGAAGCTACCTTGAAATTAAAGAGAATATCGCTTCCAAAATCAGATTCAAAATGCTTGAGTGCACGGCCCAAAGTATCCAGTAACCTTGTTTCTCCCCTACCATCCCTGGACTTAAACCAAAATTCCAACCCGTCACCAGCGGTATCATCCACGCTAAAACTATAGTTTCCTTCGGTCAGTTTTAAGGTATCCCTATATACTTTATTGGCTTCCAAATTTATAGTGTCCCTTAAAAATATAATCTTGCCGTAAGAATCCGTTATACGATACGAATTTTGTTTTGGCTTGGCATTCGTCTTAAAATACACTATGATATCCTGGGGCAAAATATGCGGCCTTCTGTAAACGGAACTTTTGGTATTGTCCGCTTTAAAGCTATCGGATTTTCCATTGGGCCTTTTCAATGTCACAAAAAAACGGGCCGATGCCTTATCGCTATATATTTCTTCCGGCAAGGTAAGCAGTGCCGTTTCCCCAAAAGGAAGGTTTCCGGACCAAGTGAAGGTTGCGGGTTTTTCTCCTTCTAAAAAATAATTTACTTTCAGGGTTTTCAATGTATTTTCCCCATTATTCTTTATACGGATT
Source organism: Maribacter spongiae (assembly GCF_047345125.1). Taxonomy (NCBI): domain Bacteria; kingdom Pseudomonadati; phylum Bacteroidota; class Flavobacteriia; order Flavobacteriales; family Flavobacteriaceae; genus Maribacter; species Maribacter spongiae. Next base: position 481,395 of record NZ_JBLFEQ010000002.1, on the reverse strand, counting down.
ATCGGAAGCCCTCCATTTGGGTTTTTACGGCTATGAATATCCTCTGTAGAAGGGGAGATTATATCCAACAAAGCAACATCGTTCCTATTGTTCGGAACACCGTATTCAATAGCATAGGCCGTTAATAACTCAACCGCACTAGGCTTTTCTATTTTAAAGGGTTCCATATCAATATCTACTGTGTACTTTTTGTCCGGTGCCGTTTTTAAAAGTACCTCATCCGGTTGCAATAAATATCCAGGACACCAGTTGGCACGGTCAAAAATCCAGGTTCCCGCTTGCGGATACAGGGGGTTGTCCCCACATTCCATCCAAAGATCCTTGGTGTCTATAATTTTTCCGTTGTAAAGTATATTTCTGTATTTGCTGCAAAACTCCCCGCACCCTTTGGCATCTATGCCATGCCCTGTTTGATGGATCTTTATTTTTGTATAGGAAACGCCGGTTTCCGATATTAGGGAAACAGGTGTTAAATGGTTTTCAATGGGGTTGTCAACATTCCCGTAACTGTAACTGCCATCATATAATTTGTGGATGGCGAGTATTTCTGCCACGGGCTCTCCATACATAATTTCAAAATCTGCGGTAACCTTCCACCCCCGGGTCTTATTGTCCTCATAACCGGTATGGATATAATCTATTTCTACACTGTCCCTCAGAATCGTACTAAAATCCGTAACATCTACCTGCCATTGAAATTTCCAATCTTTTTGAAACCTTCCGCCGTAGGGAGTCAACATACGGGCCACTTCATAAATTGTAGTGCCGTTTTTAGGCCTTGCCTTAATATGGTCTACATAATCCCAATCCGCACAACGGATTCCATCCGGGCATTCAAAGGTCAAGTTAAGCAGGATTTGCCTAACCTCTTTTCCCTTCGCAGGGAAAACTGCCCATCTTTTATAGCTATTGGCTCCTTTGGAAGGGTCGGTTACAATGGTTTCCCCCTTGTGGGAAATAATATGCTCCTTTTCCTGGGCGATTAAATCGAGTGAAAAAGAAAAAGTAATCAAAAACAGAACAAAGTATTTCATTATCGTTATTTATGATGAAAGATAGTTTTAATCTCCAATGCCGCAAATCTTCGGAACATTTCCATAACGCCACAATAGGTCTCTACGGATAGATCTACCGCTCTTTGCAATTTTTTCTCCGAAAGGTCCTTTCCATGAAAATGATATTCTATCACCACATTGTCATAGTATTTTGGGTGTTCGTCCGTTAAATTGGCAATAGTCTCTATATGAAAATCATCTACCTCCAGTTTCATTTTTTTAATAAGCGATGCAATATCCAGTCCGGAACATCCGGCCAAGGAGGAAAGCATCAGTGCTTTTGGCCGATACCCACTGCCATTGCCGCCATCTTCCTCGGCAATATCTATCTTTACGGTATGTCCTGAAGGATTATTACTTTCAAAAGCCATATTACCTAACCATTTGGTGCTGATATGATTTGTTGTCCCCATAATTTTTCGTTTCTTGTGCATGCAAAAATACTACAAAAACAACATAAAAAACTTATGCTATGGCCCTAGTAGAACCGTTAAGCCCCGATCATGATGCCGAAACCAAAAAATTGGCCGAATTTTTTAATGAAACCCTTGGGTTTTGCCCCAATTCCGTACTGACCATGCAGCACAGGCCGGCCATTTCTAAGGCGTTCATTAACCTCAATAAAGCCGTTATGGCAAATGAAGGCCGAGTGACATCCGCCTTAAAAAGATTGATCGCCTGGGTGAGCAGCAACGCCACAGGGTGCCGCTATTGCCAGGCACACGCCATTAGGGCCGCGGAACGCTATGGTGCCGAACAGGTACAATTGGACAATATCTGGGAATACCGTACCCATGATGCTTTTTCCGAAGCGGAACGCGCCGCCTTGGATTTTTCTTTGGCCGCCTCACAGGTGCCCAATACGGTTAATAGCCACATTAAAGAACAGCTCCACAAATATTGGAACGACGGTGAAATTGTAGAAATGCTAGGGGTTATCTCGCTCTTTGGTTACCTCAATCGCTGGAACGATTCCATGGGAACCCATATTGAAGCGGGAGCTGTGGAAAGTGCTGACCAGTATCTGGGCAAATATGGCTGGAAAAAGGGGAAGCATGATGGGAATGGGTATTAGAGAAAAATAAGCCCTGCCAATATGGTGGTATTTATGGCAAAGCAACACTAAGGGAAATAGTTGGACGAAACAGTTTTGTGACCGGATATCCTCTACACAATTCTATAAAGGAATGGAACAAAAATATATTGGGGTTCCTTAGTGCTTTCTTAATTCCGAAATATGCTGGAACACGTTATTTTTATAACGAACAACGATTTACCATTACTCCAAAACCTTTAATACCCTCTTTTTTAATTCCGGTACCACTTCTTTTTCAAACCAGGGGTTTTTAGTCAACCAAAACCGGTTCCTCGGCGAAGGATGTGGTAATACAAAATGCTTGGGTAAATAGTTTTTATAGGCTTTGACCGTTTCGGTAAGGTTTTTTTCCGCAGCCTTGCCCAAATAATGTTTTTGGGCATAGATTCCTATTAAAATTACCAGTTCCAACTTTGGCATCTGATCAAATAGGGTTTCATGCCACAAGGGTGCACATTCCGGTCTGGGTGGCAAATCGCCCGATTTTCCTTTTCCGGGATAGCAAAAACCCATGGGCACAATGGCTATTTTGGTCTCATCATAAAACGTGTCGTCGGTTATATCCAACCATTTCCGCAGCTGTCTCCCACTGGGGTCGTTCCAGGGAATACCGGTTTCATGCACCCGGGTACCGGGAGCCTGCCCAATGATAACAATTTTAGCATCGGGGTGCGCCGCAACAACGGGTCTTGGCCCTAAAGGCAAATGCGCTTTACATACCTCACAATTCCGTATTTCATCCAATAATGTATCCATCACTTTTTTCCTTCTACAATAATAACAATTTCTCCTTTTGGAGGTTTCTCTATATAATGTTCCAACACTTTTTGGGCCGTTCCCCGAACGGTCTCTTCGTATAGTTTTGTCAACTCCCTGGAAACCGATATAGACCGTTCCGCACCAAAATAGGTGACAAAGTTTCCAAGGGTCTTTATCAATTTATGGGGCGACTCATAAAAAATTATGGTCCTAGGCTCTTCCGCTAACTGTTTTAATCTTGTTTGACGGCCTTTTTTTACAGGAAGAAATCCTTCAAATACAAATTTATCGTTGGGCAGGCCGCTATTTACCAAAGCGGGCACAAAAGCCGTGGCCCCGGGAAGGCATTCTACCGGAATATTATACTCTACACAGGCCCGTGTCAATAAAAATCCGGGGTCTGAAATGGCCGGGGTACCCGCATCTGAAATCAATGCGATAATTTCACCGCTTTGCAATCTGGCCACAATACCATCCACTGTTTTATGCTCATTGTGCATATGATGGCTATGCATGGGTGTAGTAATCTCAAAATGTTGGAGTAGTTTACCGCTGGTCCGGGTATCTTCTGCTAAGATCAGATCCACTTCCTTTAACACCTTAACGGCCCTAAAGGTCATATCTTCCAAATTACCAATTGGTGTCGGCACCAAATATAGTTTCCCCATAGTATATCAGGAGCGGACTTTTTTGTCCAAAAAATAAGAAACCATCAATGCAAAAAAGGCCACAACCGCAAACAGTTCCCCGCCGTCCTTGGCCACCATGTGGGCCGTAAAAGCCAATGTAATATCAAAGAAAAAACCGGCAAAGGCCCATTCTTTCAAAGATTTGGAGAAATTTCCCCAAATGGCCACCAAGCCTAATAATTTTGCGGTAGCAAGCGGATATACCAAATACCTGGGATAGTTTAAATTTTCAAAATATCCGGCAACCGCTTCCGGATTGCGAAAGTACATTTGAACGGAATAGAGCATAATGGCGGTCAAGACCCCCATTGCTATATAAAAAATAATCTTTTGTGTTTTCATGTGCTTATTTTATTGCTTCGTATCGATTTTCATGAATCTTCAATTTCACCGGTCCACATTTCAATCGACATCAATATATCTGGTACGGTTCATTTCATAATTCCTCTTCCCGTGGCTTAAAGATACTGGTTTAGGGTCGTGAAAAATAAAAACCCGACAGATATGTAGGGCCATCGCCCCTTAAATACCGTAGCTTTTAGGTAAACCTACGTGCTATCAATGCCATAAAGCGGATTTCATACTCTTCTTTTCCTTCCCAATTATTATAATCGGGTTTCACCATATTGTTGATAAAGGCAATGGAACGTTCTTCCGTATCAATAGTATTCAATTGTGATAGCACACGGTTATAATCTTCCGTACTGTCATTGAACAGGTGTTTTACAAAACCCAGGCGATTGTTCAGGTCCACCTTTAAATCCTTATTTCCAAAACGGTCGTTCAAAGATTTTGGCATTTCTGTTTTGGCATCATCGTTCCCGGAAGGCGGCATTAAAAATTCCTTGTCATTTTTCATCAGGTCCGGTTTTGCCATAAACTCGGTAAGTACCTCTTCCAAACTATCATTGCTCGGCATTTCGGAGACCATGTCCTTTATGGTGTCCATGCCGGGCGTTATTATATCCTCCTCGTGCGGATTGTTCTCCGGAACCGATGTGGCATGTATTACGGCATTCGCCATTTGTTCAAACTTGGCGGCAATGGCATTTTTGGAAACATCTATTTGCAAATCGTTCAATTCTTCTTCAATAAACTTCAATACGGCCAGTTTCTCGTACAATTTCTTGGAAACTTCGTACAGATCTGTAATCTCGCTCAAATCCTTTGCCGTAATAATTTCCGTGGATAATTTCCGCAACTCTTCTTTCAACTTTCTCTTCATCTCACAATTTTAAAAGGCCCATATCCTAAGACGGTATTTTTACTAACTTTATTTATTAAACTCGTTTAAAAATTTTTAATCCGTCGGAAAATTAAATCCTGAAATTTTAAACGGGTTCATTCTGTAATTTAAGAACGAAAATCCTCTTGTTTTAGTTCAAGGGATCGTTTTAAAATGTATCGATTGTTTTTATATCTCTCTTTTTGCGCATAACTTCGTTATATATTAAGACGATAATGCCGCTATTCTTTGAATTTTTATCTTGTTCTACATTAGAAATAGTCGATAAAAAATTCAATCATAAATTTCGGAACAGTCTTTAAAATTACAAAATGTTTCTCGAAAATACTGTTAATCATAAAGAACAATTCGGCTGGATAGAGGTCATCGCAGGATCCATGTTTTCCGGTAAAACCGAGGAATTGATACGCAGGTTAAGGCGCGCCCAATTTGCAAAACTCAAGGTCGAGATTTTCAAACCTATGGTGGACAACCGTTATGACGATGAAATGGTGGTGTCCCATGACGCAAATGAAATAAGATCGACTCCCGTACCCGCAGCGGCGAATATCCGTATTTTGGCGGATACCTGTGATGTTATCGGCATTGACGAGGCCCAATTTTTTGATGACGAAATCGTGACCGTCTGCAACGATCTGGCCAACCAGGGTATCCGGGTCATCATAGCGGGGCTGGACATGGATTTTAAGGGCAATCCCTTTGGCCCCATGCCCGCTTTAATGGCTACCGCCGAATATGTTACCAAAGTACATGCCATTTGTACCCGTACCGGTAATCTTGCCAATTACAGTTTTAGAAAATCCAATAATGCAGACCTGGTCATGCTGGGAGAGACGGAAGAATACGAATCATTGAGCCGGGGCGCATTTTATAAGGCCATGCTCAAAGAAAAAATACGTAAAATGGATGTCTCTGCTGAAGAGGTGCCCTCTAAAAATAAGCGATCCAATGCCTGAGGCAAAAGAAACGGTCCTTGAAATCGATTTAAGGGCATTGGAGCATAATTACCGTTATCTCCGTTCCAAATTGGCTGCCAGGACCAAGTTTTTGGCCGTTGTAAAGGCTTTTGCCTATGGGAGCGATGCCGAGAAAGTAGCCCAAAAGCTAGAAAGCCTGGGTGTAGATTATTTTGCGGTAGCCTATGTAAAAGAAGGGGTAGCTTTACGAAATGCAGGGATAACAAAACCCATTCTGGTACTTCATCCGCAAACCATAAATTTTAATACTTTAATAACACACCGTCTCGAGCCCAGCTTATACTCTCCCAAAGTCTTGGAAGACTTTTTGGCATCGGCTAAAAGACAAGGGCAAACGGATTATCCCGTTCACTTAAAATTCAATACGGGCCTAAACCGATTGGGGTTTGGGGAGAATGATGTAGATTACATTACCGGGCAATTACGAGATGTTGATGAAGTGAAGATCAGTTCCGTTTTCTCCCATTTGGCCGCTTCCGAAGACTTGAACGAGGGCACGTTTACCCAAAGACAAATAGATGTTTTTCAAAAAATAACCTTAGAAATCAATAAAAAATTAGATGATAAGCCTTTCCGGCATTTGCTAAACACCTCGGGCATTATCAATTATACCGGAGCACAGTACGATATGGTGCGAAGTGGGATAGGATTGTACGGATATGGCAACGAGGCCAAAATAGATGCCGAACTAAAACCGGTAGCTACTCTAAAGACCATCATTTCACAAATCCATAAAATAGAGCCCGGTGAAACCGTAGGATATAACAGGAGCTTTGCCTCCGATGGACACCGTATTTCAGCGACCCTGCCCCTAGGCCATGCGGATGGCATCGGAAGACAGTACGGTGGAGGAAAAACCTATGTGCTGGTCCATGGGAAAAAGGCACCCATTATTGGCAATGTTTGTATGGATATGATCATGATAGACGTTACCGGCATAAGCTGTAAAGAAGGGGACGAGGTGGTTGTTTTTGGCCCTGAACTCTCGGCCATGGAATTTGCCCAGACCGCAAACACTATTTCCTACGAGCTTTTAACGGGCATCTCCCAACGAATATCACGGGTGTACAAGGACTAGGGAAACGGATTATTAACGTTTTTTTAAGAAAATAATTTTTCACTATATTGCGTGTTACTTAATTTTTAACCATTAAACACTTTATCATGCTTAAAGAATTTAAGGAATTTGCCATGAAAGGAAACCTGGTGGACATTGCCGTTGGTTTCGTTATGGGTGCCGCTTTTAATAAAGTTGTCGCCTCTTTTACCGGGGGTATCGTATCTCCACTTATCGGTTTGCTCTTTGATGCCAATTTTAACGATTTAAAACATATTCTAAAAGAAGGTACTATGAACGATGCCGGGGAAAAAGTTGGTGAGGTCGCTGTTTTATACGGTGAGTTTTTGACCAACGTTATCGATTTTATCATTGTTGCCTTTGTCATGTTCCTGATCGTTAAAGGCGTTAATAGCATGAAGAAAAAAGAAGAAGAAGAAGCTCCGGCACCTCCGGCAGGGCCTACGACCGAAGAGTTGCTTGCCGAAATCAGGGATGCATTGAAAAAGTAAAATCCATTTCCTTTATATAGGAACGCCGCTATACTACGGCAAATTTTAAACCAAAACCGCCAATTGGGTTTCGCTGACCCGATTGGCGGTTATTTTTGAAATTACATTATAATGAGGGTTTTCCGTCGTTCATATTTCACGATATCGAAATGACGAATCCTCGTTCTCAATTTAAAACCATAAAGCAATTGTTTTAAATATAACTTTTTGTTATATTTTAATAATTATCTTTCTTTTAATTTGCCCATACTGGCCTATTGCCTATTTTTGTACTTCAATTTTAAATCATCATAATGAAAGTAGCAGTTGTTGGCGCAACCGGAATGGTAGGCGAAGTAATGTTGAAGGTATTGGCGGAGCGTAATTTTCCGATTTCGGAACTATTGTTGGTCGCTTCTGAACGTTCCGTGGGCAAAAAATTAGCCTATAATGGTGAAGAGCATACCATAATTGGACTTGCCGATGCCGTAGCCGCCCGACCGGACATTGCCATTTTTTCCGCCGGTGGGGACACTTCTTTGGAATGGGCCCCAAAATTTGCCGACGCCGGAACGACCGTAGTGGACAACTCCTCCGCTTGGCGTATGGATCCGGATAAAAAATTGGTGGTTCCGGAGATAAATGCAAATGAACTTACCGCCAATGATAAAATCATTGCCAATCCCAATTGCTCCACCATACAAATGGTCATGGCCCTGGCACCACTCCACAAAAAATACAACATGAAGCGTGTGGTCGTTTCTACCTATCAGTCCGTTTCAGGTACCGGGGTAAAAGCGGTCCGGCAACTTGAAAATGAAATAGCGGGGGTAGAAGGAGAAATGGCCTACCCTTACCCTATTGGTCGCAATGCCTTACCTCATTGCGATGTTTTTTTAGAGAACGGCTATACTAAAGAAGAAATGAAATTGGCCCGGGAACCGCAAAAAATATTGGATGACCGTACTTTTTCCGTAAGTGCCACAGCAGTACGTATTCCTACGGCAGGCGGACATTCGGAATCCGTTAATGTGGAGTTTGAAAATGATTTTGAACTGAGCGAAGTACGCAGGATACTGAATGATACCCCGGGAGTTACCGTTCAGGATAATCCCGATACCAACACCTATCCCATGCCCATATACGCCCATGATAAAGACGAAGTATTCGTAGGCCGCATCCGCAGGGACGAAACCCAGCGCAATACCTTGAACATGTGGATCGTTTCGGACAACCTTAGAAAAGGGGCCGCTACCAATGCTGTGCAGATTGCAGAGTATTTAGCGGCTAACCAGTTGGTTTAGTTTACGATACCAACTTCTAAAAGAGTGTTAAAACCTTCAAAACTATGCTGTTTTGAAGGTTTTTTAATGCTATTTTTAGCCCGACTAATTCTTAAAAACAATGAAACTAACAACACCTTGCCTATTGGCACTTGTTCTGGCATCTGCCTGCCAAAACAAACCTAAAAGAGAACCTATTGCCGTGAATTATCCCACAACCGCAAAAGTCGATACCGTAGATACTTATTTTGGAACCGAGGTCAAAGACCCCTATCGCTGGTTGGAGGATGATAGAAGCCCTGAAACCGAAGCATGGGTAAAGGAACAAAATAAGACCACTTTTGGTTATTTGGACAATATTCCCTTTCGTGAGGATCTAAAATCCCGATTGGAAAAATTATGGAACTATGAAAAATTAGGAGCTCCTTTTAAAGAAGGAGACTATACCTATTTCAATAAAAATGACGGGCTTCAAAATCAATCTGTCGTGTATCGAAAAAAAGGCGATTCAGAAGCGGAGGTCTTTTTGGACCCCAATACCTTTTCGGAGGATGGCACAACATCCCTGACCAGCCTGAGGTTTACCAAAGACGGGGCTTTGGCCGCTTATCTTATCTCCGAAGGTGGTAGCGATTGGCGAAAAGCGATCATTATCGATGCCGAGACCCAAAAAATTGTTGAAGACACCTTGGTAGATATTAAATTTAGCGATATTTCATGGAAAGGAAACGATGGCTTCTTTTATTCCAGTTATGATAAGCCCAAGGGCAGTGAACTTTCTGCCAAAACAGATCAGCATAAACTCTACTATCACAAACTGGGTACTCCGCAATCGGCGGACAAGTTAATTTATGGAGGAACACCTGGGCAAAAGCATAGATATATAAGTGGAAGCGTGACCGAAGATGCAAAATACCTGTTCGTTTACCCTAGAACTTCCACTTCCGGAAACAAATTGTTAATGAAGGACCTGTCCGATCCCAATGCTGAATTCGTGACCATTCTTGATCATACGGACACGGATACTTATGTAATGGAAAACGAAGGTTCCAAACTTTTTTTGGTGACCAATATGGATGCCCCCAACAAGAAAATTGTAACGGTAGATGCCTCTGATCCAAGCCCCGGGAATTGGGTGGATTTTATAAAAGAAACCGAAAATGTACTCACACCGAGCACGGGAAGCGGCTATTTCTTTACGGAATATATGGTAGACGCCATTTCTAAGGTATACCAATACGATTATGACGGTAAACTGATTCGCGAAGTTGAATTGCCGGGCGTAGGAAGCGCCGGTGGTTTTAGGGGAAAAAAAGAGGATGCCGAATTTTACTTCTCCTTTACCAATTACAACACCCCGGGTTCATCCTATAAATACAATGCGGAAAGTGGTGAATACGAGCGATATTGGAAACCTGAAATCGATTTTAACCCTGCAGATTATGAGTCCAATCAGGTTTTTTATACTTCAAAAGACGGGACTAAAGTACCCATGATCATCACCCATAAAAAAGGATTGGAGCTCAACGGCAAAAACCCTACTATTTTGTATGGTTATGGAGGGTTCAATGTTAGTTTGACCCCTTCGTTCAGTATTGCCAATGCCGTTTGGATGGAGCAAGGGGGCGTCTATGCCGTACCCAATTTAAGGGGCGGTGGTGAATACGGCAAAAAATGGCATGATGCGGGTACCAAGACCCAAAAGCAAAATGTATTTGACGATTTTATCGCAGCGGCCGAATATTTGATCGCCAACAATTATACGTCCAAAGAGTACCTAGCCATAAGAGGAGGGTCCAATGGCGGGTTGCTGGTAGGTGCTACCATGACCCAACGGCCGGACTTGATGCAAGTGGCATTACCTGCGGTAGGCGTATTGGACATGCTACGCTATCACACGTTTACGGCCGGGGCCGGATGGGCCTATGATTATGGGACTTCTGAGGAAAGTGAGGAAATGTTCAACTATCTCAAAGGGTATTCCCCCATACATAACGTTACAAAAGGCACCGTTTATCCCGCTACCTTGGTCACAACCGGGGATCATGACGATCGGGTGGTACCGGCCCATAGTTTTAAGTTTGCGGCGGAGCTTCAGGAAAAACAGGCAGGTGAACGCCCCGCCCTTATCCGGATAGAGACCAACGCCGGTCATGGTGCAGGAACACCGGTAAGCAAAACTATAGCACAGTATGCGGATATTTTTGGGTTTACCTTATATAATATGGGTTTTGAAGCACTACCCAATCAATCTGTTTTAAAAAAGTTCAAGGATTAAATCCGACGTCATATCAATAAATTATCGGAAAATCCGTTCTTACACAGGAACGGATTTTTCCGTATAGACCCTAACCCGACAACTTTATGTTACGAATAGAGAATGTATCCTTTGCTTATGATGATATTTCCATTTTGGACAATATCAATATGAGGATACAACGAAGGGAACATGTGGCCATCATAGGGGAAAGTGGTTGTGGCAAGAGTACCTTGCTCAAGATTATCTATGGTTTGATGGATTTGGAACAGGGCGAAATATTCTGGGAGGACGAACCCATTTTAGGCCCTGCCTATTATTTGGTCCCCGGTGCGCCATTTATGAAATATCTCTCCCAGGATTTTGATTTGATGCCCTTTATTACGGTAAAGGAAAATATAAGCCAGTACCTCTCCGTGTTCTATCCGGAAGAACTTCAAAAACGGACGGAAACATTATTGGCCATGATAGAACTCACCGCCTTCGCCGATAAGAAAGTAAACACACTCAGTGGTGGCCAGCAACAGCGGGTGGCCCTGGCACGTGTTTTGGCGCAAAAACCGGAAATCCTTTTATTGGACGAACCTTTTAGCCATATGGACAACTTTATGAAAAATAGCCTTAGGCGAAATATTTTTGGTTATTTAAAGGAAAATGGTATTACCTGTATCGTTGCCACACATGATTATCATGATGTGCTTCCGTTTACGGATAAGGTCTTTGTATTAAGAGATCAACGGGTTATGGCAAAAGGCAAGCCCATGGAACTGTATAGAAACCCCAGAGATCTATATATCGCCTCCCTGTTCGGGGAAGCCAACCACATTTCCATAGACGTGCTCAAATCCTATGCGAATACTAAAAGAAAAATCATTGTTTACGCCCATGAATTTCGGGTATCGGAAACTTCCGGCATTCCCGTGACCGTTAAAAAATCATATCCCATGGGCAGCCATTTCCTGGCTAAAGGAGAAACGGGGGATGGGGAAGTAATTTTTTTCAACGCTCCTTTGGAACCTGTCGTAGATAAAAAAATCTTTTTAAATGTCTCTTTGGAAACGATAAACCAAAGGCTCCTACAAGCCGTTCACGAGTAAGGTAAGGTTATCCATAACGGGAATAGCCAAGTATAGCCTATTTTTGTTGGTCAAACCCTTTCATTTTGGATCAGGATATCATTCAACAAGAACTTCAATTTAAGGCCGTTAGAAGTAGTGGCCCCGGAGGCCAACATGCCAATAAAGTATCTTCCAAGGTGGAACTTTCCTTTGATATTCCCAATTCCAAGGGGCTGTCCGAAGTTGAAAAAGAACGCCTCCTGAACAAACTCGGCACTAGATTAAACCATGAAGGGCAATTGCAATTGCAGTGTGACACCCATAGAAGTCAACATAAAAACAAATCGACCATCATCAAAAGATTCTTTGAGCTACTCCGGAAAGCGCTTTACATTCCTAAAAAACGAAAACGGAGCAAGCCTTCCAAATCGGCGATCGAAAAAAGGTTAAAGGCCAAAAAACGGGCGGCACTTAAAAAGGCGAACCGGAGCAAACCGGATTTTTAGTCTTCCCCATTATACAATCCCTATTATTTTAATGTCTTTTTGGTCGAACCTAAAGGTATCGCCAACACTTTTCCCCAATAATAACTTTCCAATGGGCGTAGCGGGAGAGATGCAGTAAATCGAATTGCCCGCAATGTTGCATTCCCCTGCGGAAATCCCCATAAAATAGTTGTTTTGTTCTGTTAGGATCATAGTGCCCAGACCTACATGAATATTGGAATCCAATTTTATTTTGGACACTATTTCTTTTGTGCGTTCGGCATTGGCCAGTTGAACTCCCAATTTTTCCCGTTCCAATTGTAGCATGGCCCTGCCCGTCTCATGCTTATCTCCCGCACTACTTTTAGTCTCGGAAGTCAGGGCAATTTCTATTTCTTGTATTTGGGATCGTATCCTGGAGAGCCTGGCGGATACAGAATCCGAACAATATGCAAAGGCGGCCTGTTTTAATTCCCGTAATGCTTTCTTATTCTTCAACGTGGTATAAATCGGCCAATTTGTAAATAAGGAAATTTACCATGGTATCACTGGGTTCCCCGTTGATCATCATTCTTTGGATTTCCTGTCTGTTCTCGGCCTTAAAATAATCCAAGTCCCCCGAACGGTCCTCGCTAAAGATATTCCAGGATTTTAATCCGCTCAACATCGCTTTGTGTGCATTGTACTTCTTAACGGTCAATTCCCTTCGCTTTTTTATTGATCTGTCCATCTTCACGGCATCGGACCTTTGTTGTTCTTCCAGCAATCTATATTCTGCCGAAATACGGGCATCGGCTTTTTCCGCTTCGGTGATTATCTTAAAATAGGCACGGGATACCAAGGAAGCGTATCTTTCTTCAAAATTATTGAAATCCGCCGTACTCGAACCGTCCAAAAGAACGGCATGGGTCTCTGTACTCGCATACAAATCCAATTCTTTATTTTCACCATTGGCCAAGAACGATTCTTGCCATGCTTTGGATTTGATCATTTCTTTCCAAATCTTCGCATATTCCCTTTCATATTTGTGCTGGGTAAGGGAACAGCCTGAACCTATTAGGGCCAATAAAATATAAAGCGTGAACCCTTTTCTTTTTATCATAAATGCCATGTCATTCCATTATGTGATCACACAGCACAAGTATGCCTTTATAAAGTTCCATTTAAGACTCACGGAAAAAGACCTTGGGAAAACGGCCTTTATAAATAAGGGGACAGCAATATATAAAGAAAAATCGGTTGTTACGGCATCCCATGGCGAGCGGACAAAGAAAACGTTCAATAGCGTTTCTTTGAATTAAGAAAAGTACTTCAAGTGAAAAAAGCTTCGAGGGTAAAAACCTCGAAGCTTCAATTTTATTGGTGACCCCATATTAGGACTGAACTATTATTTTATTGATTCTCAGTTTTTACAACTAAATAATATTGATCACTCATCGGAAATCGCACCAAAATAATATCGGATTTTAAATGAACGTGCTCGATATCAAATGTCTTGAAATTAAATGAGATATTGTTTGTTTCCGCCATCAAGTTTTTGTGTTTGATACTTTTATTTTGTTCTCACAATCGCTCCTACTTCAACATGATATGCGTTGAACAAGCTTCATAAAAGGTCATTGATTCGAATATATCTCCTTTATACAGCAAATTATGCGCCCATTGAAACGCAATTCTTTTTGTTTCCTCTGGTTACAGCAACTGAAAGAATTTTTTAGCTTTGGCTGCCCTCTTTTGACTAATTAATATACCCTAATAAGTTATGTTATAGGCTACTATTAGCAAATTGAGTTCTAAGATTTGCAAAATTTGAATCTAAACCATTTGATTATATTCGTAAGGAACATTTCTTTCCCGTTTTACCATTGTCCATAATCAATAAACTTTTATCGATTAAGTTTGTAAGTGAAAAAAATTGCAGAACTTTCGTACCTTGCCATATCCAATTTACTTAAATGAAGCATCTTTTTTTGGTTTGTACCATCCTTTTGATTTTCTCATGTAGTAAGTCCGAAGAAAATACAACTACCAAACCCGAATCACCAACAACTGAAAATCCAGAAGAGAAAAACTCTGAAGAGCCAGAGCAACCAAATCCAATATTAGTCATCGATTCTGTTTTTCCACAACTTGCAGATTTGGGAGATACATTAAGCCTAAAGGGAGGAAATTTTAACAAGGATGTTAGATTATCTATAGGCCAAAGCCAACTAAAAATTCTTTTCAACAACGACAGTATAATTGAATTTGAGTTGCCTTATTGGGGATTTGAGCCTGATAGTCTGCATATTTCTGTAGATAACCGTGATACAATCACTGATTTTAGGAACGCTTTTCAATTGTATCAACCAGAAATAGATTCAATCCCAAGCAACTTTAGGTTAAGGGATACGGTTGTGGTTTATGGGAAACATCTAACAAATCGTCCGGATATAAAAGGTGGAATTGTTGAACTCAATAACAACCGATTAGAGGTGGTTGACCATAGCAAAGATTCCATAAGATTTGTTCTACCTTATAACATAGACAAGCATGAAAATGATTTATTGGTAAGAGCACAATTAAGGGAGCTTAGAAAAGACAAAGGAGTAGTGATACCTGATCCTATTATAACAGGAATTTCTAAGGACAGTCTTTTAATCAATGAAAACATTACTATCTATGGCTCCAACTTTTTCGAATTTAGAGATTACCTGCATGAGGTCTATATAGGTGAAAATAGAGCGGAGATTGAGCAAGTCTACGCGGATTCTATAATCGCTAAAGTTCCTTTGGGGCTTTATACTGATAGGAACATAAATGAGGTTACTGTAAAAGTGGTGGAGAAAGAAGTAACCCAAAATCTCGGGCTGTATTTAAAAAATACATGGTACCAATATGGGAGAATTGACAACCAAGGACTTACGGATGGAAGATATGATCAGGGCCATATTTCAAAATGGAGCTTTGGTTATGATGACTCTTTCTACATACTTCAATATAGGGGTTCCGGTGGATTTTATGGCAATCCAGATAGAATAGGTTTTGTGAAATATAATCCTGTAGCAAATACATGGGGAAATTTGCCTGATATTGATATAGATTTTGATCCTGATAGAATTGTCTCATTCTACCCCTTTTCATTAAATGATGGCAATGTATATATCTACATTGCTCGACAGACAAATAATTTTTACAAGTATGATTTAATGTCTGGAGTTTTAACTCCCCTTCAAGATTTCGAAAACACCGAGGTCATAAAAAAACCCATGGGCTTTGTGTTGGCCAATGCTTTTTATTTGGGAATGGGTTATACAGGAGGAACTTCTATAGTGCCAAATAGAAAGTTTTGGAAGTTTGAGGAAAATGCTAACACATGGAATTATGTTTCAGAAATGCCTTTTGTTGAAGGACAAGGAAATGGATATCATTCCACTTATTATGTAAATAATGGCAAAGCATATATAAGTAATGGGCACCAACTCTATGATCTTTGGGAATTCACACCAGATGCCTCTTGGGTTCGCAAAAGTGATATTATTAACCCTGCGTCAGAAGCTGTTTTTTTCCAAATTGACAGCAAGGGGTTTTATCATCCTCGACAATATGTTGGTTATTCTGGAACTGATTTTCATGAATATGATATTGATTTGGATGAATACTCCATGAGGGCAGATTTGGTTATTAATGGGTATAGGTTGGATGGAAGGTCTGTTTTTGTAAATAACGATTATGTTTACTTTATAGGATATACTTCAAGTTCCACTCTTCCAGACTACAGTTCCATTAAACGATATGATCACGTGGTTTTAAGAACAGAGCTTTCAAACTTTACCAATTAATGAAAAAGACATTCCTTTTCCTGGTTTTTACTACACTGTTTTTATCATGTTCCGAAGATTCTTCTGAGAAAGAAGTACCTCAGCCTGAAGCAAAAGAAGAAACTGAAGAAATTTTTGACCTTTTGAATTTTGACCTTGAAGTCGAAGTCTTCGAAGATGGAGGAATTATGTTGGAAGCTTCGGCAACTAATATTGATGACGCCGAAGTTACAGAACATGGTTTCTTGCTTTCCCAATTTGAGAATCCGGATTTTAATAATTCCCAAAAGTTTGAATCTGATGAAATACAAGGAAAGAAGTTTTTACTGACTATAGATAAAGATTTGGATTTTAATAAAGAATATTTCATTGTAGCTTATGTCAAAATAGGTGAAACCTACGAGTATACCTCAATAAAATCATTCGTCTCAACAGGCAGTAAGGCTCCTATCATCGGTCAGATTGACCAAGCTCATATAGGGGACACATTGCGAATTAAAGGGTCAAATTTCTCATCAATCTCCAACAAAATAAAAGTGTTGTTTGACGAGGAGGTGGGTTCGGTATTGGAATCTTCCGATACCCTGGTTAAATGTATTGTTCCAGAAACCTTAAAAAGGTTCAATCCTAAAATTACACTAGAGTTATATAATAAATCCGACTCATTTGAAGATTTTTCCTTGTTTACTCCAATAATTGAAAATATCTCCCAAGAGATGGTTTCCATTGGGGATACATTGACGGTTTATGGCAAACATTTTGATTTTGAAAACAATAGAAACACAATTATTATAGAGGAAAAACAAAGTGAAATTCTATTTTCATCTAAGGATTCAATCACTTTTGTATTACCACAATCTTTGTCAAAATCTACTAACTCGCTTAAATTAATAACCCAATTGCAAGAAGTTTCATCAGGGGTTTCCTTTGCCATAAATGCTCCCATTATAGAACAGGCCCCTTCTAGTTTTTATGCCAACGAAACCATTGAAATAGTTGGTGATGAATTCAGCCCAATACTTGAAGACAATATCGTTTGGTTTGATGATAATAGAGCTGAAATCTTGGCCGCTTCCAAGAACAAATTAACGGTAAAGGTCCCGATAGGACCTTATGAGGATAGAAATCCTATGCTCAGAATGGAACTAATGGATCAAGAGTTTCAGTATAGTGAGGAACTCACCTTGATAGATGTTTGGTTATTCTACAAAGAGCTTGACTATAATTCCTATTATCAAAATTTCGTGAATAAGGATAATATTGCCTATATCTTTGAGGAAGACGATCACAATGCAAGGTTTTCCGTAAAACGCCTGGATTCCGAATTAAATATTCTCTCAACCTTTTATGTTGACTATCCCAGAACCAGTATGAAAGATGAATATTATTCAATCCTGTATAATGCTGAGTCAGACAGGGTGTTTTTTTATTTTGCCGAGGAAGAGGAACATAATTTCTATGAGTTTTTGCCTAATTCACAAACTTTTGTTGAAAGAGCAGAATATCCTGACACAGCTAGAAAAAGTCCAACGGTTTTCAATATTGAAAACCTTGTTTATTTAGGCTTGGGCAGGTATCCGGAAACCAATTATTATCCGGAATATGAGCTTTTTTCTCATTTTTGGAGTTACGATGATAGCGAAGATACCTGGAATCCTATCGCTAATTTTTTAGGTAATTCCAATCGATTACTCACTTCAACCTTTGTTATTGATAATGAGGCATATGTTGGAAATGGTGCCACCTCTACAGGTCACTACGACTTCTGGAAGTTTAATCCTGTATCCGATGAATGGATACGCATAGCCAATTTTCCTGATATTAGAAATAACACAACGGCATTCGAATATAATGGGAACGGATATGTATTCTTTGGCGGGTTTTTAAGTTCTAGTGATGGAGAATTTAAATATGTGCCCAGTTTAGATGATTGGATAGAACTTGAAAGACAAAATGAAACACAGTTTCAATACCATGGTGCATCTGCGCCAACCTCAAACATCAAGTTTTCCAATGCAATTTATTTATTGGTTAGGCAATCGAATGGGCGATGTTACAAAGCCGATTTACAAAGACTTTGAAGTAAAAAAATGAAAAATGAAAATACCGGTTACTTTATTTTGTTGTATGCTTATGTTAATTTCATGTAGCAAAGGTGATTCCCAAAATATGGAAATTGATACCAACAATGAGTCCATGGATGAATTAATGGATAATGAAGACGAAGAAGATGGTGATGATACCGAAAATGAAGAAACCCCTCCGCCCAACAGCACCCCAGGAAATTTCAATCTTCTGTCATTTGAAAATCAAATGGAAAATGTGGAATTGGTCAACCCTGAATTTAGTTGGGAAGAAGCAATCGATCCTGATGGAGATAGCGTAACCTATAGTTTGTTTTTTGGAGAAGGGCATGAAACACCTTCAACGCTATTGACCGAAAATCTCACGGAAACATCCTTTCTCTATGAAACAACACTTCCAAGAAACACTATCTATTCCTGGCAGGTAATTGCCTCTGATTCCGAAGGACTTGCCACCAGCAGTGAAGTACATAGCTTTACAACCAGGGGTCTAATTCTTTCCCAACTAACTTCTGATGCAGAATTTGACGGCAGGGAAGCACATTCTTCGGTATACTTTGATAATCGTATTTGGATAATTGGCGGGGTAGATCAATTTGAATTGGCTAATGATGTATGGACCAGTGAAAATGGCATTAATTGGACAAAAGAGACGAACAACGCGGATTTTACTTCAAGAGGAAATCATGCAAGTGTTGTTTTCAAAGATAGAATGTGGATTGTAGGCGGTATTGATAATTTTGGAAATCCATTGAACGATGTGTGGTCCAGTATTGATGGGGTAAACTGGACACAAGAGAACCTATCAGCTTCCTTTGAAGAAAGGTATAATCACACTTTGACAGTTTTTAACAATAAAATGTGGCTGATTGGAGGACAAGATAATTTGTTCGAATTCAAAGATATATGGTCAACTGAAGATGGTATTAATTGGGTTATGGAAACCGATGACCCTGGTTTTCCTAGCAGACGTAGCCATACAACCATTGTATTTGACGATAAGATGTTTGTTATTGGAGGGCTCAATGCCAATCAAGGAAGCGGATTCGGTGACTTAAACGATGTTTGGTCCAGTAGTGACGGTGTAAATTGGGAAATAGAGACCGTGGATGCAGATTTTTCACCTCGCTGGGGTCACTCCAGTATTGTGTATGATGGTTCAATATGGATTATTAGTGGTCATAGAAAAAGTGATATATGGTCTAGTAAGGATGGTATTAATTGGATTGATGAAATTTACCTTGTGCCTTCCGATGAAATTTTTAGAAGTAGGTCATCACATACAAGCGTTCAATATAATAATCAAATTCTAATCATTGGAGGTAATACCTCTGGACGTAACAGCGAGATTTGGGCCATTCAGCCGTAAGGCCCCAATATATCATCTTTCAACGTTGATGGTTATTTGCTCGCCTAATCTTCGCTCCTCCAAATTGGTGAAAATAACCTCTCTTGTATCTCCTGAATAAAAGAAGAATGCTCTGTACGCAAATGTAAAAGTTTGGCTTTCTAATATCAAACGATATTCCGTTTTTTCAGCATTCAGTTCAGTGTCAATGTTGCCCGCAGGATTAAAAATGTATTGACTCCCATTTGAGGGTACCACTATCACAGGTGTTAAGTTCTCTCCAGTAACTATCAACGTATCGCCAGGACGATACAAATCTTGATTAATCGAATTTATTTTAGGTGCTCCCTCAGCTAAAACATCAACAAAAATATCTGATTCCACAATCAAGTCATCAAACTCATAAGTCAGTTTATAGGTTTTACTTGTTAATGTATTATCTGGTATTACCGTAGTCATTTGATAGTATATAACTCTTTGATTCTCATACATTTCAACTGATAAATTAGATAAAGCTATTTTGTTGATGCCGTCGTTAAGATATACTTGAGCACCAGGTAATGAAGGATTCAAAAAGGCAATCGACACGCCAATTTTGGCACGAGGATATACCAATAACGCATTTGCTTGATTATTAAACCCCCAAGATCCGAATGGTTTTATACTATAAGCTTGATTGATTTTAACAATATACTGTTTAGTTTCTCCATTCTCCGCTGTAACCGTATAGGTAACTGGAACTGTAAAATCAACAGCCTCACCGGAAGCCGGAGAAATCGTGGCATATTCTGAGACGGTAATCTCAGGAATCAATCTGGAAATATTGAATGAGCCTGTTTCAAAAGCAATTTCCTTTAAATCTGAATCCAGGCGAGCTTCTATAGACTCTCCGTTTATTCCAACAACAAAGCTCAATATTTCATTTTCAGCATTAAGTGGTCTGTTATTTACAACAACCTGATATGTTCTTTCATCACCATTTTCCGCAGTCACAGTATATGAAACATTGTCATCGAAGTTTTGTGCAGAACTAGTACCCGGGCTTATGGAGGCACTGTCCGAAATTGTTATCGTCGGGATTAATGAAGATACATCGGCCCCTACTAAATCAAATGTTATTGTATTGTCATCTTGATTGATATTTCCACTTATTGTTTCTCCATTTATTGGTAATTCAAATAAGGTTATAGAATTTTCTGTGCTCAAAATTCTATTGTTGACTACAACGGTATATATTCTTCTAGTTCCATCTTCAGCGGTTACTGTATATTGCACTTCTTGATTAAAGTTCCTAGGGGTACTTGCAGCTGGATTTATTGCAGCTCCTACTGAAATTGATAATCCTGGGGTCACAGATGATAAATTGGCGTCCGTTACATTTAGTGTAATTGTGTTATTCGTTTGGTTTATTTGACCAGAAACAACTTCCCCGTTAATTTCCATTTGAAACGATGTAATCGAATTACCCGTTTGAAGCGGTTCCTCCGAAGAAGAGGAAGAACAGGCAATCATCGTAATCAGGACTAAGAAATAGGCAATTTTTTTCATGAGTTGGCAATAAAAATAAGTTTGTAGGTAAAATACCATTTTTATATAGGCTGCAATCTGAAGTATCAAAGAAACAATATTACAACAATACTATGCAATCTATTGGCTCTTATGTTTTCTTTTTTGGTCTAATTGATTTATTAAAGAGTATTATTCATCCGGTTTCGCTTAATAACATGATGCTTTGGCATAATAAAATAAAACAATATTTATGGTCAACAGGCACTTTCCCATTGTTTAATAGGGCGAGCGAAACCTGGTTTCGCACTGCAAGCGTCCCAAATCTTTAGATTAGCTTCCATATAAAAACCAATAAAATAATCATGTTTGATGATGTTGAAAAGAGGAGGTCCGGGGGAGACCCACAACTCCCATTTTTGTGGATAACTTTGGTCTTTATAAAAAGGGAATGGGGTGAACTTGTCCCAAATTGGGCTGACGGCCCATGGTAAGTATTAATCCCCATTCCCTCTTAACCCGGTTACAAGGACCAAATAGAATTTTAGGATCTACCTGCTAAAGGTTTTAGTCAACGTAACCATTAAAACACTATAAAGTTATGGAAATCAAAGAGACCATCGGCATCGATGTGAGCAAGGCGACCCTTGATGCCCACATCCACTCCAACAAGCACAGGGCCACTTTCGAGAATTCAAAAAATGGATTTTCCCTCCTGGTCCAATGAGCCTATGGCAACAGTGAATTCCCCAACGAACATATCTTGTTCGTCCTTGAGTACACAGGGCTTTACTCCGAATGATTGTCGGAACACCTTTCCAAGGAGCAGGTTCCCTATGCCATGGTGCCGGGACTTGAAATCAAGAGGTCACTGGGCATTACCCGGGGAAAGGATGACTGGATAGATGCGGCCAAGATAGCACTCTATGCCCACAGGCTGAGGGACGAGATCACTTTGTCCAAGGCCCCGTCGAAACGGATAAGGAAACTGAAGAAACTGCTCTCCCTCTGCGAACGGCTCATAAAGCAAAGAGCGGGCTACAAGACCAGTCTCAAGGAACAGAAAAGGGTACTTGCCCAGAAGGACTTCAAATTATTGTTCAAGATCCAAGAAAGGATGGTCAGGGAACTCCCCAGACAGATCGATGCCATTGACGGGGAAATGGCATCCATCATCAAGGCGGATGCGGAACTTGACCGCATCTTTGATCTTGCCCAAATTTGGGCACCAGTCCTTGGAATCCACTTTTCTTTTTAAACTGAACTCGGCCCTCTTGGAATCTACCGTGATTCGAAGGAAAAGAGGGGACATTCCGTTCTTGTCGGAATCACTGGTTTTTGGGTAAAAAAGGATGGAAAATGTATTTTTTGCCTCCATAACTGTGCTTTTTGGATTATTAATATTAATTGCAAATCCGAGCAAAAAATTGAATATCAATTCTTTAACATAGTTTGGGCAGCATTTTTGCGAATAAAAAAGTACTCACCGAATCACTCACCAGAACGGTTGATTTCATATGGTTTTATATGAAACCAATAAAAATGAAAAAGCCTGAAAACAGTTCATTTTCAGGCTATTAGGGAAGTTTTGTGATTTCCAAGTGGTCCCACATGGGCTCGAACCATGGACCCCCTGATTATGAGTCAGGTGCTCTAACCAGCTGAGCTATAGGACCTGCAAATTGCGGATGCAATATTACCATTTATTTTTCTACGTAGCAAGCAATTTAAACCCTAGTTACGCAAAATATTTAGTCCATAAACCTATAGTTTATCCCTTTTTACAAGTCTTGGGAAGTAATTTCCTGACAGAGTTCCACAAGCACTCCATTGGATGTTTTTGGGTGTACGAACGCCACCCATTTATTATCCGCCCCTTTTTTTGGGGTTTCGTTTAAAATGGCAAATCCTTCGGATTTTAGCCTTGCGATCTCTTTAACAATATCCTCCACTTCAAAAGCGACATGGTGTACACCCTCGCCCTTTTTCTCCAAGAACTTGGCAATAGGGCCGTCCGTAGTTATAGATTCCAACAGTTCAATTTTGTTGGGGCCGTTCTTAAAAAAAGAGGTCTTTACCCCTTCGGAAACCACTTCCTCTTCTTTATAGGGTGCTGAGCCCAACAATTTTTCAAATAATTCATTGGATGTTTCAAGGTTTTTAACCGCTATGCCCAAATGTTCAATTTTCCTCATGGTCTGTTTCTTTCCATATTGCCCTTTATTCCTTCGAAGATATATTATTCTACGTACTTTTGCCCTATGGAAACGCAAAGACAACGTAAAATTGGAGGGGTAATCCAAAAGGATATTGTGGACATTCTACAAAAAGCGGCGATCGATGGTGGGCTAAAGGGTACTTTGATTTCAGTTTCCAAAGTTTCGGTAACTACGGACCTGTCCATAGCCAAGGTATATGTGAGTATCTTCCCTACGGACGGGGCATCAGAACTTTTGGAAGGCATAAAGTCTAACCAACCGTTGATCAAACATGAGTTGGCCCAACGAACAAGGAACCAATTGCGAAGGGTTCCCGAATTGCTTTTCTATTTGGACGATTCCCTGGATTATATCGATGGGATAGAAAAATCCTTAAAAGGCGATGAAAACCCAATAGAAAACAGAGCGCTCCTAGAAAGAAGAAAAAAATCCTGATTTTTGAACTTTCCCCTATATATCGCCAAAAGATATGTGCGTTCCAAAAGCTCCCAGAACGCTGTAAACATTATTAATTTCATTACTTTTTTGGTCATCGTTATAGGATCGGCCGCACTTTTTATCGTACTGTCCGGCTTTGCGGGGTTAAAAACATTCAGTCTCTCCTTTACCAATTCCTTTGACCCGGAGCTTAAGGCATTGCCGGTCGTAGGGAAATATTTTTCAATAACACCAAAACAAGAAGAAAGGTTGCACAGCCTAAACGGCCTGGCCTATTATTCCAAAGAAATAGAGGAAAAAGTAGCCTTGGAACACAAGGGCAAGAACCATATCGCCTTTATTAAGGGCATCGATTCCAATTATAGAAAGGTAACCCAAGTGGATAGTACGATCTATTTTGGTGATTGGACCATAAATGAACAGCAGGTGGTTTCGGGTATTGGGATAGCCAATATCCTGGGGGTTACGCCCAATGATTTTAGAAGTCCCATCCAAATCTATGCCTTTAAACCGGGCAAAGGTTCCATTTCCTCGCAAGGCCTGAATTCAAGCTCACTTTACAACCGCCTGCCCATGGTGATTAGCGGTGTGTACTCCGTAGAAGCGGATTTAGACGATACGTATGTTTTTGCCTCCTTGCCCTTGGTACAGGCGTTATTGGAGAAGAATGAAACTCAAATTTCCGGTATCAATTTTAAAATAGAAGAGGGGTGGAATCCAATGGATCTACGAAATAAAATTACCGCTATCCTAGGTTCCTCGGTTCAACTTAAAAACAGGCAGGAACTCTATAGCTCTTTGTACAAAATGTTGAATACTGAAAACGTGGCCACCTATCTTATTTTTACTTTGGTGTTGATCATTGCACTGTTCAACGTGGTGGGTGCCATTATTATGATGATATTGGACAAACAACAAAATTCAAAAACACTATATAGCTTTGGAACGACCATAAGGGAATTACGTCGTATTTATTTTGTGCAGGGCCTTTTGGTCACTGGGTTGGGCGGAAGTATCGGACTTCTCATCAGCTCGCTTTTAATTTGGTCCCAAATGGCTTTCGGGTGGCTCAAAATAACTCCCTCCCTGGCTTATCCCGTAGAATATAAAATCTCAAATGTTGTCGTAGTATTGGCCACTATATTGGTGCTTGGGGCAATTGCATCAAAAATTGCAAGTAGCAGGATCAATAAAAAGTTGATAACTGCTTAATAATAAGTAATCGTATTTTGATAAATTACGTTTGTAAGCGTATTCCTAAAGACGGGAGTTCCTTGATTCGTGCAAACGGTTTATCACGTTATAAACTCGTAATCGGCAAATTTCTCCAAAACCTCATCAAAAGCAGCAAATACATCTACGGACTCATCGCTTGTTACCATTTTCATGCGATACTCCTTAAAGTTGGGGATTCCTTTAAAATAATTGGTATAATGTCTTCGTGTCTCGAACACGCCCAACTTTTCACCTTTCCAATCAATGGCCATCCGTAAATGTCTTCTTGCGGCCTCAACACGTTCTGTCATGGTGGGTGGTTCCAAACGGTCCCGGGTTTTAAAATAGTGCTTTACTTCCCTGAAAAACCATGGGTATCCAATACTCGCACGACCGATCATGGCACCGTCCAATCCATATTCGTCCCGCATTTTCAGGGCGGCCTCCGGGCTGTCCACATCGCCATTGCCAAAAACGGGGATATGCATCCTGGGGTTGTTCTTCACCTTGGCTATAGGCACCCAATTGGCATGCCCTTTATACATCTGGGCCCGGGTCCTACCGTGTATGGCTATGGCCTTACAGCCAACATCCTGTAAGCGCTCCGCAACTTCGACAATTTTAATGGAATCCTCGTCCCAACCCAATCTAGTCTTTACCGTAACGGGCAATTGGGTATGTTTTACCATGGCATCCGTTAAGGAAACCATTAAATCTATATCCTTAAGTATCCCCGCCCCGGCACCTTTTGAAACTACTTTTTTTACCGGACAGCCAAAATTGATGTCTATGATATCCGGTTTGGATTTTTCAACAATTTCCACGGATCGAAGCATGCTGTCCAAATTTGCCCCAAAAATCTGTATGCCCACCGGTCTTTCCTTCTCATAGATATCCAACTTCATGACACTCTTTGCCGCATCCCTTATAAGGCCCTCGGAAGAGATAAATTCCGTATACACCACATCCGCACCTTGTTCCTTGCACAGGGCACGAAAAGGAGGGTCGCTCACATCCTCCATAGGAGCGAGCAAAAGCGGAAAATCAGGTAGTTGTATATCTCCAATTTTGGGCATGGGACAAATTTACGACTAATCCATAAGTTGTTAAATAGGAAGGCCCCATTTTGGAGTACCTTGTCTTTTAATAGGGTTTTGTCGTTCTAAATCGATGCCTTTTTTGAATTATACAATCGGACTATGTAAAGAAAAAAAGGGAAACCAAGGTATTAAGGAGCCTTTTCGGGCAAGCGAAAAACTACTTAAACAAATCTCAAATACGCTTACGCTCTTCCACTTTTCGTTGTTTTTTGTTGTTTTTAATTTTCGTATTCCCGAACGTATGCCGAAAACTTAAAACCACTAACCGATTCTCCGGCCTAAAGGACGAGGTATTATCCTGATTAAGATAACGCCGGGTATTAAAGAGAGTCCCTTGGTTAAAAATATCTTCAAAAGCCAAGGATATGCTTGCTTTTTTGTTCCACAACGTCTTTCTTAAGGCCAATCCCAATTCATTATAGGATTCTTGCCTGGAGTTCCCGTTTACGGTCGGGGAAAAATAAGTAAAGGTCAGGTCCGCAAAAAGAGATTTATCCCTTAATAGTGTAAAACTATTGGTGCCTCGTATATGTCCGGTCCAAACATCATTGGAAAGCCGGGTTCCGGTATCCAGATCGGTAAACCCGTTTTTCTCATAGAAATAGCTCAATAGTAAAAAAGTATCCCAATAGTCGGCCAGGCGTTTGTTCCATATAAAATCGGCTCCGTAACTGGTATTAAGCCCCAGATTTGTACTTATAAAACGTAAAAAGTTAGATGTATTATCCTGAAACACCTGCTGCAGGTATTGATTTTTTCGCCCGCCATAGAAAATCTCGACCGTATAACTTTTATCATAGGTGTATCCTAAGGAAACATAGTTATTGGTAGAGGGCAACAGATCAGGATTGCCCTCTACTACGGAGTTGTTCGTTTGAAAATATTGAAAAGGATTTAAACGATTATACCGTGGTCTCGTAATCCTCCGATAATAGTTTAGGCCTATGCTATGTTTCTTTCCCAATTGATGTCTTAACGAAAAAGAAGGGAAGAACTCCAGATAGGAATTTTTTGTAACATTGGGTGCCGTGTCCAAATCCCCTATAGTTTCCGTGTATTCTGCCCTAAGCCCCAGTTTTAACTTCCAGTTGTCCCAATTGCCGTTCAAACTAATATAGGCGGCGGAGATGTCCTCATCATATAAAAAAATACCCGCCTCCGTTGGGTCTATCTCGGGCTGATTTCTATCAAAACCCTCCTGAGTAATCTTATTCTCGGAATTGATGGCGGCATATCTTAGGCCCGTCTCCAATTTCGAAGATTCACCAATAGGGGTCGTATAATCTAACTGAATGCTAAAAAGTCCCGTTTTTTGCCCTGAAAAGGTCATGAAATCATTCTCGCCGGTCAAACTGCCGTTTGTATCAAAGAAATCGGTCCTTAAATCCTGTGTGCGTTCATAATCATAGTACGTAAAATGAGTATTAAAGGCAATTTTCGCTCCCTTTTTTTTCAATTTGTGGACCCAGTCCAGATAAAGGGATATATTGTTCAAATGATAGTCGGAATCGTTAACTGTTTCAAAGCTGGAATTTAAATTTCCGTTCAAGTCGGTAATACGGGTTTCGGAATCGTAAAATCGGTTTACGGATGGTATAAACGCATTGATGGTAGATAGGCTAATGGTATTTCTTTCATTCGGTGTGTAATCAAAAAATGCTCTTACATTATGCCTTTCCCTTCTGGTCAAGGCCTTTTGCTCCGCCGTCCACTTTTCATTTATGGTTCCGTTCTCAAAGAAGTTTGTAATATCCGTATAACGGCTTATGTTCTTGCTGTTCCTAAAATTATAGGCCAGGGAAAAGTCGGTATTTTTTCCCTTAAAAAAATGGTCCGTTCCCAATGTATGTTTTGGAAGAACACCTTGCACATACCTGTTATAAACAGAACCGCGATAGCCCGCTATTAGATTGTTCTTCATTTTAATATTGACCAATAGCCCTCCTTCCGCGCTATATTTGGCGGGCGGATTGGTAATTACTTCGATCGCCTCCACGCTGCTGGCGGAACTGCCCGATAAAAGATTAATGATATCGCTTTGCGGAATGTTCACCAATCTTCCATTGATCATGACACCAATATTGGAACTCCCTTTGATCGTAAGTTGATCCTTAACCACAACTATTCCGGGAGTGCGTTTTAGAACATTCCATATATCGCTATCGGACAATGCGGTATTTTTAATGGTAAAGACCAGGCGATCTACTTTTTGTTCCAACGTAGGTTTCTGATAGGTTACCGTAACTTCCTCCAATTCTTGGGCTTTTGGGATAATGATCAAGGACCCTATGTCTACATCGGCATTAATTTGAATAGCTTTTATTTCGGAAGTATTTTCAATATAACTTGCGGACAACAGGTAATTTCCCTTTTCAATGTTGTGCAGTACAAAATGACCGTTATCATCCGTAGCCGCCCCCTTTATCAAGACGGAATCCGAATTACGCAAAAGAACATTGGCAAATATCAATGGCTTTTGATCACTGTCCAAAACGCTGCCGGTTATACTAAAATCCTGTGCACTTACGAGGGAAAACAAAAACACGATACTTATAAATGACCAAAAATCCCTCTTCATGAATTAGCTTTGGAAAGCCCTAAATATAACGAAGTTATTCGGAAATATCTTACGAAAGATAAATACTTTATGCCCATGGAAGGTCAAACGGCCCCACAGGTCATTCCGGGTTTAGGCGATTTCTTTCGGTTTTGTCAATTTCCCTTTTATTGTCTGCAAGCCTAAAGTTTCCAAAATTATAAGTGAAGCCAAACCGGACATATTGTGTTTCGGGAACAATCAGGTAGCTATTGTCCTGATTCAAATACCTAGATGTGACCCGGCCATTTGCCTTGCCCAATATATCGTTCGCGGAAATACTGAAAAGGGCCCTTCTATCCCAAAAGGACTTGCGGAACCCTATAGTCAGATTGGTGGTTTCCGCCTGTTTATAGGAGCCTTGTAAAAACCCGGACAGGTAGGTAAACCCTAGTTCGCCCTTAAAACTGCCATCTTTGGACAATGTCAAATAATTGGTCAGGTCCAGATACACGCCATCCACATTATTGGTTACTTGAACATTATTGCTTTCCAAAGCCAAAAAAGTTTCGTCCTCATGGAATATGGAGATATAACTATAGAGGTACCAATTGTTGCTTATGGATTTTCCATAATTGAAATCAAGCCCATAAGAGGTGCTTTCCAAAACATTCTGGGTAATATCCCTTAAAATCCGGTTTTCATTGTCCTGAAAAGAAAGCGTGCTTATGTAATTGCCATTATCCCGATAATAAAGGTCAAAAAAGAACTCTTGTTTCAGCGTATAGTTCAAATTAAAATTATTGCTGAAGGCAGGAAGCAGGTTGGGATTGCCCTCAACAAAATTATTTTCATTAATAAAGGTCCTGAACGGATTTAAATCCTCATATCTGGGTCTTTTAAGTTTCCGTGAATAGTCAAAAGCAAAGCTATGGCCCTCATTAACGGTATGCAATAGATAAAATGTGGGGAACAGCTCAAAATACTCCAGATCATTGATAGTGGCCAGATTGATCGACGTTCCCGAACTCTGCGTATATTCCCCTCTTAACCCGGCCTTGATGCTCCATTTCTCCCAATCCCCGTTCAGGCTAAAATAACCGGCATATACATTTTCATCATAGATATAATTGTCTGAAAGCTGGGGTACTAAAGTTTGAATGTTGTCGTTCAATGTAAAATAATCCAGTCGGCTTACAGCATTGATGAAAGAACCTTTAACTCCCGTTTCCAGGCCCACCGTTCCCAATAAATCGGTATAATCCAACTGTGTCGTAATAATTTCAATATCCTGAGTAGCATCCGTAAAAAAGCTAAAGTCCCTAATAAAGGCTCCATCAGGTCGGAAATAATCGGATTGAGCGTTCTGGGCCCTTGTTAGATCAAAATAGGTATAGTGACCGTTAAGGCTTAATTTGCCGCTTTCCTTAAAATGATGTTTAAAGGTTAAATCCCCGGAAATATTGTTCTTTGTTTGGTCAAAAAAACTGGCCGTAGTAAATGTCGAATCACGAACTCCCGTTCTGCCCAATATCTCGGTATCCTGAAAATTGCTTTCCCTTCTATAAGGGGAGAATTGGATGTTGGAGGTCAGGTTAAGTTCATTACGATCATCAAATTCATAGTCCAATACTACATTTCCACTATGGTTCCTGGATCTTCCCGTTTGGTCATAATTGGTATTCCACCTTGAAAAAACTCCTGTATCATCAATAAAATTGATCGTGCTCCGTAAATCCTTAAATTCTTTTTTTGGTGCAAAGGCGTAACTCGCATTAATGTTAAGTTTCTTCGTTTTATAAAAATGTGAAGTGCCAAAATTGAACTTTGGGAAAATACCCTGTGTAATGTTCGCATTTATATTTCCCTTATAGCCCAAGGAAATATTCCTGCTCGTTATAATATTGAGTACGGCACCCCCTTCCGCATCATATTTTGCAGGAGGGTTATTGATGACTTCCACGGATTTTATATTCGCTCCTTGATAATTCTCCAAAAGACTCCGGATTTCTTCATTGGACAATTGCACTTTGCGATCATTAATGTACACCGTTGCCGCCCGGTTTCTAATTTGCAGTTCATCTTGCATGGCAATAACCCCAGGGGTCTGTTTTAAAATATCCCACGAGCTTCCCTGGGAGAGTACGGTCCGCTCTACATTAAATACCAAGCGGTCTACTTTACGCTCTACCTGCGGCTTATTGGCCACGACCGTTACTTCGTTCAGCTGTTGAGGACCTTGTGAGATTATCACCGCTCCTATTTTAATATCGCCAGAAATATCCAAAGCAAGGACCTTTGAGCTACGGCCCACATAACTTGCCCGTAAAAAATAGAGGTCCGGGGCAATATCCTTAATTAAAAACAACCCTTTTTCGTCCGCCGAAGTTCCTTTGACCAAAGTAGAATCCTCAATGTCCAAAAGAAATACCGAAGCAAAGGGAACGCCCTCATTATTCCCGTCCCTAACCACTCCCGAAAGTTCAAAAGACTGTCCGCATACATTTTGAAGCATACCAAAAGCAAGCATTATAAAAAAAAGTACCGGTTTCACTTCATGTTTGGGTTAGGCTTCAAATCTAACAAAATAATACTGTTTTATGGTTAATTCCCTTAGTCCATGTGTTTTTCATAGCAGTTTGCCCGTGCCTTATTTTAGTCCGGCCTACTTTAAATTACGCTATAAATTAGTCTATATTTGCAATTGCTTTTTACGCTCTTTATATAGGAGTGTCGTTTGTGGAACATCATTTGTCCCTGTTGCTATGAAAAATATTCGGAATTTTTGCATCATTGCCCATATAGACCATGGTAAAAGTACTTTGGCCGATCGGCTTTTGGATTTTACGGGCGCTGTTACCGAAAGGGAGAAAAAAGAGCAGTTACTGGACAACATGGACCTGGAGCGGGAGCGCGGCATTACCATTAAGAGCCATGCCATCCAAATGGAATACAATTATAAAGGCGAACAATATACACTAAACCTTATAGACACACCCGGGCATGTGGATTTTTCCTACGAGGTCTCCAGATCTATTGCAGCATGTGAGGGCGCACTGCTTATAGTAGATGCCGCACAAAGTATACAGGCACAGACCATTTCCAATCTGTATCTGGCCCTGGAGAACGACTTGGAGATTATTCCTGTGCTGAACAAAGTAGATCTGCCCAGTGCCAATCCCGAAGAAGTGACGGATGACATTGTAGACCTTTTGGGATGCAAGCCAGATGAGGTAATCCCGGCAAGTGCCAAGACCGGTATTGGTATTGAAGCCATATTGGAGGCCATTATAGAACGTATTCCGGCACCGGAAGGAAATCCCGATGAACCTTTACAAGCCTTGGTCTTTGACTCGGTATATAATCCTTTTAGAGGTGTGGAAACTTATTTTCGAGTAGTGAACGGCTCCATTAAAAAAGGGCAAAAGATTAAATTTGTTGCTACCGACAAAAGTTATTTTGCAGATGAAATAGGTACTTTAAAACTTAAACAACATCCACAGAAAACCATAAGTGCAGGTGATGTGGGTTATTTGATCACCGGTATTAAAGATGCCCGTGAGGTTAAAGTGGGAGATACGGTCACCGATGCCGAAAACCCGACCCAAAATGCCATCTCCGGTTTCGAGGATGTAAAACCTATGGTCTTTGCCGGAATTTATCCCGTAGATACCGAGGATTTTGAGGAGTTGCGCTCCTCCATGGAAAAACTACAGTTAAACGATGCTTCTTTAGTGTTTACCGCCGAGAGCAGTGCGGCACTCGGATTCGGTTTTCGCTGCGGCTTTCTGGGAATGTTGCATATGGAGATTATCCAGGAACGTTTGGAACGTGAATTTGACATGACGGTCATCACTACCGTTCCCAACGTAAGCTACTATGCCTATACGCGTAAAGATCCGGATAATCCCCTGATCGTAAACAATCCGAGCGATCTTCCCGACCCATCGACCATTGATCGTGTGGAAGAGCCGTACATAAAGGCGACCATTATTACAAAATCGGATTTTGTTGGTAATGTAATGTCGCTCTGTATTGAAAAAAGGGGGCAGATTACCAATCAGACCTACCTTACCACGGAGCGCGTAGAGTTGAATTTTGATATGCCCTTGGCCGAAATTGTATTTGATTTTTACGATCGCTTAAAAACGGTATCCAAAGGATATGCCTCTTTTGATTATGCCCCAATTGGCATGCGTGCTTCAAAATTAGTGCGGGTAGATATTTTATTGAACGCACAACCGGTAGATGCATTATCTGCCTTGATACATTTTGACAACGCTACCACTATAGGAAAGAAAATGTGCGAAAAGCTCAAAGAGTTGATCCCCAGACAGCAATTTGACATTCCCATACAGGCCGCTATCGGTTCCAAGATCATTTCCCGGGAAACCATTAAAGCACTGCGTAAAGATGTCACCGCCAAATGTTACGGCGGGGATATTTCCCGAAAGCGAAAGCTATTGGAAAAACAGAAAAAAGGAAAGAAACGAATGCGGCAGGTAGGTAATGTTGAAATACCCCAACAAGCCTTTATGGCCGTATTAAAACTTAATGATTAATTTATTTTTGTCCTCTAAATCCCCCTCTAAAGATGACAACTTACATTGCTCAGTTTTCAGCTAAACACCGTATCATCCAATTGGAACAACACGCTATTTTTACATGGCGACAAGAAAGCGGGGAAATAGACACCAGGCTTTTAGAGGAGAAAATTGTTCGGGAATCCGCAATTCATTTTTTCAGTTTGGTCGCAGGGGACAATTACGAGGTCCTTCCAGAAGATATTGCAGTAACCGTACGGAAAACCAAACCTTTTTCGGGATAACGGGACCTTTAATCCAGGTCGTCGTCTTCTATGGGAAATGTTTTGCCCAAATAAACCAATTTGTATCCCTCCGGTATATTGGTGAAGGTCTTATTGAAGGCCGAAATAATCTGAATCTCGTCATCAGGATACTTTAGGAACAAGGGAACAATGTTGGCATCCGTCCTGGTAATTTCGATAAGGCTTTCATAATGTTGGGCATCCTTTAAAACAATTTCATTTATTGAAGGGTATTTTCTGGATGCTTCCGTCAACTTTATAAAATCATCGGTATGTGAAAAAAGGCCTTCTTTGGGATTGTTTTCCGGATCGTTCATCTCATCGGAATCCACCAAACGAAATGAACCATTCTCCCCAAATTGCTTTTGAAATTTAGCGATAGCATATTTGTTGATGTCCGAATTTCCCGTTAACGCCATTAAGAAGCCCACATCGTTCAATTCAATATGATCCGTAAGAACATCTGAATAGATGTTTGCCGAGAACGCCTCCAATCCCAACTTCTTTGCTTTGTTCACATTGGTCTCGTTATTATCTATCAATACAACATGCCGATTATTTTTATGCAGATAATCGGCAATAAGCCTAGAAACCCTGGAAGCCCCTACAATAAGGATCCCTTCGGATTTTTTAAGGAACACACCCGCCATTTTGGCAAAAAGCCTGGCCGTAGTCGCATTCAACAATACCGTCCCCAATACGATCATAAAGACCAAGGGCGTAATATATTCCGCACCGGCCTCTCCCTTGATCAATAGTTTGGAACCGAAGAGTGACGCTATCCCCGCAGCAACGATACCTCTGGGTCCTACCCAGCTAATGAACAGTCTTTCATTAAGTTTTAAATTAGACCCTGCGGCACTTAAAAAGACCCCCAACGGCCGAATTAAAAAAACAATCGTTGCAAATAACAGGGCCGTTTTCCAATTATAAATAAGCTCTAGGTCGGCAATGTTGATGTTAGCGGCCAAAAGAATAAAAAGAATCGATATCAAAAGCACACTAAGGGATTCCTTAAAATAAAGGAGTTCCTTAATGTTGGGCAAATCCATATTGCCCAAGACCATTCCCATAACCACAACGGCCAAAAGCCCGGACTCGTGGGCAAAGACATCGGATTCCACAAAAACCAACAATACCACGGACAAGGATACTACATTCAACAGATAATGGGGTATAAAATTCTTTTTAATGGCAAAAGCCAACGCATGCGCAAAAGTGAATCCGAAAGTGGATCCAAAGAGCAATATTTTTGCAAATTCAATAAGTGCCGTTACAGTATAGGCCTGCCCTTCTCCTACGCTTATAAACTCATATACCAATACCGCGGCCAAAGCCCCAATGGGATCTATTAAGATTCCTTCCCATTTTAGAATTGCGGAAACATCCTTTTTTAACGGTATATTCCTTAAAATTGGGGTAATCACCGTGGGTCCAGTAACAATGATCAAAGCGGAGAACAAAAAGGAAACCTGCCAACTGAGCTCAAAAATAAAATGTGCTGCAAGGGCCCCTGCAAAAAAAGTAACCAGACTGCCCAGGGTAATCAATTTGGTGATTACGGGGCCTACGTTCCGTATTTCGGAACGTTTTAATGTAAGCCCTCCCTCAAAAAGAATAATACTTATGGCCAAGGAAACAAAATAATATAGCCCCTCTCCGGGAAACAGCCCTTTTTCACCATCCCAAACAGGTTCTATCAACTTTGTACCGTCCTCGGTATAAAGTGTAGCAAGGGGGCCTACCAATAGCCCGATAAGAATAAGTGGCAGAATGGCCGGTAACTTTAAGCGCCATGCCACCCATTGGGCAATGATTCCAAGAATGATGATTCCCGATAATTCGAGCATTGATCTTATTTTGGTTAAAAATAACAATTAAACATTACGGGTGAACAACAAAATGTTCATATCGCTTTTAAAACCCTCAACGTAAAACAAGAAAAGTATTATCTTGGCACCGAACTTATTTGAATGCAACCAATATCCAACCCATTTAAAACCCTTTTGTTCGGGTTTGCCTTCTCCCCCTCCCTTGGCGTGAATATTCTTGAGGTGACCCGTTTTGCCCATTTTTTGGATTCCAAACTAATCTTGCTTCATGTAGGTGAAAAAACGGAAGAAAAACTATCTAAAATAAACCAGATCCTTTCCCGTATCGAATACCCCGATGTTCCCATAGAAATACATTGGGAATCCGGAAAGCCCGAAACCGTGATCCGGGAAGCCTGCGGTTCTTTACAGATCGATCTGTTGATATTAGGAGCGTTACAACATGAGAATATGTTCCAGTTCTACGTGGGGTCCATAGCACGAAAACTGACCCGTAAAGTACCTTGCTCCGTCCTTTTGTTGATCAAACCTTCTGCCGAACGTATCCCCTGTAAACAGGTCGTGGTCAACGGTTTGGACGCGCCGGACACTCCTTTGGCCATCGAAAGGGCCTTGCATTTGTCCAATGCGCTGGGAGCACAACAATTGACCATAGTCGAAGAAATCAGGCAGAAAGAAGTGCATGTATCCGTAGAGGACGATCGTTCCTTAAAAAAAGCGACCATAATCAAAGAGCGTTTAAAACTCCGCGAAGATTCCAGGGTGAAAAAAATTATGGCCTCCTTTCCCGAGCAGCTCAGGGGAAAGCTCTTGGTAAAGACCCAAAGTATTTTTGGCAGGCGCGGATATTCCATAGGCCATTATGCAAAGGTTGTACGGGCAGACCTGTTGGTCATGAACGCCCCATTAAAAACAGGCTTGTTAGATCGTATATTTCCTCATGATATTGAGTATATCCTATCCGATCTGCCAACGGATCTATTAATTGTTAGAAAAAGAAATTGAACGCCAAGACCGATTACAAAAAAAGTTTTATAAAATCCCTTCCCAAAAATATTTTTTCGGGATTTGTAGTCTCCTTAATTGC
Organism: Maribacter spongiae; assembly: GCF_047345125.1. NCBI lineage: Bacteria > Pseudomonadati > Bacteroidota > Flavobacteriia > Flavobacteriales > Flavobacteriaceae > Maribacter > Maribacter spongiae. The sequence continues at coordinate 444,949 of NZ_JBLFEQ010000002.1, read as the reverse complement.
ATTGCCTTTGGGTCTGGGCCTTGCCCTTGCCAGTGAAGCGCCCCCTATTTCGGGAATAATAGCCGCCGTGGTAGGTGGAATTGTGGTTGCGCTCCTAGGGGGTTCCAATGTGACCATTACGGGCCCTGGAAATGGATTGGTAATCGTACTATTGGGAGCCATAACCAGTCTGGGAGGTGGGGATTTATACCAAGGATATCTTATTACGCTAGCCGCTATCGTATGCTCGGGTATTCTAATGATTCTGCTCGGTTTTCTAAAAATGGGCCGATTGGCCGATTTTTTTCCGGCCTCCGCTATAGAAGGAATGTTGGCCGCCATTGGTCTTGGTATCCTGGCCAAGCAATTTCATATTATGATCGGCCACAATAATGAGCACGGTTCCATTATTTCACTTTTGGTACAGATTCCCAGTGGAATCACAGAACTCTTTCAAATAGCGGATATAGAAGAACTGGTGGCCGCGGGTATAGGGGTAACGGCACTTTTTATCATGGTCTTTTATTCCAAGATCAGGAATAAATACTTTCAGTTGATTCCTGCCCCGATGTGGATTTTAATTTTATCCGTTGGGCTTAGCTATATCTTCGTTTGGTTGAATTTGCCCTACCCCCTGCAAACCCAATTTTTGGTTTCCATTCCCAAAGGTGTATTGTCCAATCTGGCCTTTCCCGATTTCTCCAAGATTTTGGAAACCAATTTTATCATAACCGTATTTGCGATTACGTTGATAGCCAGTATAGAATCATTACTGAGTATTAAGGCAGTCGATAAATTGGATCCCGAAAACAGACGGTCCAATGTAAACAAAGACTTGAAGGCCCTTGGGTTCGCAACCGGTCTGAGCGGTCTTTTAGGCGGCTTAAATGTGGTAACGGTCATTGCCAGAAGTTCGGTCAATGTAAATAACGGTGCGACCAACAGGTCCGCCAATTTTTTCCACGCCGTGTTCTTGATCGCTTTTGTCCTCGTGTTTCAAGGCCAGTTGCGCAAGATTCCCCTGGCCGCCCTGGCCGCTATCCTGGTCTATACGGGATATAAGTTGGCCACACCGAAAACTATTGGCAAAATAGCCCGCATCGGAAAAGAACAGATTCTTATTTTTTTGGCTACCCTTTTAACTACGCTCTTCACCAACCTTATTACGGGAATAAGTATAGGGATATTGACCACCTTTGTTATCCATGTTCTTTTGAACAGAAGCATTTCACTTTTTATAAGCCACCTCGCCAAGCCCAATATTTTAATGTTCCAGGAAAAAGATGGCGGCAATTACTATATAAGCGTGAAGTACTTTTGCAGCTTTCTCAATTTTTATAAACTAAAAAACAAATTGGACGTAATTCCGGAAAACGAACACGTTGTGCTGGATTTTTCCTTGTGCAATTTTGTGGACCACACGGTAATGGAAGGAGTGGAAAATTATACGGAAAACTTCAACAACAAAAATGGGAGCATAGAGGTTATCGGCCTGGACAAACATGAGGCCGATTCCAAACATCCATTTGCCATCAGAAAAATTCTGCCCTTATCCAAAATAAGGCCGGTTGAAAAATACTTCACGAAAAGGCAGACGCTATTAAAGGCAATGGCCAAGGAGTTTAAATGGTCATACACCCCTAACAAGAATAAAAAGACCAAATTTCTAAAGGATTTTATCTTTTTCAGGACCAGACAGATACCTTATGTCTATAACACCCTTTGCGGAGGGGAAAAACGGCTGAGCCTTTTTGATGTGGAATTTACGGAAGGGGCGTTTATTGCCCGAGAAGTAGTAAAGGCAACGGTGCTACATATTAACCTTGAACGGCCCATCCCCGTTTTTACTTTGGACAAAGAGGGGCTATTGCATTTTATTTATAATCTGGCAGGGTTCAGGGAAATCCATATAGAAAATCACCCCGATTTTAATAAACGGTTTTTTCTAAGTGGGGAACATCCGCAAAAAATACAACAGCTGTTTACGGATGAGCTTATTCTTTTCTTGGAAAGCAATCCATATTATCATGTGGAATCCAACGGTTCCTCTCTCTTCATATTAAAAAAAGAAAGGTTGCTCAGTGTTCAGGAAATAAAGGCCATGATCTACTTCGGCAAACAGTTGACCCGCCTCCTGGTCTAAAAAAGGAGGAGCAAACTGTTAAAAAACAGCAAAGGAACGGTCATTTGCGTCACGGTTTTCTTACTTTGCACGTCTTTATCTTGACTTAGATGACTTTATATCCGGTAGAGACTGGTAATTTTAAATTGGATGGCGGCGCAATGTTCGGGGTAGTCCCTAAAACCCTTTGGCAAAGGACCAATCCGGCGGATTCCAACAACCGTATAGACATTGCTGCAAGAAGCCTCCTGATAGAAGACGGAAACAGGCTCATCCTTGTAGATACTGGGCTGGGCAATAAACAATCCGAAAAATTTTTTAGCTATTACCATCGTTGGGGAGATTTTACTTTGGACAGTTCCCTAAAAACATTGGGGTTCCATAAAGACGATATTACCGATATTTTTATGACACATCTCCATTTTGACCATTGTGGGGGAAGCATTCAGTGGAACAAGGACAGGACGGGTTATGAACCCTCCTTTAAAAATGCCATTTTTTGGACCAATGAAAACCATTGGAAATGGGCTACGGAACCTAACGCCCGTGAAAAAGCTTCTTTTCTCAAAGAAAACCTGCTCCCCATGGAAGAAAGCGGACAATTAAAGTTTATAGACAGAAAAGACAGGTCAATATTGAATGTATCCGAATTGGGTTTTGACATTCGTTTTACAGATGGCCATACCGAGAAACAGATGTTGCCCCAGTTGCATTATAAAGGCAAGACCATTGTATATGTCGCCGATCTGATCCCGACCGTAGGTCATATACCCTTAGCCTATGTTATAGGATATGATACCAGGCCTTTGTTAACTTTGGAAGAAAAAGAGCTGTTTTTAAACGAGGCAGTGGAAAATGATTATTATTTGTTTTTTGAACACGATGCGCACAATCAATTGTGCACTTTAAAATACACGGAAAAAGGAGTCCGATTAGACCGGGTTTTCACCTTTGATGAGGTCTTTAATTAAAATCATGCTTTGTTATTTAAATCATTTTAATAAAAATAAACACTTACATTAACTTTAATAAATACATATGAAACGTCCCATTTATACATCGGTTTTTAGTCTTGCATGCGCAGCATTTATTTTAGGGTGCGGTAGTGCCGGGCCGGCCGGTGGTCTTGTCCTTACCCCTGTTGAGAATATTGATGCCATTCCCGTAAAAGTGGCTGAGCTTACGGAGTCCCAAAAGAAAAATTGGGGGCATTTGGACCTGGTATCGGATACGATACCCGGCATGAGCGTAGATAAGGCCTACAAGGAAATCATCAAAGATAAAAAAGGAAAAAAAGTCGTTGTAGCCGTTTTAGATTCGGGTATCGATCTAAATCATGAAGATCTGGATGGTGTACTATGGGTCAATAGCGATGAAAAACCCGGAAATGGTAAGGATGATGATAACAATGGGTTTGTAGACGACATTCATGGGTACAATTTTCTGGGAGAATCCTATAATGAACAATTGGAATATGTACGTATGCTTCGCCTGAATATTGGAGACCCGGCCATTTTGGCGAAGGCAAAGGCAAAACTGGACGGCGAATACACAAAAGCCCAACAGAACAAACAACAATATGAACAGATCCTGCAAGCCGTAAAAGGTGCCGATGCGGAAATGAAAAAGCATTTGGGCAAGGAAAGTTATACCAAAGAAGATCTTGCCGCAGTAAAATCTACAGATCAAAATATGCAAAGGAATATTGCTATCCTTACCCAAATGCTAAGTATAAAGGAAACCATTCCCGAGGTGTTGAAAGAATTGGGGGATGGCCTCAACTATTTTACAGAACAGTTGAACTATAACCTCAACAAGGACTTTGACGGCAGAAAGGTCGTTGGCGATGATGCCTACGATTGGAACGATACCGATTATGGAAACGGAAATCCAAAGAACAGGGTAGATGATGAGAGTCACGGTACCCATGTTGCCGGAATCATAGGGGCAGAACGCAACAACGGAAAAGGAGCGAACGGCGTAGCCAACAATGTAGCCATTATGAGTATAAGGGCGGTCCCCAATGGGGACGAATACGATAAGGACATAGCTCGTGGTATTCGTTATGCCGTTGATAATGGGGCAAAAGTGATCAATGGAAGTTTTGGGAAATCTTTTTCACCTAAAGCCCAGTGGGTATACGATGCCATTATGTATGCAGCAAAAAAAGATGTGCTGTTCGTACATGCGGCCGGAAACGAAGGTGCCGATTTAGACGATCCCACCAACCCCAATTTTCCCAACGATCAGGAGAATAATGGCCCGGAAATGTCGGACAATGTAATTACCGTAGGGGCTTTAGATCCAAATTACGGATCCGAACTCGTGGCCTCTTATTCTAATTATGGCACTATTAACGTGGATATCTTTGCGCCCGGAACCGATATTTATTCTACCTATCCGAATAACACATATGAGTATTCCCCGGGAACTTCCATGGCCGCCCCGGCCGTGGCGGGTTTGGCCGCTTTGCTCTTTTCTCAATATCCTGATCTATCGGCATCACAGGTAAAGAAAATCATATTGAAATCCGGTCTGCCCGTTAAAACAAAAGTGATTTTGGGCGGAAACCCATCAAAAAACGCTTCTTTAGACGAGATTTCTACCTCGGGCAAGATAGCGAATGCGTATAACGCTTTGATCATGGCCGAAAAAGTCAGTAAAGGCCAACTGCAATTATAATTTAAGAACCTATGAAAAGAGTTGAACTGATCTGCACATTTTTATTTATACAAATATGCATTTCCTCCGTTTTGGCCCAGAATACTTCAGGGTATTGGCAACAACATGTGGATTATACCATGGAAGTGAATATGGATGTGGAAAATTATCAATATTCCGGTTCACAAAAACTAGTGTATACCAACAATTCCCCGGATGAATTGAACAGGGTCTACTATCATTTGTACTTTAACGCTTTTCAGCCCGGTAGCGAAATGGATGTCCGGTTACAGCACATCGCCGATCCGGACGGCAGAATGATCACCGAAGATAAAAAGAGTAGAATAGCCACACTCTCCGAAAGCGAAATGGGCTATTTGCATATAGGTTCCTTGACACAGGATGGACAAAAGGTAAGCTTCACCGAAGAAGGCACCGTTTTGGTGGTAGATTTGGCAAAACCGATACCCTCTGGTGGGAAAACCACCTTAAAAATGGCCTTTACGGGCCAGGTCCCCATACAAGTTAGGCGCTCTGGAAGAAATAACAAGGAAGGGGTAGCCCTGTCCATGAGCCAATGGTATCCCAAATTAGCGGAATATGATTTTGAAGGTTGGCATGCCGATCCCTATATAGCTCGTGAATTTCACGGGGTCTGGGGTAATTTTGATGTAAAGCTTACCCTTGACAAGGATTATATTGTAGGCGGTACGGGATATCTACAGAATGCAAATGAAATAGGTCATGGTTATGAAACTGTGGGTACTAAGGTCAAAAGGCCAAGAGGCAAGACCTTGACATGGCATTTTAAAGCCCCTATGGTCCATGATTTCATGTGGGCCGCAGACCCCGAATACCTGCATGATACCCTACAGGTGGAAAACGGGCCTATACTCCATTTTCTCTATAAAAACAACCCTGAAATTATAGCGAACTGGGAAAGTTTACAGCCAAAAACGGCCGAGGCCATGGTGTTTTTCAACAACAATATCGGTTCTTATCCGTATGAACAATACTCCGTTATCCAGGGGGGAGATGGCGGCATGGAATATGCCATGGGCACTTTGATAACCGGTGAACGGAAATTTGGAAGTTTGGTAGGAGTTATGGTACATGAAATGGCACATTCCTGGTTTCAGCATGTATTGGCCACCAATGAATCCAAACACGAGTGGATGGATGAAGGTTTTACATCCTTCATATCCAGCCTTTGTATGAACAAGATTATGGAACAGAACAATGAGAATCCTTTTGAAGGCTCCTATAAGGGATATTATAATTTAGCCCTTTCGGGTAAGGAACAGCCACAAGGTACCCATGCCGATCGTTATCCCCTGAACTATGCCTATGGAATTTCCGCCTACAGCAAAGGTTCCATATTCTTATCACAATTGGGGTATGTCATAGGGCAAGATAAGCTCATGGAGACCATTCGTACCTATTACGAGGATTTTAAATTTAAGCATCCCGTACCCAATGATATTAAAAGAACCGCGGAAAAAGTCTCTGGAATGGAATTGGATTGGTACCTGACGGATTGGACACAGACAACCAATACCATAGATTATGGCATAAAGAGCGTAATTGCAAATAATGACGGGACCAAGGTAACTTTAGAGCGCATTGGTCTTATGCCTATGCCCATAGACCTATTGATAGTCTATGAAGACGGTACACAGGAGACCTTTTATGCCCCTTTACGAATGATGCGAGGCGAAAAGGATAATCCTTATAAGCAAATAGAACGTACCGTTTTACCGGATTGGCCCTGGGCATATCCCACTTACGATCTTGAAATAAATAGGCCATTGTCCAGTATCAAGGCCATAATGATAGATCCATCCCAATTGATGGCAGATGTAAACGGTGAAAACAATATTTGGCAAAAAACCCTTTAGCCTCAAGGGAGGGTCAAGTTGTAAATAATTTATGGAAAGCGGTGTCTTTTTTGTGCGACTCCGGGAATTCTCCATGAAACCCCGTATAACAACCTAAAATAAACACGTCCTTAAAAAATGGCCTTCTCCTACCCAAAAAAAGAAAAGCTCAAAAGCAAAAAGCTCATAGAAAAGCTCTTTTCGGAAGGTAAGAGTGTTTCCATATACCCCATTAAACTTATTTATTTGCCCACTATGCTTCCTGAGGAAGTGAAAGTACAATGTGGAGTAGCCGTAGCCAAAAAGAACTTTAAAAGTGCCGTACAAAGAAATCGGATAAAACGACTCTTAAGAGAGGCCTATCGGCTTAATAAAGCGGTAGTTTTTAACAATACTAAGGGCAAGTTTGCGTTTCTATTTTTATACCTTGGAAAAGAAATACCTTCTTTTAAAGGTTTAGAACCCAAAATGAAATTGCTTTTGGAGAAATTTAATACCCTTCCCCATGAATAAAATAGTCAAAAAAAGAATTCTTGTTCCTGTTATAGCAGTTGTCTTTCTTATTGTTGGAAGTGGTTTTAAGAGTGATTTCTTCGAAATTGCAAAACAGATAGAGATTTTCACCACCTTGTTCAAGGAACTGAACATGAATTATGTGGATGAGACCAACCCTGCCGAATTGATGGATACGGCCATCAAAAACATGCTGGAGGGTCTGGATCCCTACACGAAGTTTTTAAACGAACAAGACGTAGAAGCATACCGCATCAACAATGCGGGGGAATATTCGGGAATCGGTGCACTTGTGCGTTCATATAAAGATAAATTATTGATCGTTGAGCCCCATGAGGGATATCCGGCGGATAAAGCGGGCCTTAAGGCCGGTGATGAAATTATCCAGATCGGGGACATTAAGGTAACGGATTTTGATGATAATGCCAGTGAGCTTTTAAAAGGGGCCAATGGAACCATGGTAGCTATCACTTATAAAAGGCAAGGCAAAATTAATACGACCACTATTACCCGGGAAGCTATTGAGGTAGATGCCGTACCCTTTTATGATATGATAGCTGACAAAACGGGTTATATTGTTTTGGCCAAATTCAATGCTAAAGCTTCGGACCAAACAAAAGCCGCCTTATTGGACCTAAAGGGAAAAGGTGCGGAAAAAATTATATTGGACCTTAGGGGAAATCCCGGGGGCTTACTGTCCGAGGCCATTAACGTAACCAATCTATTCGTTCCCAAGGGAGAACTTATCGTAACTACAAAATCCAAGGTAAAAAAATTCAACAGGACCTATAGGACAAGCAACCAGCCCATAGACACGGAGATTCCCTTGGTGGTATTGGTCAACGGAAGCAGTGCCTCTGCCAGTGAAATTGTTTCGGGCAGTCTCCAGGATCTGGACAGGGCGGTTATCATGGGGGCCAGAAGCTTTGGGAAGGGATTGGTACAACGGCCCTTAAAACTTACGTACGGAACACAGTTAAAAGTAACGATCTCTAGATATTATACCAGTTCCGGAAGGTGTATCCAGGCATTGGATTACTGGAATAGGGATAACAACGGAAATGCGGTCAGAAATACCAAATTCAAAGACTTTACTACGCGCAACGGAAGAAAAGTACAGGATGGCGGTGGTGTTCTGCCAGATATGGAAGTGGCCTCCTTAAAAACAAATGATCTTACTTTAGCACTATTACGGAACAATATCATTTTTGATTATGCAACGCAATATCATTATGAAAACGAACTGTCCGATATCTCCGATTTTAAATTTACCCATGCGGATTTCAACGACTTTAAAAAGCATGTAAGACAAAGCAATTTTTCTTTTGAAACCAAGGCGGAAGAGGCCGTAAAAAAAGCCCTGTCCGGAGAGGACAATGATTTCTTGGGAGATGAAGTAAGAGAAAGCTATAAAACTTTGCTTTCCCATATTGAAAAAGGCAAGATAAATGCGTTGGACAAGTATCAAAACGAAATCCAAAAAAACTTGGAGGACGAGATCGTAAAACGGTATTTCTACAGAAGGGGATTATACGAATATTACCTTACTCATGATGACGCTATTTTAGCGGCAACGGAATTATTGGGAAATAATTCAAAATACAAAGGTGTCCTAAAATAAGTAGCGACAGTGCAAAGGAAGTTGGCAATAGACGTTTTTGCAGGCCTTCCCTATAAATGCCGGTATGCATTAGGAATCCATGGTTTTAACCAAGAATAAAATTCCCTTTAAGCATGATTTGTCATTCCGAACAAGGCACGAAGAGGAATCCCATAATTATCGAGATTTCTCGTCACTCGTTCCTCGCTCCGTCGAAATTGACAGGATACCTTTTAAAATTTATGGAAATCAAAGTAACCGCAATGAATCCCGATAGCTATCAAGAGTAGGATTTTAACCTTTAACTAGCTAATAAAGCATCTCTTTGATAAGTTTTTTGGTATGCCAGACCTTAATAACGGCAGGAACCGGCATCCGAGGCTATAAAATACGGTCCGTAATTTTTGGCTTTGGGATCCATACAGCCTTTTAGGTTCTTGATCTTAATATTTCTAAAATCAATAGGCTGCCCTTCGCTTTGCAAAGCGATAAACCCCTTTTTAAGGGGCATGCCGTCTTTTTTGATCGCGGGATCGTGTCCTTTTACCGTACCACCGCCCATTTGTGGACGGGTATATTCCAAAACCTTTTGCCCATTGATCTTATGAACGACCAGAGAGTCTCCATAAACAAGTAGTTCCGCCTTTATCCATTGATTCCCATAATAGGTCTTGGAGCTGGAAGAGATACAATGTCTGGGATCTAATTTGTCCTTATAGACCACATCGGTTCCGGGTGAACACATATTTCCGGTAGGCCTTTCCTTGCCATCGGCCAAACCACCCAGAAATTGCATCTCTACGGAGATAGGCCAGTTCTGTTCCTTGGGCATGGTACGGGGGTCTTGGGAATGAAACATAACCCCACTGTTCTTTTCCACAAAACTTGGTGCGCCAGGATGTACTTCCCCTACAAAACGATACTCCATGGAAAGGTGAAAATAAGCATACGGTATATCATAATACAAGTGACCGAAACGATCATTGTAATCGCCCTCATAGTTGTCATAGCGTACTTTTAAAATGCCGTTTTCCGCCCTAAACGTATCCGCATAGTTGTCATTTACTTCATAATGATGGATTTTGGTCGTCCATCCGTCCAAATTATTTCCATTGAACAGGGTTGTCCATCCATCTTCCGTTTTATGATGTTTGGTTGAACCACAGCTTATCAACAATAGTATAGAAAAACAGGGAATTACGGATTTAAAAAATATGTGTTTTATCATGCTTATTATTGGGTTTTTAAAAGATAAATGGATAGGGAGTTTAAATTATGAAATCATCAGTTTTTGAACCACATGGAGTCTTTCAGGTTCATCACTCCCTTATCTTGATGGTGTACTCTTTGAGTACGTAAATATCGGTTTTTATTAAACGCATCAAAGTTCCCCGCATTTTCGTCCATGCTACTTATCCGCACCCTTTCCGAAGAATGGATAAACTGATCGTTACCGATCCACATACCTACATGCACCACTTTTTCGGCCGTGGTATCCGTGGCCTTCCGGCCAAAGAAAAGCAAATCCCCCTTTTCCAAATTTTCAAAATTCCCTACAGAATCTATGGGGATGCCTATATGTACCTGCTGGGACGCATCCCTTGGAATGACCATGCCATTGAGAAAATAAATGGTCTTGGTAAAGCCGCTGCAGTCCACTCCTTTTGTTGAGGTGCCGCCCCACAGATAGGGAACTCCCATTAGCGTGCCGGAAGTTGCCACCAAAGCTTCTGCCGCAGGGTCTAGATTATCCAACCAATGACCATACTCTTCGGATTCGTTTTTGGATACATAGCCTTGCCTTCCGTCCGGAAACTGCACTTTATAATACTGGTCTCCTTGTTCCAGGGTTTCCAGTACACTTCCCGCTACCAGATCGGATACCCGCCCTTCACCGTCGGGTCTTAAAAAGGCATGCCCGTAGGTATTGGTATAGATTATCTTATTGCTCCGCTGCCATTGGTTGAAATTTTGATCATCCAGAAAAACGATTCCCCCTGCATCTATCCACGCCAGGTATTGATCGGGGGTCTGGATATAGAACCAATCCCCTTCTTGCTTCAAAACTTTTACGGCTGTACCCAATATGGCCTGCGTGGCCAATTCCGCAGAATGCCTGGGGTCGCTCCTTAGGTTGGCCACGGATACGTTGATAAGACCATTGACCCTGCCCATAAGTTCTGCCGGCGGCAATAGTTTTATGCTGTCCAAAAAATCTATTTCCTTGGCCTGTAATTTTTTACGTAAGGCCAATACCGCATCGGGTTTGTTACTTTCGCCCTTCAGTATCCATCTTTCATCTTCTTTTTTAGCCTCAATGGCAAACAGGGCAACCCGCTTATCCGGAGCAAAAGCGGTTTTAACTGAATCTATATGGGGCCAGATCGTACTTTCCATAGTTTTGGAAGTATCGGTATCGCATCCCAAAAAAAACAATATCCCTATAAATACGGAACAATAAATATATCGCATATTCGTGTGCTTGGTTTTCCGTAAAAGTACATAATACAATTTTTCAGATCTCATTACTTTTTAAAATATCCATAGAATATCCTGTTGACAAATACTGTATGCTTTACACGGGAAATCCGCAGTAGATTAAATAAAAACCAATATTTTTAAAACAAATTCTTAGCGAACCAATTATTTAAAAATGACGATTAAAGTTGTTGAGCTTTTTGCCGGTGTAGGTGGTTTTAGGCTGGGCCTAGAGCAAGCAGGTGGTTATGACGTGGTGTGGAGCAACCAATGGGAGCCTAGTACAAAGGCTCAACATGCCAATATGGTCTATAAAAACCGCTGGCCCGATTCTAATCATTGTGGAGAAAATATTGAGGATGTCATTGAAAATAACTTTGACCGGATTCCAGATCACGATTTGCTGGTCGGCGGGTTTCCCTGCCAAGATTATTCCGTAGCCACCACTTTAAAAAACTCCAAAGGGCTGATCGGAAAAAAAGGGGTATTGTGGTGGAGTATCGAGGCTATTTTACGGCGTAAAAAAAACAAGCCCAAATACCTTTTGCTAGAAAACGTAGATCGGTTATTAAAATCACCTTCCAAACAACGCGGGCGTGATTTTGCCGTTATGCTTTCTTCTTTGAACAATTTGGGATATGCCGTGGAATGGCGCGTTATCAATGCGGCGGAATACGGGATGCCGCAAAGGCGGCGGCGAGTCTTTTTTATGGCCTACCACCAAGATACCGCCCTATACCAAAGACTGGAATCAACAGTAGCAAAAGAGGATTGGTTGGATTCCGATGGGGTTTTTGCCAAAGCATTTCCAATCAAAGAGTTGACCGAAGATATGGTAACCGGAATTTTGGAAAAAGATTTGGTGACTATTTCCAATACATTCAATCTCGATAAAAAACTAAGTCCTTTTCAAAATTGTGGGCTAATGATCAACGGGGAGTTTTTTACCACAAAATCCTATCCCGATTATATGGGTCCGTTCAAAACTTTAGGCGATGTTTTAATCGATTCCAAAGATGTTCCCGAAGAATTTTTTATCCCTGATACGGAAATAAACAAACCCAAGGGGTGGAAGTATCTTAAGGGTTCTAAAAACGAGCCCCGTTATAATAAGGCCCTGAATTATTATTATACCTATACCGAGGGCAGTATGATTTTTCCCGATGCCCTGGACAATGCCTCAAGGACCATTATTACAGGGGAAGGGGGCAAATCACCATCACGATTTAAACATGTTGTTGAACAGGACGGACGATTAAGAAGATTGACACCAATGGAGCTTGAGCGACTAAACACCTTTCCGGACAATCATACGCAACATGAAGCCATTTCAGATACAAAAAGGGCTTTTTTTATGGGCAATGCCCTTGTTGTTGAAATAATAGAAAAGATCGGCGCCGAATTGTATAGGAACATTACAACTAAAACGGAACCCGTTTTGGCCCAATCCTAGAGCTAAATTTGCCATTTGCCCTAATTCATGATAACCTTTCCTATTTTCTTTCTTTGGGCATATTGCTCATGAACAATATGAAAGCTATCGGGAGGTTCCAGACCTATTATCAATAATGGAGTTGTCAGCATATTTCTTAAAGGAGGCAGATAATCAAGGAATTTCTCATATGTTCCAACGGCATTGTCGAATCCTCCCGATTGTTTCATGGCGTTAGTGGCCGTAATCAAAACCCCAATTTTTGTTTGAATAGCCTTCTCCACATGGTTCAGTTCACTTGCAAGCACCGGTTTCAAAAGGTTCCAAGCAATTACCGTGGAGTGATTAAAGGCAACCTCTATGGATATCGTGTCTTTTGCGAAATCCAAACGCCAAGTATCGCCGGTATAATCGGAATTTTGAAATATTGAAGATTCACTGCGCCAACCATATTCGGTAAATCTTTCCCGTAACAATTCATTTATTGCCTTTGACAGGCTTTTGGGGGTTCTTTCAATGTTTTCAGCACCGTAGTTTTGGTGTTTTTGAATCAAATCCTGATCGGAAATCCCGGATATCGATCCAATCATCTCATTAAACAACCCTTTAAATTCAGGTTCGTTTAAAATTACCTCGGCATGTCTAAATGAGTGTATCGTATAGTTCATTAACTTGGTCTTACTATCTTGTTATAACAGTTAAAAGATGTCTCTCAAAGATACGTTCAAATCCGACTTAAAAAATGAACAAAGGCTGGCCGTGCTATTGGATGCATACTATAAAAAATATTTAAGGTATAATGATTTTGAGCGGGTTAACGATGTAGAGCGGCAGATGCAGGGAATAGATCTCATTTTTAAAAATAAAAGCAATGGCAATATCTTTTCTATAGATGAAAAAGCACAATTGGATTATCCCAATAGGGATTTGCCCACATTTGCCTTTGAAATCAGTTATCAAAAAACGGGAATCCCCAAAAAAGGTTGGCTTTTTGACACTGGTAAGAAAACGGATTTTTACGCCCTGATCACCAATATCCAACAAGATGACGATCATAAATATACCTCTTGTAAAATAACCCTGGTGAACCGAAAAAAACTCATTTCTTTTCTCAAGATAAAAAATATTGATTTGACAACTCTGGAAAGCTATTCGTCATCCGACCCAAATTTTCATGGAAAAATAACCTTGGACGAACTAAACCCACAAACGGAAGGTTACCTTTATTTTTCCACTCAAAACAAGGCGGAAAAACCAGTCAATCTCATCCTTAAGCTTGACTTTTTAGTTGCTATAGGCATTGCCAAACGTTTGGTTTAGTCTTTCTAAAATAAAATTTTGTTTCTTTGATCTGTTCATTTTCCACCTTAAAATGAATCGTTCTATGACCATACATCTGAACCCCCAATTAAAATGTATCAAAAAAACAAACTAAAAGATATTGCCCTATTGTTCTTTAAATTGGGCAGTATAGCGTTTGGTGGTCCTGCGGCACATATCGCAATGATGGAGGACGAGGTCGTAAAAAAACGAAAGTGGATGACACAAGAACACTTCCTGGACCTTGTTGGCGCCACCAATTTGATCCCGGGCCCAAATTCTACTGAAATGACCATGCATTGCGGATATGAGCGGGCAGGTTGGAAAGGCCTTTTTGTGGCCGGTTTTTGCTTTATTTTCCCGGCGGTCATTATTACTTCTATCTTTGCCTGGCTTTATCAACAATACGGACAGTTGCCAAAAGTCGAACCTTTCGTTTATGGCATTAAGCCTGCTGTAATTGCCATAATCATAGCTGCGGCTTATAGACTTGGCAAAAAAGCGGTCAAGAATATGGAACTTGCCATTTTAGGTGTTTTGGCCTTACTGGCCTGCCTGTTCGGAATAAACGAAATTATCGTGCTTTTTGGTAGTGGATTTTTGGGTTTGATCCTCTATCTCTTCAAAAAAAACAGCACCAACATTAATGGTCTTGTTCCTTTTTTATTTTTTCAGGCAGGTAATTTTCTGAAAATCGGGGCGTTCAAAATATTTTTCACCTTTTTAAAAGTAGGTGCCATTCTTTATGGGAGCGGTTATGTACTGTTCGCTTTTTTGGATACGGAACTGGTGGCCAACGGATGGTTGACAAGACAGGCATTGATCGATGCCGTTGCCATAGGGCAGATAACACCAGGGCCCATTTTGTCAACGGCTACGTTTATCGGTTGGCAAATGAACGGAATAACGGGAGCGATTGCAGCTACCCTTGGTATTTTTCTTCCTTCTTTTCTTTTTGTCCTGCTATTAAACCCATTGCTGCCTAAAATGAGAAAATCAAAAGTCATGGGCATGATCCTGGACACGGTAAATGTAGCCGCGGTAGCATTGATCATTGCAGTTTGTTTGGAAATGGGAAAGGACACCCTAACGGATTGGAGAACAACGGTAATTGCCACGGCGAGTTTGGTTATCGTTTTTGTTTTCAAAAAATTGAACAGTGCATTTATAGTGTTGGGCGGAGCGGTTATGGGCTATTTATTGATTTTGATCTGAGTATGCCATAACTATGGTACGGTTTCTATTTTAATCGTCGCATTTCTTAAACATAGTTATCCAAATTCATTATCTTTTCTTGGCAATCGGCCAACACGTTACTTTAACGAATGTTATGCTTGGTGGTTCAGGCCTCTCCAAAGCAAGGTCGGGGAATTTGCGGATTAAAATTTCGTTATGAAGAAAATTATTCTAATCACATTTGTAATTGCTATTGCGATTTTTTTATCCTTTAGCTTCTATCAAAAAGCACCCATTATCAATTTTTTAAACTCATTGAATCAAGATCAAAGAGACAAAACGCTATTTCCATTTGACGATGGTTCCAAAACGACATGGCATTTTATCCCTGGATCAATGTTTTCCAGAGCGGGTATTCAGTTGTCCGAACTTAATCCCACTCAAAAAGAACTATTGAACAAACTCCTCCGTTCCTTTCTTTCTGAAACAGGCTATCATAAGACAAGGAAAATAATGGATTTAGAGCGTGTACTGTTGGAAATTACCGGGGATACTTTAATGAGGGATCCAGAAAAATACTCCGTGGCGGTTTATGGAAATCCGGAAAAAGATAGTCTTTGGGCCTGGTCTTTTGAGGGTCATCATCTTTCACTAAACTTTACGGTACACCATGGAAAGGCCTTGATCGCTCCCAGGTTTTTAGGTGCCAATCCCGCTACAATTTTATCTGGGAAAAGAAAAGGCGAACAGACCCTTGATAAAGAAGAAAATTTAGGTTTTAAATTGATTCGGTCATTGTCCGATGAGCAAAAGACTATTGCTATATTTCAACAGAAGGCCCTGCCCGAAATAGTTACATTCAATTCAGCGACCGTTGAACCCTTGGATCCGACCGGAATAACGTTTAAAGAAATGAATCCTTCACAACAGGCCATCTTCTTGGAAATAGTGGATGAATACCTTTCTACCATACCCTATAAGCAGGCCAAAAGAAAAATGGAACGCATAAAAAAGGAAGAGACAGATGTATTGAGGTTTGGATGGGCGGGAGCTATTTCGCCCGGGAAAGGTCATTATTACAGAATTCAAGGAAAATCATTTTTAATAGAATTTGATAATACACAAAACAATGCGAATCATATCCACACCGTATGGAGGGATTTTAATGGCGATTTTGGTCGTAATCTAATCAGGGAACACTATAGTAATTCCCATCATCATAAAAACTAAACTATACTGCGAAAAAGCTAAAAGTATTACTTAAAACAGAAAATTTCCTGGCTTATTGTTCTAATTTTTGAACATCGCAATATGGGGAATACCATCTTCCAAGTAAGAATCACCGCGGGGCAAAAAACCTAAGCTTTCATAAAATTGTTGCAAATAACATTGTGCGGATAATTTAATACCCGTTTTGTGGAACTTCTTATAAATCGTGTTTATAGCTGCATTCATGATATCCTTACCATAACCATATTTACGCTCATTTCTGTCCACCACTACCCTTCCTATACTTGCTTGCTCAAAATAATCTTCAGGACCAAAAATTCTGGCATAGGCCACAATAATTCCTTTGCTTTTTCCTATAACATGTAACGCTATTTCATCTTTTCCGTCCAAATCTTGATAAATACAATTTTGCTCTACCACAAAAACTTCCGTTCTTAAACGTAATACAGTATAAAGTTCCCCAGTGGTTAATTCTGGAAAACGTTTTACAATTATGTCCAACATGGGTCGTCTATTAATATCTACTTATTATTGTTATAATAATATTCGCAAAATAGAAATATCAAGTGTTTTATTTAGTCGGGAATAGCGATATATAAAGACGTATTTGATCCAGGGATTGATTTAGGTTACTTACAAGGTATTTTCTCAATACGTCTTTCATGTCTTCCTCCGGAAAATTGTGTATTTAAAAAAGTAGATACCATTTCCAAAGCCTGTGGGAGTGCTATATATCTTGCAGGAAGACTTAGGATATTGGCATCATTATGTGCTCTGGCCAATTCTGTAATTTCCTTGGTCCAACACAGTGCCGCCCTAATTTTTTGATGCTTATTGGCCGTCATTGATGCACCGTTCCCACTCCCACAGACAATGATTCCCATATCCGCTTTTTCACTGGCAACATCTTCGGCCACGGGATGTACAAAATCTGGATAATCAACACTATCCGTTCCGTCCGTTCCATAATTGAATATTTCAAAATCCATGGATTTTAATAATCCTATAATGGCCAATTTATACTCCGTTCCTGCATGATCATTACCAATAGCTATTTTCATAAAATGTCGTTTTTATAATTTAATTAAGCACAACTATTAAGATGGGGAAACCGCATTTTGTTTACAAAGGTACGATATCCTGTCAGTACGCTACAAAAAAGTCCATTTTCACAACATTTAATACATTATCCTTATTTTAAAGTTGTTAATTAATCCCGATAAAACGATTATTTTCATTTGAAAAATTGTTGGTAAAAAATCAATAGAAAAATTGTTTTTTGTCATTCATTTTCAATAGTAACCGAAATTCTGAAATACCCTAATATATCTTTTAAAACAAGTGAGTTTCTTTTCCATGGAATTTGCTTTCCAATTAACACCGATCGCGTAAAAACTTATTAATAAATTATGTTGAAAGTGGTTGTTAACCACCAAGGATAAGTTTTTCAATTTTCTGATTATCAATAATATTTATTACTAATATCCTGTCAATAACTTCTTGTAAAAAGGAAAGTCAAGAAAATTAAGAATAAGTTATACGCACTATCAACATACTATCATAATCATCATTTATTTATTTTAATTTCAAAAAGAAAAATATAATTATAGTATTAATGTTCATAACGGCCTTAGGGTAACCTCAATGAAAAAATAGTTGTGAAGACAAGTACTAGATTATAATTCGTAATTTCCCTCACAAATAAAGTTGTTGATGTCCAAGAGAAATAAGAAGACGAGGAACCATAGAAAAAACGAAATTACCAAAGGCATTTTTACGGTATTGGAAAAAGAACCCAAAAAAAGCTTCAACTATAAACAAATTGCTGCTAAGATTGGAATAAGAGATGCAAACGATAGAAATGTATTGATTAAGAGATTGGTGCAGCTCAAAGAGAAAAAACGGATTCTTGAAGTTGATAGGGGCCATTATAGAGCATTACAGGATACCAGAACATATCATCAAGGAACGGTTGACATTACGGGTAAAGGGAACGCTTATATTGTTGTAGAGGGACTGGATGATGACGTATTTGTACCGTTCAATAAATTAAATAGGGCGTTCCATAAGGATAAGGTAGAAATCTATATTTATCCACGGAGAAGAGGTAAAAAATTAGAGGGTGATATTACTAAAATTATCGAACGGCACAAAACTACTTTTGTTGGTGTGGTGGATATGCAAAAGACATTTGCTTTTGTAAGACCTAGCGATTTTAGAATGTACACCGATATTTTTATCCCCCAGGATAAAATAGGTGATGCCGAAGATGGAGATAAGGTTATTGTAGAGGTTTCGGAATGGCCGAACGATGTGGATTCGCCTTATGGTAGAATTTTAAAGATACTGGGCAAACCAGGGGAACACCATACGGAAATCCATTCAATTTTGGCGGAGTATGGCCTGCCTTATGAATTTCCTTATGAAGTACAGCATTTTGCGGATGCCTTGGATACGGAAATTAAAGAGGAGGAAATATCCAAAAGAAGGGATATGAGAAATGTTCTCACCTTTACCATAGATCCCAAAGATGCCAAGGATTTTGATGATGCATTGTCTTTTGCCGTTCTGGAAAATGGAAATTATGAAATAGGGATACATATTGCGGATGTATCCCATTATTTGAAGGAAAATACAATTTTGGATGACGAAGCCTATGAAAGGGCCACATCCGTTTATTTGGTGGATAGAGTGGTCCCTATGTTGCCAGAAGTATTGTCCAATAATGCCTGTTCATTACGACCCAATGAAGAAAAATACACCTTTTCGGCCATCTTTGAATTGGATGATAAGGCACAATTAAAAAATGAATGGTTTGGCCGAACTGTAATCAATTCCAATGAGCGTTTTGCTTATGAAGAAGCACAATATATCATATCCCATAAAAATGGAAATATCCCTGAGAATGTCTCTATTCGTGGCAAGGCATATACGGTTTCGAAGGATATTGTAAGTGCTACTTTGAGAATGGACGCATTGGCGAAAACAATGCGGTCTAAAAGAATGGACCAAGGTGCTATCTCTTTTGATAAAGTAGAAGTGCGGTTCCAATTGAATGAAAAAAATGAACCGATCAGTGTTTATTTTAAGGAATCCAAAGATGCGAATAAGCTAATTGAGGAATTCATGTTATTGGCCAATAGAAAAGTAGCTGAGTTTATAGGTAAGCAGAAGCCTAAAAGGACTTTTGTTTATAGGGTACATGATGATCCGGATGAAGATAAGCTTGTAGCGCTTAACGGAATTATATCAAGGTTTGGACATAAACTAAATTTTAAGGATAAAAAGGCGATAAGTACTTCATTGAATCAGTTACTGTCTGACGTAAAAGGTAAAAAGGAACAGAATTTAGTGGATACGCTGGCCATACGAAGTATGAGCAAGGCCGTTTACACGGTAGATAATATTGGTCATTATGGTTTGGCGTTTGATCATTATACCCATTTTACATCACCTATTAGAAGATATCCGGATGTTATGGTGCATCGTTTATTACAAAAATATTTGGATAAGGGAAAATCGGAAAAAACAGAGGTTTATGAGGAAAAATGTAAGCATTCTTCGAATATGGAAGCTTTGGCCGCCAATGCGGAAAGAGATTCTATAAAATACATGCAGATTAAATTTATGCAAGATCATCAAGACCAGGAATTTTTAGGGGTGATCAGTGGGGCCACTGAATGGGGAATCTATGTGGAAATCATAGAGAATAAATGTGAGGGAATGGTACGTATTAGGGACATAAAAGGAGATTATTATATCTTTGATGAAAGAGAATATGCCGTTATAGGGGAACGTACGAAGAAAAAATATCAATTGGGTGATGAAGTTTACGTAAGGGTCAAGAATACGGATTTGATCAAAAGGCATTTGGACTTTTCCCTTATTGGAAAGAAAGAATAATTGTTTTGGAATGAAGTTTGATTTTAAACTGATGATAAATAATTTAAGACCAACAAAATGAAACATATAATATGGCTGTTTTTTCTTTGTGGTGGTTTAAATGGACTGAGTTCTCAAGAGACTGAAATGATCAAGGAACTCAATAGTTTTTCCGAGCTTAAAGTTTATGATGGCCTTTCTGTTAACTTGATAAAATCATCCGAAAACAAAGCAATTATTACCGGGGAGAATACAAGTAAAGTTGCCATTGTAAACAAAGATGGCGTACTAAAAATACGTATGCAAATCGGTAAGATATTTAGTGGATATAAAACATTTGTGGATGTTTATTATAAGGATAGATTAGTTGTTATAGATGTAAATGAAGATGCGAGGATTAAATCTGACGAGATTATAGAACAAGATGTTCTGGAATTAAAAGCACAGGAAGGTGGGGAACTTATCATTGCGGCAGAAGTTGAACAGATGCTTATTAAGTCTGTTACAGGTGGTGTTGTAAAGACCAAGGGTTTTTCTGATGTGCAAGATGTACAGATCAATACGGGAGGCAGATATGAAGGAAAGAATTTTAAAACAAAATTTTCTACTATAAATGTAAATGCGGGTTCCAGAGCGGAGATTTATGCAAGTAAATATGTTAAGGCTGCAGTTAAGGCAGGTGGTGAAGTACAAGTTTATGGTAATCCTGAAAAACTTGAAGAAAAAACTGTTTTTGGAGGGATAATCAAAAGAATGTAAGAGGATATAATGCTAGAAGATATAGAGGCCGCCATACCCTTGGGTTTTTTATTGAGTTTTATGATAGGCCCTGTTTTTTTTGTCTTGTTGGAAACAAGTGCCATTAAAGGATTTAGAGCGGCGTTAGCTTTTGATATTGGAGTAATCATAGCGGACATTATTTTTATTTTTGCTGCCTATTTTAGTAGTTTTCAACTGCTGGAGAATCTAAGTAATCAACCGGGACTCTATGTTTTTGGCGGTGCTATTTTATTGATATATGGTCTTACGACCTTTTTAAAAAAGAATGGCGGACAAAAATTAAATACACCGATTAAAGTAACCAAGAGTGGTTATTTGGGCCTCGTTGTAAAGGGTTTTTTACTGAACTTTATTAATATTGGAGTGCTGATGTTTTGGTTGGGGGTACTCATTATCGTAGGCCCAAGTTTGGATAATGAATCCAATAGAATAGTAGTATTCTTTAGTGTTATGCTCTCCGTATATTTTATAACTGATCTTTTTAAGATTCTTTTGGCCAAACAATTAAAGAAAAAATTGACCAATACCCGTATTCGATGGATTAAGAAATCTTTAGGGCTGATTTTGTTGGTGTGTGGGCTGGTGTTGATAACCAAGGGATTTCTCCCCAAGGATAAATTTAATATTGAAAAAGGTATAGAAAGAATTCGGAAATGAGTTTAAAAAAACCGGCCATTGGCCGGTTGAATTAGAAACTATGTTTATTGTTTCAGTTAGTTTTTATACTTGTCGTTTAAAATTTTGACAATTTCGTCCGTTAAGTCGTTTACTTCGGTTCCATATAAAACACTGCCGCCTTCTCCTCCTCCCAGAATATAAGTAAACCCATTGGTTTTTCCATAAGCTTGGATTTCTTTTTTTACCTTGGAGACCAGACTATCCATTTCGGTTTGGCTGGCAGTTTGTAGCTGTTGCTCTTCTTGTTGTAGTTGTTGCCCTATAAATTGACCTCGTTGCTGAAATAACGTATATTCTTCCTGTGCTTTTTTCTGGGACATACTTTGTGCCTTAGCCTGAAAAGCTTGCGCTTCAAGCTGGAATGCCTGTGAAATACTATCTCTTTTCTTGGTTAAGGCTTCCACTTTCGTATTATACTTGGCTTCCACTTCAATTTTTTCTTGATACTCGTCGAGGAGTTTTATGTTATCTACATATCCAATTTTTTCTTGTTGACAAGAATAGGAAATAAGAAGTACAAATGCTATGGCTATTTTTTTCATTGGTCAAAAATTAAAAGTTGGGCAAAAGTAACAAAGGTTTTTAAACGAAGCTTTAGAAATTTGAGATTTATAATTTTATAAGCAATCAGCTATATAAATTATTATTATTGATGAGTAAATATTAATAGATAAAACTTATAATAAAATAAGCTTTTAAGTAGGTTCTAAGCTGTTTTTACAATTGAGCGAAGATGTAATATACTTTGGGGGAATAACGCTTTCAAATCGGCTTAAAATGAGAATTATCTTCTTTTAAGGACATAAATAATAGAAGAATGTTCTTTAGTAAAGATTGCTTTTAAATTTGATAGGAAACCAATAAAAAATGATTTAATAAAATGTGATTTACCTGCTTTGTTTTTTTCGGATAACAGGGATACATAAAAAGAATCAAAATACATTCCTTTGGTTTTTATAATTTCCATTTTTTCTTTTTGAAACAAAAGGGAAATTGATTTTTTTGAAAAATGCCAAAGATGCCTGGGGGTATCATAGGCTGCCCAGTAAGATTTATAAAAGTTGGCATCAAAAGATTTAAAGTTGGGCACGGCTATAACCAAGATGCCATTTTTGGCAAGTAACGAGGTCAATAATTTTATTTGAACCTCTAGATTGGGAAGATGTTCCAATACGTGCCATAAAGTAATGACATCGAATTTTTTATCCTTTATTTCAGATAGATCGGTAACCATATAAAGGCCTTTTGAACGGGCGAGATTGCGGGCATGGGAATTGGGTTCTACACCTAAAGTATCCCAATCTTTACTTTTACAATGATAAAGAAAGCTGCCTGTTCCTGCACCAATATCCAGTAATTGTTTGTTTTGGGGTTGAAATTTGTGAATGAATCTAAGTTTGCTAGATAAACTATATTTTTTTACGATTTGGTAAATCTTGTCAATAATGGTTGTATGGGAATCGGAATGGGAAATGTATGCTGAACTTTGGTAATAGGGTTCTAAATTTTTGGGTTGCGGTTGTGTGACGAGCATGTCCAATTCATCATCGTATAAAAGTTCAAAGATTTCATTGGTCACTAAATAATCTTTGGTTTTCAAATAAGATTTCATTATGGTGATAAATGGAAAAGTTTAGGAGATTTTACCACGAATATAATTTAAAATAAGTGTCGGTAAAAGCAAAACAAGTTTGAGTATATCTGAAATTTGTCGATTTAAAATAACATCGGATTTAATTGTGCGAAATAAAGAGGAGAGAAACATGTAAATTGTTCCACGTGGAACAATTTATGTTATCGACCTAGATAAACGAGCAACACACTAACATCACTTGGAGTTACCCCACTTATTCTAGAAGCTTGTGAAATAGTTACAGGACGTATGGCATTAAGTTTTTCTCGAGCCTCAAAAGAAAGTGATTTTAGTTTGGAGTAATCAAAATTATTAGGAATTTTTACAGCTTCTAGCCGGTGAAGCTTATCGGCATTTGCTTTTTCTTTAGCGATGTAACCTGAATATTTTACTTGAACTTCGGTCTGCTCCAAGACTTCCCTATTCAGTTTATGTTCGTTCACGTAAGAAGAAACAACATCCAATTGTAGCATATGATCCATGGTCACTTTTGGTCTGGAAAACACTTTGAACATTTTGTCGGATTGTTTGATTATAGAAGAATCTACACTTTTCAATATGGGATTGATGTCTTTGGGAAGTACACTGGTTTTTTTAAAGAAATTGACGAAAGCATTGGACTTTTGTAGTTTTTTTTCCATGCTGCGCATGCGGTTTTCATCGGCGAGGCCAATAGCATGTGCTTTAGGAGTCAATCTCAAATCGGCATTATCCTGTCGCAATAACGTTCTATATTCGGCTCTCGAGGTAAACATGCGATAGGGTTCTTCCGTTCCTTTGGTGATTAGATCATCAATAAGAACCCCAATATAAGCCTCATCCCTTTTTAAAATAAAAGGTTCTTTCTCATTTATTTTTAAATGCGCATTTATTGCGGCCATCAAACCTTGTGAAGCCGCTTCTTCATATCCGGTGGTACCATTAATTTGTCCGGCGAAATAAAGATTATCCACTAATTTGGTTTCCAAAGTATGCTTTAATTGAGTAGGAGGGAAATAATCATATTCTATGGCATAACCGGGCCTAAAGAATTTCACGTTTTCAAATCCAACTACCGAACGCAAAGCCTTAAATTGGACATCTTCTGGAAGGGATGTAGAAAAACCGTTAACATATACTTCAACGGTGTCCCAACCTTCTGGTTCAATAAACATTTGATGGCTGTCTTTATCCGTGAATCTATTGATTTTATCTTCTATGGAAGGACAATACCTGGGGCCGATACTTTTTATTCTTCCGTTGAACATTGGTGAACGATCAAAACCCTCTCGTAAGAGATCATGAACCAAGGTGCTGGTGTGGGTCATATAACAATCACGTTGTCTGGTCAACACTTTCGTATCGGAATAAGAAAATTTTTCAGGGTGTTCATCACCGGGTTGTACGATCATTTTGGAGTAGTCTAGAGATCTACCATCTACCCTTGGTGGAGTTCCTGTTTTCATACGTCCGCTATCAAAACCTAAATCGGTTAGCTGCTCGGTAATGCCGGTCGCTGCCTTTTCCCCTGCCCGTCCACCACCAAACTGCTTTTCTCCAATATGGATCAAACCATTAAGAAATGTTCCATTGGTAAGGACGACCGCTTTTGCTTTTATTTCTATTCCTAAAGAAGTACGTACGCCGGTAATTTTGTTTCCGTCCACCAATAACCCAGAAACCATCTCCTGATAAAAATCAACATTCGTAGTGCGTTCAAGAGCCAAGCGCCATTCTTCCGCAAAACGCATGCGATCGTTTTGTGATCTTGGACTCCACATCGCCGGACCTTTGGATTTGTTGAGCATTTTAAACTGTATGGCAGATTTGTCCGTAATAATACCGCTATAGCCACCTAAGGCATCAATTTCCCTTACGATTTGCCCTTTGGCGATACCACCCATTGCCGGATTACAAGACATTTGCCCAATGGTCTGAAGGTTCATGGTTACCAATAAGGTTTTTGAACCCATATTTGCGGCCGCTGCCGCGGCTTCTGCTCCGGCGTGACCTCCGCCTACAACGATTACATCATATTCTTCTCCAAACATAACTAAGGTTCCACGTGGAACAGTTTTATTTTTTCTTCTTCTTTAAGACGCATTACCGCTACATCTTCCTCGGTCTTATCTTTAAAACCCATTAAATGCAAAATACCATGCGCCATTACACGTTGTATTTCGTTTTCAAAATCAACCTTGAAAATTTTGGCATTTTCCCGAACACGTTCTTCAGAAATATAAATATCACCAGAAACTATTTTACCATGAACATAATCAAAAGTAATAATGTCCGTGAAATCTTCATGATCGAGATACCTCTTGTTTATTTCCAAAAGATAGTTGTCATTACAAAAGATATAGTTTAATTCACCTACGGAATACCCTTCACTATCACAGCATTTTTCTATCCAAAAACGAAATATTTTTTCTTTATTTAACTGAAAATCAGACACATAGTTGAAATTAATCATTTTCTTTGAAGTATTCCTTTACTTTGTTTTGAAAATTTTGGCGCAAAGGTAAGGCATGTCTGTTTAAAATTTCAACCTCATTGTGATAATTATCTAATAATGAGGGTTTAGTGGTTATGGGATTGGTGAAGTTTCTGGTGTTTGTAGTACTTTCCCGCTCTGGTTTTTCACCCTGTTTCAGTGTTGCATTTTCTAATTTCAGTAGTTCATACTGAATGGTATTTGCCTTATTGATCGTGCGTTGCGTAATGCCATTTTCCAATAAATCGTTTTCAAAATCTTCCATTTGTCGCACTAGTCGCTCTCCTAATTTTCTATCGTCCGCATTGATCATATCTTTCAATTGTTTTTCCAATTCCTGACGAATACGTTGCTGTTGCTGGTAAATTTCATAGATTTCTTGAAGTTCGCTTTCGCTCATCTGCCCCTGCCCTTTTCCATCGTTTCCTGAACCTCCACTATTGCCTTTCCCGTTCTTGCCATCACCACCTTGTCCCTGTTCTTTTCCATTTCCCGGCCCTTCTTTTCCACTTTTCCCGTTTTCTCCTTGTTTTCCTTTGGACTCCTCTCCCCCCTTTTGGCCTTCCTGACCATCTCCCTGTTTTTTTCCAGAGTTTCCTTTGCTCCCCGACTTCCCGGATTCCCCCATTTTTTCATTGACTTCACCTTGCCCTCTAATGATGTCCGGCAATTGAAAACCTTCTCCTTTCCCTTGGCCTTTCCCCATTTGCATGCTTTGTTGCATGTTGTCCATAACTTCGGCCAGAAAATCCGCCAGGTTATTGGAAGCCGTAAGCACGTACTTTTGATAGGAAACACCTTGGTATGTCTTTCCGTCCGCTATGCTTTCTAAAGATTTATCAATGTTATAATATACCTCGGTAATCTGTTCGTTTACAAATTCGGAAAGTTCCGCTTGCCGTAAAGAAAGTGCAAAAAGACTATCATCTACATGCTCAAATAGGTTTTTCAGTTCCTTTTGGTCGCGGACCGTGGTAGAATACT
This sequence comes from Maribacter spongiae, assembly GCF_047345125.1. NCBI lineage: Bacteria > Pseudomonadati > Bacteroidota > Flavobacteriia > Flavobacteriales > Flavobacteriaceae > Maribacter > Maribacter spongiae. Next base: position 418,131 of record NZ_JBLFEQ010000002.1, on the reverse strand, counting down.
GTATAACATCCTCTTCCTCTCGATTGCTGAGTTTGTCAAAAAGACTTTCCTGCTTAAAGGAAAAAATAACCAGATTATCCAAAATCTGACGGAGCATTTCAGCGTCCTCCGCTATTGAGGAACCTCCCCCGCCCCCGGCCGATGATTGGCTTAGTTCCTTGCTCATTTCCTTCATCTTTTGAGCTGCGGATTTTTGGCTTCTTGCCGCTTTGGACCCGGAGTTTTCCATCTTTCCCCCCTTTTGGGAGGATTGCTCCGTACCATGGTGTTTTCTAATTTCCTCCAAAGCATGCTCTTGGTCTTCTTTTACACCGGACTTTTTATCTTCATCGATTTTTAGATTAATGGGTTTTTTCAAATGGGAATTCTCTTTTCTAAGCTCCTCCAATTCTTCTGAAAGTTTCTCGAAACTTTCGTTCATTTTCTTTTGTTCTTTTTCCGAAAAATCCTTGCCGATTTTTAAATCGGACAATACCTCCTGTCGTTCCGAAAGCTTTTCCAGGTCTCTTGCCAATTGTGCCGCTTTTTCGGTAACATAATATCTTTTGGTCAGCTCCAGCAACTGTTCCAGGCTGCGTTTGCCGTTCTGTTGTTTTTTGCCCAGTTCCTCTAAGCGTTTGCTCAGTTCCTCCTTATTGATCTTATCCGCAATTTTGTTGAGTTCCTCCAACAATTTTTGGTTCTTTTTGGCCTCCAGTTCTTGACGTTCCAAACGTTCTTGGAGCAACCGGTTTAGTTTATCATCGGTATCGCTCTTATTTAAATTCTCCTTAAGTTCCTTGCTGAATTTTTGCATCAGTTCTTCCTGCCGCTCCTGTTTTTTCAGGAAATCCTTGATTTGTTTTTGATCATTGAAATTGAGACTGTTTTTTTCCTTTTGTTGTTGGCTGATTTCCTCCAAAACTTCTCGTTGTTCTTTGGCCTTTTCCAATGACCTGTCCAGATTATTGATGAGCGACTGTTGAGATTCTAAATCCCTGTTTTTTAATTGTCCGTCATCTAAAAGCACCTGATTGAACACCTGGCTTTTTGCCGTCTTGCCATGATGAATGGCATCATTGTCCGTCACTAAAAAATAAAATGCATAGTTTTTACCGGTTTCCAGATCCAAACCGGAAGGATAGGTATAATAAAATTGGGCAAATCCGTTTTTTGGGACATCTATCTTGATGGACTTTTTTTCTTTTTCCTTCCCCAGTTCATAATAGATCAAATCTATTTGAGATAGGCCATAATCATCCGAAGCTTCCCCGGAATAATAAGAAATATTGGGATTCAATGAATCCAAGACTTGAACTACCTTGATCTTGGGGTGACCATCCTTGATTATCTTAAAGCCATAATCCAGTTTTTCATAATCTTGAACATTGGCATTGGATGTACTTAGTTGATAACGCAAATCTTGGTAAATGTGCTTACTAAGGGCAAAGGAATCGGCATCCTTGGTAAACAGGACCGCCGTATCTTTTGTAATAAGACGGATATCCGCCGTGTTTTGGCCCAGAATGTTCCAACTGACTTTAGTGCCTTCGGGGAGAATGGCATTGCCCGTACCTTTAAGGGTTTCCCTCCTTTTTTTGAGGTAAGAGGGATAATTCAGCTCAAGACTAAAATCAATGATAGATGGTGCCTTAAGGGCATTGAGCTTGTATTGACGAGACTGTACATCATTTGCGATAAAGCTAAAATTGGCTGTGACCAAGGGAGGGGATAAGGTGTATTGATAGATACCGTTTTTATATTGAAGTAAAATTTCCCTTCCGCCCATAATCATATAAACATTTTCGGGCTTTATTTCCCCTTGGGTCGCCACCCTAATTTCAAAGGGCTTGCTTTCTATTGCATTTAAATCACCGGACAACAACTTAAATTGAAAAGGAGCGGGAGGTTCATAGGCCAAATTGTAATTGACTACCCGTTCATACGATCCAAAAAAAGTGTTCCAATTTCCCGATACCCACAACAACCCGACTATAACGATTGGTATAATCATGTATTTGGCATTACCCAATGCATCCTTGTAATTTATGGCATTGGTAAAAGGAACGGGCCTTAATTGCTGTGAACGTTGTGCTATGCTTGCCAACAACAATTCGGATTCTTCCTTGTTTTCCGCCAAATCCAAAAGATTGTACAGTTTATCCCCCACATTGGGGAAATGCCTGCCGATTATTTGTGCCGCATCCTTGGGACCGATACCATTTTTAAGTTTAAAAAGATAAAATAATGGTTTCAGAATATAAGTGGACAATAAAAAGAGCTCTACGGCCACAAAGACCATGAGCAGCACCAACCTTCCTGTGCTATTGAGCCAAAGCATATATTCCACGGCCATAACGATCAGAAAAAATAACAGGCCCAAGGCCAGAAACAGAAGAACTCCTTTAACCAGTTTTTGGGTATAGTGTTTCCGGATAAATAGATTGAGCTTATGGAGTATGTAATCGTAAATGTGCAAGATTCAGCTATATTTAGTACCAAGATAGGAGTAATTGGATTTTTCGATTAGAAAAAATTGTTAAAAGGAGCAATGTGCTTACTTTTTGAGGCTTTTATGGGTTTGATATGCCAGTACCTGAAATTATCCCGGATACCCGCAACGTATTCTTTTAAGCCAACAGTGCTTTTTATACCTTTGCGCCATGAGTAAAAAAGTACGTGTTCGTTTTGCGCCGAGCCCAACAGGCCCCTTACATATTGGTGGGGTCAGGACGGCCTTGTTCAATTATATATTCGCCAGGAAACATGGAGGGGATTTTATTCTTCGGATAGAGGATACAGATCAAAATAGGTACGTGGAAGGAGCCGAGGAATATATTGTAGAAGCTTTGGATTGGTGTGGAATGCCTTTTGATGAGGGTCCGGGGAAAGAAGGAAGGTTTGGGCCGTACCGCCAGAGTGAACGAAAGCACCTGTATAGACAATATGCAGATGAACTGGTCAAAAAAGGGAAGGCCTATTATGCCTTTGACACATCGGAAAAGCTGGATTTTCACCGAAAAGACCATGAGGCCAGGGGGAAAACCTTTATCTATAATTGGCACAATCGTTTAAAATTGGACAATTCCCTTTCCCTAAAGCCGGAAGAAACGGAAAAACGAATTGCCGATGGCGAAGATTTTGTAATCCGTTTTTTGACCCCGGCCGATGAGAAACTATATTTAAAGGATATTGTTCGCGGCGATATGGAAATTGACACGAACACCTTGGATGATAAGGTGTTGTATAAGAGTGATGGGATGCCTACCTATCATTTGGCGAATATTGTAGACGATCACTTAATGGAAATCAGTCATGTAATTAGAGGAGAGGAGTGGTTGCCTTCCCTGGCTCTGCATTGGCAGTTATACGATGCCTTTGGATGGGAAGCACCACAGTTTGCACACTTACCCCTGATCATGAAACCCGTGGGCAAGGGAAAATTGAGCAAGCGTGATGGGGAAAAAGGAGGATTTCCCGTATTTCCGATTTCTTGGAACGAATCCCAAGGCTACAGGGAAGCGGGCTATTTTCCCGAGGCTGTGACCAATTTCTTGGCCATGTTGGGGTGGAACCCGGGTACCGAACAGGAAGTGTTCCGTATGGAAGAACTGATACAAACCTTTAGTTTGGAACGTGTTAATAAATCGGGAGCCCGTTTTGACCCTGAAAAGACCAAATGGTATAATCAACAATACATGCAAGGGAAAAATGATGGGGAATTGGCGGAGTTGTTCAGTTTGGCTCTAATCGAAAAAAAACTGCTTGACAAAACTTGGAATACGGACTATGTGACCAAAGTAATTGCCTTGATCAAGGAACGTGCTATTTTTGTGTCCGATTTTTGGGAATTGGGCAGTTATTTCTTTGTGTCCCCGGACAATTATAATGAAAAGGCGGCCAAGAAACAGTGGAAAGGAGACACCTCGGAAATCATGCAACAATTACTAACGGTTTTGGAAAGTATCTCTGATTTTTCGTCCGAAAAAATAGAGACCATAGTAAAATCCTGGATTACCGATCAGGGCCTTTCCTTTGGAAAAGTGATGCCACCCTTGCGTTTGGTACTGGTAGGGGGTATGAAAGGCCCACATATTTTTGATATTATGGGGCTTATAGGGCAAATGGAAAGTATGGAACGCATTAAGACCGCTATTGCCAAGTTGGGTTAGGGAAGAATAGTTTTTATTATGCCATTGCCATCGGATATTTTGTCCATCATTCTATATAAGAAGCTCTTTAATGGTAGTAACGAAAATCAATTGTCATGCTCTATGCGCTCTTTGCAAAGAAAACCAATCCATTATATTTAAGCATTTGTTAGCTATGTTTTTATGCTACTTTAAATTCCCATTCGTTCATTTCGACACTAAATCTAACGTTGGCTTTTAATGCTCTAAAAACTTTTAAAATCGTTTCGATAGTTACATTTTTAGTATTTCGTTCTAATTTCGATATTTGTGATTTTTGAACCCCGATTAATTCTCCGAGCTGTTCTTGTGTTAAATTCCGCTCTTTTCTGACAGATTTAATCATATCTCCTAAGATTTCCATCCGCAGATCAAATTCGTACTTATCTCGTTCGATAGTTCCAACTTTTCCAATGTCCTTGTCTTTCATTTGGTCAAGTGTCATCATTTTCATTTTTGTTGCCATACCCTGGATTTATTGGTTAAAATATTCTGTTCTGATGTTCAATGCTTTATCAATTTCGGATTTTGGTACTTTACTTACTTTTTTAACCATTCCATGTGTTGATAACACAAGCGTTTCGCTTTTGTCCGTTTTGTCCCAAAATGCAAAGAGCCTATATTGAATTCCTTGATAAAGAGTTCTAAATTCCCAAATGTCATCCGTTAGCTTTTTAAATAATTTTGGATCATTTTCGAGTTTAGCTTTCGCATCCAATTTGGATATAAAATCAATAGCTTGTTCAAGAAATACTACCTCAAATTTCGGTTTCATTCAGTTCAATTGTCGTTTTACTTTAGCAAAGACAACAATAAAGTTGAATTATATGGAAACTTTTAATGATTTGATTATATTGTGGACAATGATTCATATAAGGCATAATTAGGGTGGTAGAAAGTGACACATTTTCAAGTTTGTACAGAACCAAAACTTTATATTTTAAGTCCCAACCCATTTCCCATCAAAACATCATTATAAGTAAAATAGCCATAACCGTAAAGCCCAACCCTAGGATTTTATAGCGCTTTTGGCCAAAAGAAAGATGGGGAAATCGCCCCAGAATCGAGATGCCCAAATCCTTTACACGAAGCGCAATGTAATCTAGAAAATCAATTTCAAAATTGTTCTTATCGGCACCCGTTTTCAAAAAAAAAGTCATATCGGCCCTACAAGGTAATAAAAGAGGAATAAGCCCGCAGCGTATTTTAGAATTTCTGTAACAATTCCCCAATAATAACTACTGATATCATACAGTGTTTTCGTAAATTACTTCTTTAACTTAAATCATACTATTATGGGGGATTACTTTATTTGGATCGTTGTTGGTTTTTTTGCACTCATCACTATTTTATCCGGTGTATTTATGGTCAAACAACAAACGGCGGTTATTATTGAGACTTTTGGAAAATTTACCAGCGTACGCAATGCAGGTATTCAATTTAAAGTTCCTTTTGTGCAGCGTATTGCGGCCAGGGTAGGATTAAAAATCCAACAATTGGATGTAATCGTCGAAACCAAGACCTTAGATGATGTATTTGTAAAGCTAAAGGTTTCGGTACAATATGTTGTCATCAAGAACAAGGTCTATGAGGCTTTTTATAAACTGGAGTATCCACACGATCAGATTACGTCCTATGTGTTCGATGTCGTGCGTGCGGAAGTCCCTAAAATGAAACTGGACGATGTCTTTGTTAAAAAGGACGACATTGCCATAGCGGTAAAATCAGAACTGCAAGACGCCATGTTGGACTATGGGTATGATATCATCAAGACCCTGGTTACCGATATTGATCCGGATGCACAAGTAAAGGAGGCCATGAACCGTATCAATGCATCCGAACGTGAAAAGATCGCCGCACAGTTCGAGGGGGATGCCGCCCGTATCCTTATTGTTGAAAAGGCCAAGGCCGAAGCAGAAAGCAAACGCTTGCAGGGGCAGGGTATTGCCGATCAGCGCCGTGAAATTGCTAGGGGTCTTGAGGAATCCGTTGAGGTGCTGAACAAAGTGGGCATCAATTCACAGGAAGCTTCTGCCCTTATAGTGGTCACACAACATTATGATACGCTACAGAGTATTGGCGAGGAAACCAATACCAATCTCATTCTGTTGCCAAATTCACCACAAGCGGGCAGTGATATGCTGAACAATATGGTAGCGTCCTTTACGGCAAGCAATATGATCGGGGAGCAGATGAAAAAAACGACCCCATCTAAAAAGAAAGAATAAAATACCTTTTAGTATAATTAAGGAAAGCCCTGAACATAGCTATGTTCAGGGCTTTTATAATGGAGTTGCCCGCAAGGACAATCGTTGGTTTCAAGTTGTACTAAAAATATTGCCCTATGCCAAAAACAATTCCGTTGGTAGCATTGGTACCGATACCAAAACCATAATCCAGCCTAAAAACGGCATTGAATATACGTTTATGGATAAACCGGATTCCCAATCCCGGATAAAGCTGCGCAGAAGAACCGTCGAACAATTGTGAAAAATCATTTCCGGGCCTTCGCCATGAACCGGCATCAATAAAGGCGTTTCCCTGTATTACGAACCAGCCCTTCTCATGCAAAGTATGCCGGTATTCGGTATTGAATACAATGGCCGCCGTTCCCCGATCTACGGTATTGCCCACACCACGTATATTCAATTGGTTGTCCAGGGTAAAAGGAGCAAAAGGGGAATCCTCGTTACCAATAGCGGCGGCCAAACGCAGGCGATTGGCCCAATTGCCCTTGTCTCCCAACTTTTTATAATAGATGAAATCATTACGAAGCGATAAAAAATTATCCAAAAATGCCTCTCCGGCAATATTTCCGTCCAAAAACTGAATATATTGTCCTGTAAATTCATTTTGGATGCCATCTACATATTGATAATCTATGTCCAAATCTACATGACGATAGGCCGCTCTGTAAATTAATTTGTCCGCCTCAAGATTGTTTGGCCTATTGGGAATGAGGCTTTCTCCCTCAAAACGGTAATTTTCCTGTACCAGTATGGCACCTAATTCCGCTTCATTGTTAAAATCAAAGGAAAACAGGAGATTGGCCTCTAAATTTTTGGAATTAAACCGATAATCTTCTTCTCCGCTATCAAAGAAAACGGGCTCTAAGGTCGTTACATCCTGATAACTTAGCCCAATGCCCAATTTATCGCTAAATAGGAACGGATGTTCCCAAAAGACCCCATAAGAACTAAAAACATTCTTTTCATAAAAACCACCGAAAAGTTGGTTGTTTCCAAAAAGATTGAACTCAAAAGCCGAAATACGATATGCAAAACTTCCGTCGTTCGCCGTTGCTATGCGAAGGCCGGGAATCAGGGTGAAGTTTTCTTCAAGCGTGTAGGTAACTATGGCATTATCCCCTACTATATGTGAGGAGTACGAAGCATTGGCAATACCGGGAAGGCGTTTTAAACGATCCACGTCATCTTTGATTTTTAAGGTGTCGTAAACCGATTTTTCCTTGGTTTTGATCAACCGTCTTAAAAAGGATTCCTTACTGCGTTTTAACCCTTCAAAATCAATTTGGGAAATAGATACCTCTTGAGCCTGAAGACCCATACCCAGGGTGAGAAATAGAATAGGTATAATTTTTTTCACGTCGATGGTTTTCTCCTAAGACGTAATTGTTTCGTTTTCCATACTAAAAAGCAAAAAAAATATGGTGCTTTTCAGGAGATTACTTGTATAAGGTCGTAAAAATCAATGAATAAAGATGCCAGAACACCCTTTACATCTCAACTGCGATATTATACAGATAAACGCATTGCAAGGAATGCTTTATTTGCTCTCCTGACGTACGCAAAGGCCTACAGTAGCTTAGCAACAGGAATCGAAATCCATATATGGTAACCGCTTTGATCTTAATATTTGCCCACCATTCTCGGACGACAAGTTATTTTTTCTGCTGAACTTTCGCCCAGGAATCCCTAAGCCCTACCGTGCGATTAAAGACGAGATGGGTTGAAGTGGAATCGGGATCCACGCAAAAATACCCCATCCGCTGAAATTGGAATCGTTCTTCTACTTTGGCCGTTTTCAAGCTTGGCTCTACAAACCCTCTGATGACTTCTAAAGAATCGGGATTTATGAATTCCATAAAATCCCTGTCTTTTTGGGAATCGGGACTTTCGTGTGTGAATAGACGATCATAAAGGCGAATTTCCGCTTCCAAGGCATGTGCTATGGAAACCCAGTGTAGGGTACCCTTTACCTTTCTGAGGCTTTCCACTGTTCCACTACCACTTTTACTTTTAGGGTCATAGGTGCATTGTACTTCAACAACATTCCCTTCGGTATCTTTTGTGCAGCTCTCGGCTTTAATAATATAACCGTTCTTGAGCCGTACTTCTCCACCTAATTTTAGCCGGAAGAATTTTTTATTCGCTTCCTCCCTAAAATCGGATTTCTCTATATACAGTTCTTTTGAAAAAGGTACTTTTCGGGAACCTGCGGCCTCATCCCCGGGATTGTTTTCCGCATCCAACCACTCTTCTTGACCCTCAGGGTAATTGGTAATGATCAGTTTTAGGGGATCCAAAACGCCCATTACCCTAGGCGCTACCCTATTTAGATGCTCTCTAATATTGAATTCTAATAAAGAAACATCGATAAGGTTTTCTCGTTTGGCGATACCGATAGTATCCGCAAAGTTCCGAATGGATTCGGGGGTATAGCCCCTTCTGCGTAACCCGGAAATTGTAGGCATTCTGGGATCATCCCATCCCTTCACTGCATTTTGGGCCACAAGTTGCAGTAATTTGCGTTTACTGACCACCGTATGGCTAAGGTTCCTTCGGGCAAATTCCCGTTGTTTCGGTCTAACCATATTTGGATCATGTACCTGATCCAAAAACCAATCATAAAGTTCTCTATGTGGTAAAAACTCCAGGGTACAGAGGGAATGGGAAACTTGTTCAATATAATCGCTTTCCCCATGGGTCCAATCGTACATTGGATAAATACACCAATCGGTATTTGTTCTGTGATGGGTCCTATGGAGAATACGGTACATGATGGGATCACGCATCAACATGTTGGAAGAGGTCATGTCTATTTTAGCCCGAAGCACATGTTGCCCCTCTTGAAAATCGCCATTTTTCATGCCTTCGAACAAGGTCAAATTCTCTTCTAATGATCGATTTCTATAGGGACTTTCCGTTCCCGCTTCCGTAGGTGTTCCCTTTTGTTCGGCCATATCCTCGGAAGACTGACTGTCTACATAGGCCTTACCTTCTTTGATTAATGTTATGGCCCAATCATAGAGTTGCTGGAAATAATCAGAAGCATACCGTTCGGTATCCCACTTGTAACCAAGCCAGGCCACGTCCTTTTTAATGGCATCTACAAACTCTTGTTCTTCCTTGGCCGGATTGGTATCGTCAAACCTTAGGTTTACAGGTGCATTGTAGCGTAATCCAAGGCCAAAATTAAGACAAATAGAACTCGCATGCCCAATGTGCAAATAACCATTGGGCTCAGGAGGAAAGCGAAATCTTAGCACTGCTTTGGAGTACCCGTTTTCAAGGTCTTCCTCTATGATCTGTTCAATAAAATTCAAAGACTTGACCGTCTCGCTCATGGTACATTTTTTTGAGCTTACAAAAGTAGCAAAAATGCGGTAATCCCTAGGTTTAAATTAAGCACACCTTACATTAATTGCATTTCACAACAGAATTGATCTTGCCTACAACAATAACTTCGTAATGATCGTTATAAATAACATATTTGTCGTTGAATATTAGGTTTAAGTGAAAATGACATAACATTCATACCCAAAGTAGTGGCCCCCAAATCTACGTAGCTTATGAAAACTAATTACAAAAATTACATGTTTAGTATATGGCTAATGCTGTTTGGCTGCCTACAGCTATCCGCACAGGCCATTGTGATCAATGCTCCCGAACCGGCGGACAATCCCAATCTGGCCGGAAATTCCCCATGGACGGCCATTTGTGCCGGAAACGGAGGCTTTAATGAATATTTTGTGAACATTACATGGGCAGGTACGGCCAATGAGGCCAATGAGTTTATTTTGGAACTGTCGGATGCCAGTGGAAATTTTGACAGCCCATCGACCTTGGCAACGATTACCGACCAAAATTCGAATACCGATTTTGATATTGATTTTGCCATACCGACAACGACCAGGGGGCAAGGTTATAAAATGCGGGTACGCAGTACGGATCCCGTTAAAATAGGGGCGGAATCCGAAGCATACAATATGTATTATATGGATGTTACTTCCAGTTTAAATATTAGTGAGGCAGGCGATGGTGTGCCTCCGGGCAATGTTTGCAGTACGGGCCCTACTACCTTAAGGGTGGACAATATAGCCAACCCGGAAACCTATCAGTATATTTGGTTCAGGAGCGGAACGCCCCTCGCGGGAGAAACCGGACATACGCTCAGTGTTACCCAGAGTGGTATGTACAATGCCTTTGTAGATTATGGCCCCATTTGTACAGGTTCGGGGAATACAGATTCCAATATTGTTGATGTTACCATTGGTGCTTCCGGAACAGGGATTGCCATTAATACCCCTTCTAAAACAGCACTATGCAGCACGGATACGGAAACGCTGTCCATTAACCTTACCGATCCGAGTTGGAATTACAGATGGTATAAGGACGGTAATGCCATTACGGGTGCCGTTGGCAGTTCCTATACGGTAGATGCCGGTTCTGTTGGATTTGAAGGTGATTATGCCGTAGAAATTTCAGGAAATAGTATTTGTACCGAACGATCTGAGGTTTTGACCATTACCAATGCGGATGCCTATACGGTAACTCGGGACAACGCTGCCAATGTAGTTGTCCTTCCATCACAGACACAGACACTTTCCGTAAGCACAACGGCAAATACACCTACCTACAAATGGTTTAGAAATGGGGTGGAAATTTCTGGTGAGACAAATAATACATTGACCATTTCACAGGATGGGGATTATTATGCGGAAGTATCGCAAACGGGAGGCAGTTGTGCCGTTACCCAAAAGAACTCTGAAACCACCATTGCGGTTTCTCCGGCATCATTTGAAATTATAGCCGATTATCAGGATACCTATACAGCTTGTGTGTCTACAAGTATCGTTATAGAAGTAAGTGCAATTAATGCAGTGGCATCCGACGGTACTAAAACGGAGGTGACCGCAGATTTGATCGATGCTTTCTCTTACCAGTGGCAAAAAGACGGTACCGATGTATCTGGAGAAACGGCCAAGGCCATAAGTTTGGCTTCTAATGCAGAAAACGGCGATTATCGGCTTATTGCCAATATTGACAGCTATAATGAAACTTCAAATATCTTGCCCGTACAGTTGCTAACAAGTGAGACCCTGGCCATAAATAGTACAAGCACGGTCTATTGTAGTGCTGGCGATATGGTTACTATTTCATCTTTGATAGACTTGTCGGGTGAAAGTTTTGAATGGCAAAGAGATGGTAGCCCGGTTAGTACGACCGACCGGTCTTTGGAGGTAAGCGACGCAGGAACATACCGATTGGTTTTAGACCGGGATGGCTGTTCGTTGATTTCCAATGAAGTGACCGTTTCTCCTTTGGACGAAAACCTGATAACGTTGGATCCTACCGGTGATATAGTCGTTCCCGAGGGTACTTCACGTACGGTTACCGCACGGGGAGGTACGGCCTACAGATGGTTGGACCCATCTAATGTGGAAATGAGCACAACGGACAATGTATCCTTTACGGAAGAAGGCACCTATACCCTAATTGCGAATATCGATAATTGTGAAATTGTTCGGCAGATAGTCGTTACCTATATGGATACTTTTAAGGTGCCTAATGTAATTACTGTTAATGGGGATGGCATCAATGACCAATGGATTATTCCAAATTCCTATTCCAACAAGGCAGATGTAAACGTTATTATATATAATGATCAGGGCGAAGAAGTGTTAAACGAATTTGATTATAAAAATAACTGGCCACAATCGTCAACCGCCTTTACCAAACAGAATATGGTATTCTACTATAAGATAAGGGATGCCAGTGAAGTACTCAAACAGGGTACGATTACCGTAATACGTTAAGATTACCATGCTAAAGAAGAGTGTTTTTTACTTGTTGTTGTTCATGCTTGTAGGACTTAAGGTAAGTGCGCAGGAGGAGAATCCTATTATATCCTATGATGTACCGGCACAAAACCTTTTGAGATACAACCGTTTTCTTATTAACCCTACCTTTTCAACGGTCAGGGAAGATAAGTCTTATGTGAATCTATTGCATAGAAACCAATCGGTACAGTTTGACGATAATGACCAAAAATACTTCTTGAGCTATAGTGGACGTATCAGTGACCGTACGGGATTGGGCCTTAGTTTATACGCACAACGTTTGGGACCTCTGAGTAATTTTGGGGTACTTGCCAATTATGCCTACGGTATTAAACTGAGCGACAAAAGTAATTTTACATTTGGGGCCAATGTTTCCTATTACAACAGTGGCTTTGATCAGGGCAGGGCCACTACGGTGGAGGACGATCCGTTCTTAGCCGGACTCCAAGACCAGAACCTACTATTGTTTCAACCGGGCTTCAATCTATCGTATGGCCAATTTGATTTTGGTCTGTTTGCAGAAGATTTATTTGATTATAACTTAAAGACCAGTGAATCCATTACGGAGTTTGGTGACAAGACCTTTTCCGGCCACCTGCAATATACCCATCAGTTTAAAAACAAAACGGGTATTTTGGAAGAAGGCAGGCTTATGCCATTGGCCCGGGTTAGAAAGGTAGGTGAGGAGGAAATTACCTTGGGGGGTAGTTTAATCTTGGACTTACCAAAACTGGGATGGATACAAGGGGGTTATGATAGTTTTTACGGGGCCGCCGCAGGAGTCGGTTTTAACCTGAACAGAAGAATTTCCTTGGGATACACGATGGAAAAAGGACTGTCCAATAATTTTAACAACTTTGGGCCAACCCATGAAATATCCTTTGCCTATTCGTTTACGCCCAATCTTACGGAAGACCGGGTATTGTTCGAGGATGATACCAATGACTTTGTGGAAAACGCCTTGTTGCCGGAGAATGATATTGCGACCAATGAAGAGGTAGCCGAATTAAAACGCAAACTGGCCGAAAACGATGCCATTATTGAAGAACTCATGTTCCGTCAGGATTCTTTGGAGTCCAACAGACAAAAAGATTTGGAACGCCGTTTCGAGATGGTCATGCGCATGGTCCGTAATGAAACCAAGGGCAATAGGCCCGATTTGGAACGCAGGGCCGAAGGCATCTTTAGAGGGAACGATACATTAACGGGTATCGCTTCTGCAAAAAATAACGGTAATAATGATAGGTTTAAACCTCAAAACACGAACCGGGAAGAAATATCAAAAGATGCTATAGCCGTTATTGAGCCTAAAATAAAGATGGATAGAAAATCGAACGTTACCGATAACGAAGTGAACAATAAACCGATATTAAAATCCAATGAAACGGCTAAGGATGCCCTGGCAAACAATGTTACAGATACGGCCCACGGACGAGACAAAGGGGTTATCAAGGAAGAAAAAAGGGCTGTGGCCTCTACAATAGCATCGGTAACAAAGGAAAAAGATGCGGTTGCCGTTAACAGTACGGTCAGACGCACAACATCGGGAACGCAACAAAGGCAGGTTCAGGATAAGGTAAAAAGCAGAAAATTCAAGGATTTGCCTGGCGTTACGGATGGTTACTACGTTGTTGCGAACGTATACAAAGGGGGCCAATACCTGAATAAGTTTTTGAATGACCTGAACGATAAAGGCATTGGTGCCGATTATATAGACAATCCCAATAATGGTTTAAAATATGTGTATCTGCAACGTTTTAATACGTGGCAAGAGGCTGTTGCCGCACATGACAATAAACTTAATGGAACCTATGATGGGGCCATGTGGATCATGAACGTTGAGAATAGATATACGAACGAGGCCTATGCCACAAACGTAAACAAGCTCAAGGAAAAATCCTCCAAATACAATACGGATGCGCTTAGGACCAACGTTGTAGTACGGGACAAAGTGGCTGCAAATGAAACGGACCCCAAAACGTATAAGATCAATGGTATTGGATCTGGATATTATATTATAGCCAATGTGTTTGCCAACCCTAGGAATGCAAACCGGTTTGTAAAGCTTTTAAACTCATTTGGACTCAATGCCAGTTATTTTATTAATCCAGAAAATAACTATAGGTATGTTTATTTAAAACGCCATGAATCATGGAACAATGCGTTAATATCATATTATTCCAGATTGAACGATGCCTATGACGATAAGATGTGGATCATGCGAGTGAATTCGGACCAAATGGCTTAAAGGGGAAAATATTAATATATAAATGCTAAAGTCATATTATAATTGAGGTATTACTGCTTTAACGTTATGTTTTAAAGCATCGATTCGTCATTTCGATAAAGCGAAGCATGAGCGATGAGAAATCTCAATGTTATAAGGTTTCTCCCTATTTTTTTGGAATGAGAAATTCTTCGCAAAGACAAGTGTTGGTATATTGATCAATAGCAAATTGTACGATGTCTTCGTTCTTAGAAATCAGTGTATGGATTTATCCTCGTTTTTATAATATAAAACATCGATGAGGGCTATTAATGTTCTTTGATCATCATCGGTTTTGATGACCTTTCTCAATCTTTCCAGGTGTTCTTCCAGATGGGTATTGTCGGGGAATTTGTTTTTTATCCGTAAAATAACCTGGATTTACTCCCAGGGCCTTTGCCAATTTGATCAAGGTTTCTGGTTTAGGTTTGGACACCCCATTTTCATATCTGCCGATTTGAACGTTGGATACACCGGAAATTTTCCCAGGCGTGGTTTGGGTTAAATTATGGGCCAACCGTAACTTCTTTAATCGCTCCTTGATCATTTTTTAGGAAATAGAAAAAGTCAAGATGAGTTCTTGGTTAGAAGTAGATATATTCTATAGTTTGTGGGTTTCTTTTTATACCATCAAAGACTTTGGAATTTCCGAAATGTTACACAAATGAGCTAAAACACTTCCTGATACTCCTATAAATTTTTGATTTCACGTAAAAGCTTAAACCCCCAATACCTTCCTACAACACTGAAAACACGGGATTTTTGCAAAACCAAACACTCCTTAAATGTGGTTTCACAACATAAAAAGGCCATACCACAACATTAAATTCAGCACCTCGCCCTTAAGGTCAATATTTGTTATTGGAGATTTCCGTTTAGACGCTTTTTGAACAAGGTGACATTACTCGGATATACTGACGAACAATACCACATGACCAAGATGTTTACATATTCTGATACTATCAAACTGACCAAATCCATGAAAGTTTCTTTGCTTAAGCGTATCGTAATTGCCGGTTTATTGTTTTTTGGAACTTTTTCTGCCTTTGGGCAGGTCAAAAATGATTTCGATGTACGTTATGCGGCGGATATTCGCGGAGAACTCACCTTTATAGGCAACAACATTGTGAATAGACAAAATGACGAATTTACGTTCACTAGATGGGTGTTTAGAAATGGCAGATGGCGACGGGAAACGGTAACGGTACCGGCCACCTCTCCGAATGACCCATACGATCTTACGGGAAATGCATCCGAATTCAATGATAATTTGAACATGCAGTACATAGATGTGGATAGCGACCCGACTACATTTAGCTCCAGCAGTGCCACCTTATCGATTCCAGATCCGGATTGTTCCCTGGTGCGTTATGCCGGCTTGTATTGGTCTGCGGTATATGTAAATTCGGATAGGAGCAACATTGATCAGATCAAATTTCAAGTTCCCAACGGTGCCTATCAGGATATAACGGCGGACGAAGAATTGTTCGATGGTGATGGTGATTCGGATTTTGGATATTATAGCCCATACGCTTATTACAAAGACGTTACCTCCATAGTCGCCGGATTGGCCAACCCCAATGGGGATTATTTTGTGGCCAATATGAGGGCCAGTAACGGCAGTGGTATATCCGGAGGTATTTCTGGAGGATGGACCATGGTCGTGGTGTATGAAAACCCGAATCTTCCGGGAAGTAGATATATTACCACATTTGATGGTTATGCCGGAATTAAATCCGGGGAAACGGTAGACATTCCTGTAAGTGGCTTTACGACCCTTCCCGCTCCTTTTGATGTTAACGCCAAAATTGGGGTGGCGGCTTTGGAAGGAGATAATAGAATTACCGGAGATGGACTATCCATTAGTGCAGAAGGCCAACCCTTTAGCCCTTTGGGAAACACCTTGAACCCTACGAATAATTTTTTCAATTCCAACATTACCATAGAAGACGTGATGTTTACTGCCCGTAATCCCAATAGTGTAAATACGCTGGGGTGGGATGTGGATTTGTTCAACGTCACGAATAATTTTAATAATGTAATCCCTAATGATGCAACAAATGCCATATTAAGGGCGAGTTCTACCCAGGACAAGTACGACATCTTTTTTGCTTCTTTTGACGTAGAGATTATTGCACCCAATATTGTACTGGAAAAAAGGGTAAATACCCCGGGGGGGGTAGATATTACGGGACAGGGAGTAAACCTGGGCCAGCTTTTGGATTATGTATTGTCTTTTCAGAATATAGGAAATGACGACGGGGATAGTTATACGATCAGGGATGTTTTACCGGTAAACGTATCCCCGCCGGACGGAAGAAGTGATTTTATTGCCTCCGATTTTTTATTGCCACCAGGGGTTACGTATACCTACAATGCCGCCACCAGGGAAATTGTATTTACCATACCGAATGACCTTGTACTAGAGGGAGGCCCTGTCTATTCAATTCGGTTTAGCGTACAGGTAGCGGAAAATTGTTTCGATTTTATTGATG
The DNA here is from genome assembly GCF_047345125.1 of Maribacter spongiae. Lineage (NCBI taxonomy): Bacteria > Pseudomonadati > Bacteroidota > Flavobacteriia > Flavobacteriales > Flavobacteriaceae > Maribacter > Maribacter spongiae. The sequence continues at coordinate 401,118 of NZ_JBLFEQ010000002.1, read as the reverse complement.
CCTGTTCCGACCTGATTCAAAATTTGGCATACTCGACCTATAATGGGGTTGAGAATTCCGCTATTGTTACGGACGACCCCAGTGTAACCGATTTTGATGCCTGTGGTTTCACTATACCCGGGGCCACCAACTTTCTTTTGGACGACCTCTCCAATTGTGATTTTTCCAGGACCGTAGAACTTTGTGGTAATGAGGCCATATTGGACGCCGGTGACGGTTTCGATTCCTATATATGGTATAATGACGTTAATGGGAATGGTCAGATAGATGCCGGTGACATGGTGATTACGGATGGTGACCCGGACAATGATCCAAGCACCATTGTAGTGACTCAGACTGGCGATTATATCGTGGACAAGATAATTCCGGACCCATGTAAAGGGTTTCAGGAAATTATTGCCGTGGTACCTTATGGCTCTGGAACTATACCCAACCCTGTAATAGAATATTTTAACAATGTAAACTCGGATGCAGATCCCTCCAATGACATTACCGGAGAAATCGTTCAATGTAGTATTGATCAGGATTTTCTGCCCAAACTGTTCCTTTGTGGAGTTGCGGATACCAAACAACTCCAGGTAAATATTTTAGATGCCCAGACTATTGCATGGGAAAGGTTGGATTCCTGTCAAACACCTGATACTACCGGAGATGATTGTGCCAACAAGGCGTTGACCTGTACATGGACCACCGAAGGCACCGGAAATAATTATATCGTGTCCAGCGAAGGGAAATACAGGCTTTCCGTCACCTATCAAAATGGATGTACTAGTCGTTTTTACTTCAATGTATTTCAAAATACCTTGGATATTCAATATAACGAACGGGATATTGTATGTACTACCCCGGGGAATATTACGATTACCAATTTAGGCACGAGCTATGGTTATCAATTGAGGGATGCGGCCACAAATGGTATTTTAATTCCTTTTAGCTCCAATAACGGGCCGAGTTTTGATTTTAATCCCGGTGAAAACGGATCTTATATTGTTGAGGTAACACAACTGGACGGTTCCGGAACGCCAATAGCGAACGCCTGTATTTTTGAAACACCGGTTATAGGTATTTTAGATAGGCAAGCAACATACAATGTAACGCCCACACCGGAAACATGTACCATTCCGGGAACCATAAACATACAGGTGAATAACGCCGACGCCGATTATGAATATGAACTGCGTTTAGATGATGGTTCCAATGGTGGGCAAGGAACACTTATAGACGATGAAACGGCCCAATCCAGTAACAACTTTACCTTTACAGGTTTGACGGCAGGAGACTATATAGCAATTGCCCGAACGGACGACGGCTGCTTTTATAGTGAACAGGTAACGATAGCGAACAATAATGACCTGGACCTGAGTGCCAGTATATCAAGATCCATAGTATGTGGTGAAGGAATCATAACAATGAACCCTTCGGGAGGAGAAGCACCATATTCCTATGCGATTTGGACGTATGTTGATAATGGAGGCACAACGGTTACTTCATATCCGACACCGCAGGACATTCCTCCCGGCCAGTTTCAGACCGATCCTGATTTTACTATTGCCGACCCTGGGGATTATGTATTTGTAGTAGTAGATGACAACAATTGTTTTCATTTTTCAAATGTCGTAACGATTGTGTCCATACCCTTGCCCCAGTTTGATCCAACGACCATTACAGATGTAGGATGTTTTGGAGATTCCAGCGGATCAATTCAATTCAATGTAACCAATGATAACGGGTATACGCTCACATACCGCTTATTTGATGCTGGCAATACCAATATCGCGACCAACAGTTCTGGTTTCTTCCCCAATTTAGCTCCCGGAGACTATTCAGTTACCGTTAGCCAAAGCAGGGACGGTGCTTCCTGTGATTTTATCGAAAACCATACCATTTCCGAACCAGCAAATCCATTGGATGCAACTTCGGCTCTGATACAGGATTATACCTGCTTGCAGGATGCCATTATAGAAGCCCAAAACGTTACCGGAGGAACGGCACCCTATTCTTATAGTATAGATGGTGTAACCTTTATTCCGGATACTACCCCAAATGCCCATCGTTTCGAAAATTTAACGGACGGCACCTACACCATTACGGTAAGGGATGCCAATAATTGTGAATTTGATACGAACTCCATAACCATTGATCCGTTAAATGGACCAACGGATTTGACATTTGTGGCCACGGCCCCTAATTGCCCTGCGCAAACCGCGGATGTTACGGTGACCGTTGTAGGTGGCAACCCCAATTTCACCTACGAAATTATTGCCCCCGTTGCGGACGCATTGAACAATGGAAACAGTAACTTATTTACCACATTGGACCCCGGCACTTATACCTTTAGGGCGACAGATACAAAGGGATGTGCTGTTGAGGAGGACTTTACCATAACACCGGTGGACAGGATTGCCGTCACAGGGCAATTGGACAGCAATACCAGTTGCTTGGGAACGAATGACGGTGCCATTACTTTTATGGTAAGTGACTTTGTAACTTCTTACGATTATAGCGTTACGGGGCCGAGCACTTTTTCGGGTTCTACAGAAACCGCAAATACAATTCCGTTGACCGGACTTGCTGCTGGAACCTATACCATTACGGTTACGGACAATGATACCAATTGTACGGATATGGCCGATGTTACTGTTGCCGCACCACCTGCAGCACTGGTAATTTCCAATTTAGACGTTACGGACCTGACCTGTTCCATTTCAGGAACAGAACCGGGATCGGTTACCATTACCGCGGTCGATGGTTGGGGCGGATATGAGTATGAATTGGAAGACCCAACCGGAACCCGTACGGGCCCACAAGGAAGCAATTCTTTTACAGGCCTAACGGATACCTCTGGAAATTATATCGTAACGGTCAGGGATGCCGGCGGATGTGAAGTTACCGGGACCTTTAACCTTACACCAACTGTTGCCCCGGTATTGGGCGTGACCGCGAATAGCCTTTGTTACGATAGTGCTACGGGATTAATATTGACCGCAAATGTCACTTCCGGTGGCGTTGCCCCGTTCCAATATAGGGTAAACGGAGGAGTATATCAATCCGGGACCAGTTTTACAGGTTTGGGCCCCGGAAGCTATACCGTTGAGGTAATCGATGGGCGTAACTGTACCGCTACCGCAAGTATAGATGTATTCCCTTCCCTGACAGCTTCCGCCAATCTGATCAAGGATTTGGATTGTAGCGGCACACCCGATGCTGAAATAGAGATTTCCATAGCGGATGGAAACCCGAACTATACCTATGAAGTGTTTCTGGACGGTGTTTCCTTTCAGGCGAGCACAGCTGTGCCGGGCGTTCCATTTTCGTATTTTACGACTACTGCGGGCACCTATACATTTACCATAACAGATAGCGAATCTTGTACGGTAACGACCAATCAGGTAGTCGTTACGGACGATACACCGCCCGCAAGTGTCCCGATCATTACCGATGTACGTTGTAATGGGGATTCCAACGGAGCGGTCAACTTAAATGTTTCCGGAGGTACTCCGCCCTATGCCATTGTATTTGATGGAAGCGCTCCCTCAACACAGCAGACGTATTCCGGCTTGGCCGCAGGACCGTACAACTATACGATTACGGATAGCAAGGGATGTATTACAACCGGTACGGCAACAGTGGGAGAACCGAATACTTTGGCGTTGAACACCAGTATAACCACGGATTACGATTGTAATACCGATGCCACGATCAGTGTTATAAGCGTGAACGGTGGAACGGCACCCTTTGAATACAGTATAGATGGTGTCATTTTTGATGGTACAACGGCCTTTACCGGCCTTACGGACGGCACCTATACCATTACGGTAAGGGATGCCAACCAATGTACGGCAATCAGTGTTGAAACCATTGATGCCTTAAACCCTCCTACCGATCTTTCGTTTGCACAAACCGCCCTTACTTGTCCGACCGTGGTTGGTGACGTTACCGTTTCAGTAACAAACGGGAACGCTCCTTTCACTTATGAAATAACAGCACCTGCAGGGAGTGTTGTCAATAACGGGAACAATGCCGTATTTACCGGTTTGGCCCCGGACACCTACACGTTTAGGATAACGGATGCGAAAGGCTGTAGCATCACGGAGAACCATACGATAGACCCGATAGCACAAGCGAACGTAGTTTCCCAATTGGTGCGTAACGTGACCTGCGTAAGCGATTCCGATGGAGAGTTCACCTTTACCGTATCTGATTTTATAAGTACCTACAGTTACGTAGTGGAAGACGGATTGGGAAATACGGTACAATCCGCGAACAATATCAATACAGTTACACCTATTTCCGTAGCTACATTGGATGCTGACACCTATGTAGTGTATATTACTGACGATACGACCAATTGTACGGTTTCTACCAACGCAATAATTTCAGAACCTGCCGCTGCATTGGATTTTACGTTCACGGACACTCCGGTGACCTGTTTAGTAAATTCGACCATAACGGTTACGGCAACGGATGGTTGGGGCAATTACGAGTACCAATTGGAAAATACCGTTGGCCCTGCTATAGTGTATGCCTATAATGGAAACAACGAGTTTTTGAACGTACCGGCCGGCACTTATACCATTTATGTACGTGACGGCAACGGATGTATCGTAACCAGACCGATAACCATAGACCCGGCCGAAACACCTGCCATTACTTTAGCACCTTCGGATTTTTGTTATGATAATACCGATCAGGCTTCACTTGTCGTGAACATTACAGACGGCGTTGGTCCGTATTCCTATAGCATTAATGGAGGGGGGCAAACAACGGCTGTTGGAAATCCCTTTACGATTGCCAACTTGACCCCTGGCACCTATAACATTCAGGTTACAGACGCCTTTGGCTGCGTTTCCAATACCTTGACCGAGACCATTGAACCGCAATTAACGGCCAATGCCGTATTGACGCAGGACCTTTTATGTACAGGGAATGCCGTAATAGATGTTGCTATTAATGATGGATATACGCCTTATGCAACCTATCAGGTACAGTTAGATGGTGGAGGTTATGGAGCAACAACGCCCATTGCCGGGAATTCGTTTACCTATAATGGAGCGGCCGCAGATGGCACTTATCAGTTTTTGATTACCGATGCCCGAAATTGTACCGTAGAAACCAATGAAATTATAATCACGCCTACGGTAGTGCCCCAAGCGGCACCGACCGTAACGGATGTGGCCTGTTTTGGAGGTGCCGATGGCTCCGTATTTATTGATATAGACACCAATTTTGGAGTAGCGCCCTACACCGTTAGTTTTAATGGTAGTGCGTTTACATCTACGACAACATATTCCGGCTTGGCCGCCAATACATATCCGTACATTGTACGTGATAGCAGGGGCTGTGAATTTAATGATAACGCAATCGTTAATGAACCACTCCAGATACTGTCCAATATGACCGCACGAGATGTTACTTGTAGTAATGTTCCTGGTGGCGGTAATATACTGGGAGGTATTGATGTTACCATAACCCAAGGTGGCTTTGCAAATTATACTTATACCCTGTACGACAGTGCCAATAACATTGTTGCCCTGGGAAGCGGAGACCCCAACCCTGCCACTACGGCAAGTACCACCCATGCGTTTAACGGTGTTGATTTTGGAGACTATTATGTGCGGATTGTAGATGCCAATGGTTGCGAAAGTGATTTAGGTTCCGTAAGGGTAAGGTCTAATCCGTTTTTGACGCTTACCGCCAATATTCCTCCACCGGATTGCCCTACAGGAGGTACGGCTGAAATTACGGCTAGCGGAGGCTCTGGTGATTATACCTTTGAAATTTACGATATAGGAACACCACCTAATACAGAAGTTCCTACGGCACCGGATACCGAAGTAGCAACGTTTACCGGATTAAATCCCGGGCAAACATATATTATTCAAGCGGTTGATAATATCAACCTTTGTACCAGTTTCCAGGAAGTGATCATTCCTCCATTATCCACAGTTTCCGCTGTTGTGGACAGTACTACGGATATTACCTGTGCGACTGCGGATGACGGAACAATGGCATTTACGGTAGATAATTATGATGCAGGCGTAACCAGTATAGACTGGGAAATTTTAAATGCGCTTACCAACACCGCCGTAATAGGTGCGGGCACTTATACGGGGACTGTTGGCCCGGGGCCGGCCGGAGGCCCACAAAGCTTGACGGTAAACCAGATTCCTCCGGGAGATTATGTGTTACTGGTCAGGGAAGCATCCGCCCCATCATGTACGGCAACAACGACATTTAGAATAATCGAACCCACACCAGTAGCCCTCACATTAGTAAGTCAGACCCCGGCCAATTGTAGCAATGATGCCGAAGTTACGGTAAGGGCAAGTGGAGGAAACGGACCGTACACCTATGCCTATGTGGTAGACGGTGCCGCTGCACCCAGTTCCTTTCCGGAAGGGGCTACCTTTACTTTAGATCCATCTGTGAGTTTAGACTGGGATGTTTATGCCAGGGATGCCAACCTATGTGTTTCCCCGCTTTTGGATGTGACCATTGCAGCAGATCCGTCTCCCGAAATAAGTGCGATCGCAAACAACCAATGTGCAGGGGATGAAGGTGCCTTTAGCGTAGATGTTACCTTGGATGTTGTAGGCGTAGGCCCCTATCGCATTAGCGTTGACGGGGGCGCACCACAAGCTGCCACCGCTTGGAACGGAATAGGTGATGTGGTCACTGTTTCAAACCTAAGTTCAGGAGCGCATACCTTTAGCATTATCGATGCCAATGGATGTGGCGAGACGGAAAACGTTACTATTTATGCCCCGCTTACGATATTGGCCAATATAAGTTCCGATGAAAATTGTAACCCTGCCAATACGGGTGAGGTTACCGTTACCGCCGGAGGTGGTTCCGGAACCTATACGTACACACAGACAACCCCGGCCGGGCCATCCAACGGAACGGGTGTTTTCGGAGGGTTGACACATTCTGTAGCCTACACCTTTGAGGTGGAGGACACGGTTACCAACTGTACGATTCCCGTAACCATAACATTGCCGACCCCTGCGACACCCACATTTACCTTGTCCAAAACCGATGTTAGCTGTTTTGGCGGTAGTGACGGGACCATTACGGTTGCCTTAAATGCCGGTAATATAGATACACCTTATTTATACAGTTTGGATGGGGGAACAACTACCCAGACGACCAATATTTTCACCGGGTTGCCTCAAGGGCCGCAGAATGTCACGGTAATATCCGACAAAGGATGTTCGAATACTGTGGGTATTGTGATAGACGAACCCTCTCAATTGGATATAGCAGCTACGGCATCTGCGTTTGATTGTAACGATAGCTCAAGTACCGTTACGGTGACTATAAATAATGACGGACTTGGAAACCCCTCTGGAACAGGGCCTTATCTATATAGCTTTGACAATGGCGTTAGTTTTGGACCGGACAATACATATCAGGTTGCCTTTGGTGCTGCGAACGTAGACGTAGTGGTTGAGGACAGTAATGGCTGTACGGATGCCGTTTCGGTTCCCGTTCCGGCCAGACAAGAGGTAACGGCCGTAATCAATCAGCTTCAGGCGATCGATTGTAATAACGGTCAGGAAATTATAGCGATCGTTGCATCCAACGGTTCGGGAAATTATACATACACCGAATTACCGAGTGGAAATGTAGTTGCGGATCCAACGAATATTATCATAACAACACCGGGCAACTATGTATATGAAATTGCGGATACGACCACCAATTGCTCCGTAACCGTACAGCACAACGTAGCACCATATGATCTAATAAATGCTATTGCAACGGTAGCTTCCGACGCTAGCTGTAGTGATGCCACGGATGGAACCATTGAGGTGACCATCACAGGATATACGGGTGCTTTTGACTATGAGGTTTTGGATAATACAGGCACTGCCATAGGAGGAACCTTAGCTTCGGATAATGCAATTTCAGACCCATATACCTTTACGGTTTCCTCAACTTTTGGACCGGGAACCTACTCTGTCGAAATTACGGAAACGGCTAACCCATTATGTACAACAACGACCAATACGGTGACCATAGATGCACCGGAACCATTGGCACTTCAATTAGTGGATAATGTGAATGCCAATTGCAATATATCCGATGCCATAGTAACGATTCAGGCATCAGGAGGGACTTCGGCATATACGTATGGCGCCTCTATAAGCGGTAGTGGTGTTCCGGCAACCTTCCCGTTTGACAATACCGTTGAATTAGATCCAACGGTAAGTTTAAATTGGGATATTTATGTAAGGGATGCCAATGGGTGTGTCAATAGCGTGCCGCTAGCGATTACCATAGCCATGGATACCGTTCCGGATATTTCTTTAATCCTTGTGGATGAATGCGCGGAAGAAGGAAGTTTCGCCATTACCGTATCCCTGGATGCTGTTAACATGGGTGTTGCACCATATACTATGAGTATTGATGGTAACGCTTTCCAGAGTATTGCCAGTTATCCCCATACCTATAACGGATTGGGTTCCGGTCCTCATACTATTGAGATTAGGGATGCCAATGGTTGTGGAGAGATAGAAAACCTGACCATAGCCCCGGAACTGCAACTTACGGCAACCGTGAACACACAACCAAGCTGTATTACCAATGACGGGATCATAGACTTTACCGTTATAGGGGGCTCGGGAACTTCTACGGTACAATTGTTAAGAACAGACCTTTCGGATACAGGCTTGGTTCCTGTAGGAAATCAATTTACCGGGGTGGCGTTTGGAGACTATATTGTTCGTGTTACGGACAATACATTAGGGACTCCGAATTGTTTTGCGGATGCGCCTGTTTCCCTAGAAGAACCTACACCGGTGACCTTATTGGCTACCGATAAGACCGATGTAAGCTGTAACGGGGCATCGGATGGTAGCATAACCGTTAATTTGGCACCTTCCGGTGTCGGTGTGAACGATAATCCGCCCTATGTTTATGAAATTACGGACGGCATATCTACTTTCACCCAGAACACAGGTGTATTTACCGGTTTGCCAGATGGTACGTATGATATTACCGTTACCTCCAATAGGAATTGTATCGCCACAGATCAGATAACTATTAGCGAGCCTTTGCTCTTGGATGCGGCAATTACAAATGTGGTAGAATTATCCTGTGATAGTGCCAATGCAACACAGACCGCTTCAATAGAAGTAACGATTACCGCAGGCACGGGAACACCGGATTACTTTTACAGTGTAAACGGAGGCAGTTTCCTGCCAACGGGAGGCAATGTGTTTGCGCACCAGACCACTTTGGCGGGGAATTATGATATTGTAGTGAGGGATGCGAATGGATGTCTATTCCCATTACCGACCCAACAGATACAACCGCTCAATAGCTTTACGGCGGCCGTTTCACCGAATACCGCTATTTCGTGTATCAATCCGGAAGAAGTAACCATTACCGTAACGGATGATGGCAATCCGCACAACTATTCCTATGAATTGCTGCCCATAGGTAACCCCAATGGCACACAAACGGGAACGACCGCTACAACGGCAACCTATGAATTGACCGCCGTGGGAACTTATACCTTTAGGGTTACGGATTTGGATACCGGTTGTTATACAGATACCGCACCGTATGAAATAGCACCGTATGATTTAATTGATGTGACCGCTACCGCGACGACTCCCGTTACTTGTTTTGGTGATGGAAACGGTGCGCTGGAAATTAATGTCACAGGCTATTCAGGGGGATATAGTTACCAAATATTCGATAGTGCCGATAACCCTGTAGGAGGCCTTGTAAATACAGATACAAGTGTAAACCCAAGACCAATAGGCGGACTTTCGGGCGGTAATTATTATGTAAGGGTTACAGAAATCGACCCAACGAGTACAAGCTGTTCGGATGACTCCAATAGTATAACCATTCTATCGCCAAGTATTCCTTTGGATGCGGCTATCACCATAGTGTCCCCACCGACCTGTGACAATAACAGGGGGGAAATACAGATAGTGCCTAGTGGAGGTTACCCCCCTTATGATATTACAATGACCAATACGACCACAGGGGATGCCTATAATGCTACGGATGTTCAGGCCTTCTCGTTCGATGGGTTGGCGGCAGGAAGTTTTGATATCACCGTAACGGATGATTCCGGTTGCCTACGTACCTATACAGAAGTCTTGCCTGCGGCAACGCCAATTGTGGTAAATGCCACACCTTTGGTGACCACTTTAGCCTGTTTTGGCGATACGAACGCCACAGTTTCAGCCAATGTAGTAGGTGGAGGAAGCGGTTCTTACGAGTATCGATTGAATCTTTACGATGCTACCGGAACGAACATCACCTTTACCACTGGAAATCAGTTAAGCCCGGACTTTAATAATCTGGGAGCCGGCATCTATAGTATTACAGTATCCGACGGATGGAATTGTGATGAGGAAACCAATACGGTAGAAGTTAGGGAACCCGCCCTGGTCGAAGCACTTTTGATCAGAACGGATCCACTGACCTGCGCCACAGGTGTAGAATTTGAGCTTTCCGCAACCGGAGGAAGTGGCACCTATGAGTATAGTACGGATAACATTACCTTCTTGCCCATGACCAGTAACCCGATTGGATTGCCCGCCACGGGGGTATTCCCTGCAGGAACCTATCAGTATTATGTTAGAGATGCGGCCAATGGTTGCGAGGCCGTCCTATCCAATGCCATTACAGAAGACCCCATAGTCCCATTGACCTTAACGGTAGATGATGCGGCGGCATTTATCAACTGTACGGGAGAAAGTACGGCCGTAATTTATGCGGAAGCCGATGGCGGTTTGGGTAACTACCAATATGAATTATTCACGGATATCTCTTTGGCCATCGGAACACGTATTGCCGGACCGGTTTCCACAGGGGAATTCAGGGATTTGCCGGCAGGCACCTACTATGTTTCCGTGACCAGTGAAGACTGTAGGACCTTACCGGAAGAAGTGATAATTGATCAACCGATACCATTGTCCTATACGGAGGATATACGTAACGTAACCTGTGAAGGCGAGGATAACGGCAGTATTACGGTTACCCTTTCAGGAGGAGCAGGGGGTTATCAATATGCCATTTCACCCAACCTGAACCAGTTTGATACGATCAACACCTTTACGGATTTGGCCCCTGGGGATTATACGATAATCGCACAAGATCAAAATGGTTGTTTTGAGCATTTGAACTATACCATAACGGAGCCCACTGCACTTACCGTAAGCTTTACAAGTACCCCGGAAATATGTGTAGATAGTGAAGACGGTACCATAACATTGACCATAGGTGGTGGTACGGCACCCTATAGTACGGCCTTGAACTCCAATAACGATACCGATTTTGTTCAAGACAGGGTAGACTTTTTGGATATGGCCGCAGGCGATTACCTCATCTTTATAAGGGATGCCAATGGTTGCGAGACCAATACCGTAGTGAACATTGCTGCCGGGGTTAACCTAAATGCCGAGGTTGTTCCGGTGTATGAATGCAACGGTGATGTTCCGGACAATTATGTCAACATTACATTAGAAGATCCATCGGTCATTGGGGACGTACTATATGCCCTGGATGATACCGGTGCCACCGCCATGCAGTTGAATCCGGACTTTAGGAACATTGCTCCGGGCGATCATTATATTGCCATTGCACACGCTAATGGATGTGTGCAGACCATAGATTTTACCATTCAGGCATTTGAACCTTTGACCTTGACCTTGGAGCAGAATAACATTAATGAGATTACAGCTGTTGCAGAAGGTGGACTGGAAGGATATACATTTTATTTTGGAGACCGGGACAATGGTGACGACAACACTTTTATTATCAACAGAACGGACACTTATGATGTGACCGTGATAGATGAAAACGGTTGTGAGGCCCAGGCCAGTATTTTCATGGAGTTCATAGATATTGAGGTCCCTAACTTCTTTACACCGGACGGTGATGGCCAAAATGATTTTTGGGTACCGAGGAATAGAGAGGCCTTTCCAGAAATACTAACCATCATTTTCGATCGTTATGGTAGGGAGGTGTACAGAATGGGCTTAAATGATGCGGGCTGGGACGGCCTGTATAACCAAAGCGAGCTTCCAACAGGTGATTACTGGTATGTAATCAAACTAAGGGGAGAGGAAGATGACAGAGAATTTGTTGGACACTTTACCCTATATCGATAGAACTTAACCTAATAAAACTATGTGTAGCAGACTATTGGCCTTGGTCTTATTAATAAATACCTTTTCCCTTAGTGGTCAAGAACTCAATTCGCCTCAATTATCGCAATATTTGGCGGATAACCCCTTTGTCCTATCCCCAACATATGCAGGTATCGGAGATCATGTCAAAATAAGGATGAATGGTCTAGCGCAATGGGTGGGTATTAAGGATGCACCGAGAACTCAATCGTTGGCTGCCGATATGCGTATAGGAGAAAAATCAGGAGTTGGAATCTTCTTTTACAATGATAAAAATGGTTACACCAAACAGCAAGGAGCACGGGTTTCGTTTGCACATCATTTAACCTTGGACAGGTATGACGACGAGTTTTTGTCATTTGGAATTTCATATAATTTTAATCAGTTTAGAATTGACACAAATGAATTTGACTTATTAGAATTCCCGGATAATGGAGTAGTCAATAATCGTCAAACAACAAATCACAACTTTGACGTGGGGCTTCTATATCGATTCGATAAATTTTATTTAGCTGCTAATGCATCAAATATATTAGAAAAAGACCCTCAAAGTCTTACTTTTGATGTGGATGAACCTAATGAATTAAGAAACTATTATGTTTATACGGGATATAGATATACTAAAAATAAAAACAGCAAAGTGGAAATTGAACCGTCGTTACTGTTTAAAATTTTTGAAAGTGATGGTCGTTCGGAAACAGATTTAAATTTAAAATTTCGATTTTACGATTTTGAGGATTATTACTATGCGGGTATAAACTATCGTTTTTTAAACGACCAGATCGGAGATCCGTTATATATATCGCCTATTGTAGGTTTTAAGAAAAGCAATTTCTATTTTGGGTATTCCTATCAGATCATTTTAAATGAAATCCTGGGCTATAGTACGGGAACCCATGTGCTTACATTGGGGGTAGACCTTTTTCAGGGCATCAGTAATTGCAGGTGTACCTATTAAGTTTAGTTACTTTGTTATAAGTTTGCGGAAATCTTCATTTCGTCATGGGCAAAGTATGGGTCAAAAATATCAGGGTGTACGCCCATCACGGTTGTTTACCGGAGGAAACCGTTATCGGCAGCCAATATTCCGTAGATGTCTCGGTAAGAACGGATCTTTCCAAAGCCGCTATATCGGATGACCTAAAGGATACCGTAGATTATGTACATATCAATAAAATAGTAAAGGAAGAAATGGCCGTTCCCTCAAAATTGTTGGAGCATGTGGGTAAACGTATCTTAGATCGGATTTTTAGGGAAATCCAGACCGTAAAAAAAGCCGAAGTAGGGGTGTCTAAAATGAATCCGCCTATAAATGGCGATGTGGAAAAGGTAACGATAGTGTTAAAATCCAAGAGGAACAAATAACCCTTAAAGGATTTAAGTAGTATTTTTAAATTGAAATGGCATTGTGGTCGAAATGGTTAGACAAAGCCCCGCAAGGACTTTCATGGTGGTTCGAGTCCACCCGATGCCTCTAAAGCACTATATGAACAATAGGATTAAGCGCATATAAATTGAGCTAAAATAGAATTATTGTTTATTTTTGCAGTCTTGAAAAAAAGGCATCGTGGCCGAGTGGCTAGGCACAGCTCTGCAAAAGCTTGTACAGCGGTTCGAATCCGCTCGATGCCTCACAGAACCTTCCCGATCGGGGAAGGTTTTTTTGTTTATAAGAACCCAACCGATTTACATTAGACGGTGATTATTCATTTTGATAGTACGAAATATGAGCGGTGGGAAACCTCAATATGATAACGTTCTGCCCTGCTCTTTATTCAGATTGAATATCAACTTTGTAATTACCTTTTTTAGGATTGTAAGAGAAAGACTAAAAAGATGGCTGGTACAAAATAGATAGCAATGGTCTTTGCCCCTTCATAATCCTTGGCCATGCGTTGGCCAAAGAGCAGCATCAACAAGGTTAAACAAGATAGAATGGCCCCATAAAATGCAGTGGTCTTGCCTCCTCCCACGAGGAGTTGATACGCTCCCATTGTACAAAGTGCCGCTGCAACAACTTCGGTAAGCATTACAATGCTCAGGAGTGCCGGAACCATATTTTTAAGGGGTGTTTTAGAAAAATGACCTTTGAGCCAGGATAGATTTCCCTGCCAGTCCATGATTTTATCCACACCACTTTGCAAAAAAGTAATGATCAAGAACAGTAGTAATAGTATTTCTGTGGCACTAATCAATAAAATTTCCATATCATAAAGGTATTTGTGTCGTTTTTTTATGGAGTAGTCGGGTAAGTTTGATGGAAATATCGGTAAAGATGATTTTTGCATTGCCGTTCCGCTCCACATGGTAGATGGCATTCTCCAATTCTTCCGTAATATTCAGGATATTGTTTTCATGGACAAATGGCGCAAACTTCTCCAATTGGAACCCATCGGCATGAATTTTCATATAGGCCAGTTCATGCGCCCCGTAATTGATCAGTAAGGCCTGTCTCATTACCGTTAAACAATAGTGAAGGAATTTCTTTTGGGTCTCCCTTCCCGTTTTGGCCAATTCATTGCTCCAAAGTATCAATTCATGAATGGCCCCTTTGTTGCCTTTGGCCTTAAATGCACTGCGGACCCATTGCACGAACCATTTTTCAAAGACCAGGTCTTCGGAATCCTGGTTTAAAAGATCCAACGCCTTATTATAGTTGCCGTTGGCCTCATGTGCCAAGCGCATGGCCTCTTGCTTTGTGGCCCCATTTTTTATTAAGGCATTCGCTATTACGGTTTCGGGTAATGGGGGGAAATGCAGGATTTGACACCGGGAGCGTATGGTTTGGATAATCTGTTCCTCGTCTTCAGAAAGCAAAAGAAAGATGGTTTTTTCGGGGGGTTCCTCTATCAGTTTTAGCAATTTGTTAGCTGCTGAGGTATTCATCTTTTCCGCCATCCAGATCAACATCACCTTATGACCGCCTTCATAAGATTTCAAAGAGAGTTTTTTAACAATATCCTGAGCTTCGTCTACCCCGATCTGTCCCTGTTTTTTTTCAATTTCGATCAGCCGGTACCAATCAAAAAGGTTGCCGTAGGGCTGTTCTTTTACAAACTGCCGCCATTCCTGCATATAATGATTGCTTACAGCATGACTTTTTATCTTGTCCGAGTTGGCCACGGGGAACGCAAAATGAAGATCTGGATGGGCAAGACCTTCAAATTTAAGATTGCAGGCCGTATCGCTCCCTTCATTTTCCCCCTGTGCATTTTGGCATATAATGTATTGTGCATAGGCCAGTGCCATGGGTAATAGTCCGCACCCTTCGGGGCCTACAAAAAGCTGTGCATGCGGAATACGACCGGCATCGGCACTAGACGTCAAATGATTTTTAATATGGGAAAGCCCTAAAATTTGATCGAATAACATTAATTCAAATATAGTTGTTTTCCCGTATTACGGGATTAAAGTTGTTCCGAGCTTTTTAAAACGTGCAAATTTTGAATAGAATAACAGTTTGATTGAATGTAAAAGAGGGTTTTTACAGAAGAATTGAAACAACGCAAGTTTATTAAAACAGACGATTATAAATAATTGACGGGAGTATTTTATCCCAAACCCATTAATCTTTACATTTGCCGTTCATTTAAAAGCAAAATCGGCATGAAGACATTGGACAATTATAACTTTGAAAATAAAAAAGCACTGATCCGTGTGGATTTTAATGTTCCCTTGAACGAAAATTTTGAAGTGACGGACACCAATAGGATAGAAGCTGCAAAACCAACTATAATCAAGGTGTTGGAAGATGGGGGAAGTGCCGTTCTGATGAGTCATTTGGGTAGACCGAAAGGAGAAAGAAACCCAGATTTGTCCTTAAAACATATTTGCGCAACGGTTTCCGATATCATTGGTGTTGAGGTCAAGTTTGTGGCGGATTGCGTAGGAGAAGAGGCCGAAAAGGCGGTTGCGGGGCTTCAAAATGGAGAAGTGCTTTTATTGGAAAACCTAAGGTACTATGCTGAAGAGGGAAAAGGAGATGAGAATTTTGCGGAGCAATTGTCAAAACTGGGGGACATCTACATAAACGATGCTTTTGGTACGGCGCACAGGGCACATGCTTCCACCACCATTGTGGCAAAGTTTTTTCCGAATGCCAAGTGTTTTGGATATTTGTTGGCAAAAGAAATCGATGCCATTGCCAAAGTGATGCAAACCGGAGAAAAACCGGTTTTGGCCATTTTGGGCGGAGCCAAGGTGTCCTCGAAAATTACGATTATTGAAAACATTCTGGACAAGGTAGATGACCTGATTATAGGAGGTGGAATGACCTATACATTTATAAAGGCCCAAGGAGGTGAGGTCGGTGATTCTATTTGTGAGGATGATAAAATGGAATTGGCCCTGAACATTTTAAAACAAGCCAAAGAAAAAGGGGTAAATGTCCATATCCCGGTAGATGTCATTGCGGCGGACGACTTTAGCAATGAGGCCAATACCCAAATAATGGACGTAAATAAGATACCGCAGGGGTGGCAGGGTCTGGATGCCGGACCAAATACCTTGGAAAGTTTCAAATCGGTTATTCTCGGAGCCAAGACTATTTTGTGGAACGGTCCTGTTGGCGTATTTGAAATGGAGAGTTTTGCCAAAGGAACGATCGCCGTTGGAAATTGTATTGAAGAAGCTACCAAGAACGGTGCTTTTTCACTTGTAGGAGGAGGGGATTCCGTCGCAGCGGTAAAACAATTCGGATTTGAGGAGAAAGTGAGTTACGTCTCTACCGGAGGAGGGGCCATGTTGGAGAGCCTGGAGGGCAAAACATTGCCGGGTATCGCTGCAATATTGGCGTAGTAAAGGCCGTTATCGATAAACGGGATACATTTTATTGGCAGCATTTTAAGAGGTAAAATTTTATTCCCAGAAAAAAATGTGCGATTTTCGTTAGTCCCGCTAAGAAATTTTCGCCTTTATGAAAAAGCTTGATCAAATCTCTTTTTGCCTACTTGGGTTTTTGTTGTTGTCTTTTTCCGTTTTTTCACAGGAAAAGGATTCCCATACCATTAAACATGGAATTCAAGACAGCATGGTCCGGATACCTGTGGATACGGTCTTGTCAAACCCCGTGATCAATAAAAATAATACAGGGGTACAGGCAGCGGAACAACGGCCGGATGCAGGCCTTCCTTTTTATAAATCGGGAAAGGATAAAAAATACGACCTTCGGGATAATAGTACGGCAGCTAAATACGATAGCCTTTGGATGAAGGAACTCATTGCCAATGCACCCTTATTTGAAGAAATCCATGAAGAGGTGGTTCATTTGGATCCTTCCGTCCCCTATATTTATGACCTGCCAACGGATACGTTGAGACTCCGTCTTCAAAAACTGAATGAAAAGACCCCTTTTAATGTGGCGTACAATCCATCCTTGGAAAATGTGATCAAATCCTTTTTGACCAGAAAGCGGGATTTAATGGAACGTATGCTAACGGTCAGCCAGTTTTATTTTCCACTTTTTGAACAGGAAATGGACAATCATGATATCCCGTTGGAAATGAAATACCTCTCCATTGTGGAATCCGCTTTAAACCCCAAAGCACGCTCACGGGTAGGGGCAACCGGTCTGTGGCAGTTTATGTACGGTACCGGAAAAATGTACAAGCTGGATGTTACCAGCTACGTGGACGAGCGTAGCGACCCTATAAAATCCACGGCCGCCGCATGCAGGTATCTGTCCAAGTTATATGATGTTTTTAACGATTGGGACTTGGCCCTGGCAGCCTATAACTCCGGCCCAGGCAATGTAAACAAGGCGATCAGACGGTCGGGAGGCTATAAGAACTATTGGAATATCCGTAGGAACTTACCAAGGGAGACTGCAGGCTATGTACCTGCTTTTTTGGCTACGATGTATATTTTTGAGTATGCCAAGGAACACGGATTAACGGGCAAAAAAGCGGACCGCATTTATTTTGAAACGGATACCATACACATAAAGAGCATTATTACCTTTGATCAGATTTCTGAATTAGTGGGTATAGATAAGGAAGAGCTTAAGATTTTGAACCCTTCCTATAAATTGGACGTTATTCCGTATATAAAGGGAAAGGAATACACCTTAAGGCTTCCTATAGCGGATATGGGCAAATTTGTAGCTAATGAGGAAGCTATTTATGCCCATGTGGAAAAAGAACTGAAAAGTAGGGAAAGTCCGTTACCGCGCTTAATAAAGCAGGCCGAAGAAGGAAGAATACGCTACAGGGTACGCAGTGGGGACTATTTGGGCAAAATAGCGGAACGCTATGGGGTTGGCGTGAACCAGATAAAACGATGGAACGGATTGCGGAGCAATAACTTGCGTATCGGCCAACGGTTGACGATATTCCCAAGAAGAAACCGAACGGCATCGGTAAAGCCCAAAAACACATCTTCTGGAAACATTGTTTCTAATGGAACCAAGGTCCATGTAGTGCGCAGTGGAGACTCTTTATGGACGATTTCCAAAAAATATCCTGGAATTAGTATTGAAAATTTACGAAAATGGAACGGTATTAGCGGTAACAATTTAAAACCGGGCACAAAATTAAAATTGTGCGATTGTTCATCGTAAACCAGAACTTAAAATGAAAAAACTTAAAACATTTTCCCTTATTGTCCTTTTAATCGTGTTTTCCTGTAAAGAAAGTGGGAAAGCGGATTATTTACCAGAATCCGTAGGTGCTGTAAATACTTTGACCGTGGTTATCGACAACGAGTTATGGAAAGGTGAGGTGGGAGATAAGATACGGGAGCATTTTGCCGCTCCGGCCCTTGGCCTTACCTGGGACGAGGCACAGTTTAGCATCACACAAATTCCTCCACAGATTTTTTCGGGAGCCATTAGGAATACAAGATCGGTGCTGTATGTTATGGAAGATTCTTTGAACATTGCCCATATGAAATCCAATATGTATGCCAAACCCCAGAAAGTAGGAATCGTAAAAGGACGCAATAAAGCGGAGATTATTGAAAATTTGGATAAGAAGGCACCACAATTCGTTGCCAGATACAGGGAAAATGAACTGAAACAGGCACAAAAGCGGTTTCTCCGTTCTTTGAACAAGGAAAAGGCAATGGAGGATGAATTTGGGATTACGATGGACATTCCTTCCATTTATAAAGTTGGCAGGCAGGCAGATAATTTTGTATGGATGGATAGGCAGATACAAAAGGGGACCATGAACATTATTGCCTATACCGTACCCTGGGATAGCTTTAAAAATGATACTACTTTCGTTCAGGATATTGTACAAATGCGAGATTCCATAGGCAAACTGTTTATTCCCGGGGAAGATATTCCGGGAAAGGAAAATCATATGATCACGGAGAAGGCATTTTCCCCTTATGTTTTTCCTGCCGAGGTCTCACAGAGAAAAGCGGCCGAAGCTAGAGGAATTTGGGAAATGTCCGCATACCCTATGGCAGGTCCGTTCCTGACCTATATTATAAACGATAAACCCAACAATAGAAAATTGATATTGGAGGGCTTTACGTTTGCCCCTGCGACGGAAAAAAGAGATTATATGTTTGAATTGGAAGCGATATTGAAAACGGGAAGGTTCAACACCCCTGAAGGAAGAAGGGAAAACGAAACAGGCCCGGATATTTCCCGGGCCTTTTTAGTTTTGTGACGATGCTTTCTTTTAGAAGTTTCCAAAAGAAAAACCGGTGGACACCCTATATATAAAAGCATAAAGAGCCACGGCTATCAAAAAGAAACAGATCCAGGAGAATATCTTGAAATAGTTTTCCAAGAGGATGTTTTTCCAGTTTTTAAAAGCCTCTGCATAAATTTCCTTTATGAGTAAAAATCTTTCCATACCTGAACATTTATTTTATATAAATACAAAGTTCGGGCCGAACGGGGAATCCCATAAATAAAATAGGCCAAAGAAGGCATATCCGCTATGAAAGGACTGGTTTATTTCAGGAAATCCGTAAAATGCCGATTTATTCGTTATACGAACCTTGCTTAAAAACAAAAAGCACCGATATACGGTGCTTTTTAAGGGCCTGGTTGATTTAACTTGGGTCAATCAAAGGCAAATCCCGTAGCGATTCTAAAAATAAAGGCATAGAGAACTACGGCAAAACTTGCAAAACAGAACCAAGAAAATGCTTTAAAGTATGATTTGACCAAAGTGTGGCCTAGGTTTTTAAAAGCTTCTAGATAAATTTCTTTAATAAGTAGGGCATTTTTCATGATATGGGATTTGGGATTGTTTATATATAACTGATAATCATATAAATAGGTATATTTTGCCGTTTTTTTGTTGTGAAGAGGGGTTAAGTTGTTGTGAATTGTTGGAACGGGAAAGATCATCTCTTGGTAAATGACGCTCTTAAAACAAAAAGCCACTATAGGTCTTAGCTATAGTGGCTTTATAATGTATAAGTTATTTTTTGGTTACATGCTTACGATGACGAATTCCGATCTACGGTTCAGGTAATGTTTTTGTTCTGTACAGCGTACGCTTCCATTACATTCATTCAACAGTCTTTCTTCACCATAACCAGTGGCACTTTGTATGCGTTCCGGACTGATTCCCTTGGATATAAGGTATTCTTGGGTAGCCTTGGCCCTTTTATCCGACAGGTATTTGTTATACACGGCATTACCTCTGGAATCGGTATGGGATTCAATTTTGATGACCATTTCTGGATATTCGTTCATTACCTGCACCAATTTATCCAATTCTGTAGCTGCCTCTTTTCTAATATGTGATTTGTCAAAGTTAAAGTGGATCATTTCGGTCTTTAACTTACGGATACCATTTTGGACCGTAATTTTTTCGTTGAGCCTTCTTAGGGAAACAGCTACGCTGACCGTTTCGTTTTCTTTGGTGGCCGCTTCTCGGGTATCTTCGGAAAAGGTTCCCTTGGTGGTTCGTAAAGTGTATCTGGTATTGGAATCCAGACCTTCGAATATAAAGCTGCCATCTTCCGCTGTCTCCGCCTCTTTCAACTTCATATTGTTTTTGTCCAATAACTCCACTAAGGCTTTGGGCATAATATCCCCCGTTACCAGTTCGGTCACCGTACCGGCTATGGCGTTTAAATTATCGGGTGTCTCTTCTACGACCAATCTTTTAAAGGAATAAATATCATCGTCCCCTTTTCCACGGGTACGATTGGATGCAAAAAAACCTTTTTGGGTATCCTCGTTCACGATATAGGAGAAATCATCTTTATTACTATTTACGGGCTTGCCTAGATTTTTTACCTCTAAAAATCCCCCCTCTTCATTAAAATCCGCTTCATAAATATCCAATCCCCCCAAACCTATATGCCCGTTGGAAGAAAAATATAATTTTTTCTCATTAACGAACGGAAACATCTCTTTTTGTTCCGTGTTTATTTCAGGCCCAAGGTTCCGTGGTGTGGAAAATCCTCCATCTTCCAAGACATCTACCACAAAAATGTCGGTCTGGCCGATGCTTCCGGGCATATCCGATACAAAATAGAGTTGTTTCCCATCCTTGCTCAAGGCCGGATGTCCCGTAGAATATGTATCACTATTAAAAGCGACTTCTGTGGCTTCGGTCCATTCCCCCCCTATTTTTTGTGACCGGTAGATTTTAAGGTTGTTAATGCCCTTTTTGTCCCGTTTTAATTTTTTGCCATAATTGTTTCTTGTAAAATACATGGTTTTCCCATCTGGGGAAAAAGTAACGGAAGCCTCATGATATTTGGTATTTACCTTTTTAGAGAATTTAATGGCGTTTTTAAGTTCCATGGATTCTTCATTGAGTTGGGCTACATAAAGATCCAAATAAGGTTGATTGTTCCATTTATACCGCCTGGTTTTAAAAAAGGAAGAATCCTTTGCCGATGCATAGACGACCTTATCGGAATTATAGAACATTGGGGAAAAATCCGAATATTTAGAGTTGATTTTGATGTTCTTTATTTCAAACCGATGCTTATCCTTTAAAATATTGTCCAAAGCCACCTCGTTCCTCCTAAAATTTCGTGATTTGGCCTTTTTGAGGCTGCGGGTTTCTTTAAACCTTTTGTCATAAAGCCGCATTAACCGTTTTGAACGGCTGTAGTTGCCAATTCCTTTTAAGGTATGGGCGTATTTAAAAATATTATCCGCGGATAGTTCCTCACCGTGCTTCTCATATAAAAGGGTGTACCATTTATAGGCTTGCTTCATATTGGTGTTGAAATAATGGGCATCCCCTGCTTTTTGTAGAATCCTGTAAGGATAATTCCCGGGATTCTTGGCAAGTGCCAGTTCATAAAATTTGGCAGCTTCGGCATACCACATTTTATTAAAATATTTGTCGGCACGTTTGAGCAACCTGTTTTGGGAAACGGAAACATTATTATCTCCCGCTTGCTCCAATAGGGCAGCATTGGGATTTACCGTAGCCGTTTTTGTCCCTGCAGACCCGGACAACAGATCATAGGTAACGGATTCCAAGGGAACCATTTCTTTCTCGGGAACGTTGTTGCTTATTTTGAGTACCCATACATCATTTTTGTATTTTCGGTCAAATTGGGATTTGCAATCTTCCAATGCCGTTTGCCATGAATTATATTGGGAAAGATACAGGTAGTAGAGGTTATTTTCGGTATTTTGGAAATAACCGGATTCAAAACCCTTCTTTTTAAACTTTTTGACCTGTTTTTTCAGGTTTTTAGACTTGCTGAATACTCCGGAAATGATGTAGTATCCATCTTCAATTTCGGTTAAATTTTCAAATGTGCGGTGTGGAACATCATAGGATTTTGCCATTTGGGCAAATGCCCTATCATCTTCGATCATAGATGATGATCGGACATCGGCATCCATAACGGAAGACTGTTCCGTATTTCTTTCGGACAGCATATCCTCCTGAAAGCTTTGCGCCCTGGCTCCTATATGAAAAAGGAAGATGCAAATGGCGATTATATTTTTCATGCTCGTAATAATCTAAGGTTCCATCATCAAAAACTATGATCGCTTTGTTGATAAAGCACTAATGGATTCCATTTTGATTAAAATTATATCCGAAATTAAACCTTAAACCCCGGGGGATTCATTTTTTGTTGTGAAAAGGGTCATTTTTGTCGTGTAACCTTTAAACATATGGTTTTCAGGGTAAAACAGCTAAGCGTATTTAACAGGGTTTGGAGCAAAGAAAAAACGGATAAATTAAAAAACGACCATTTTTTAATGGCCGCTCTTGGTAAAATGAAATATGTTTTTGGAAGTGTTATTCCTTTTTGCCTTCCTCTATTTTTTCCTCTTCTTTAGAGGCATCCTTAAATTCTTTTATTCCGCTTCCCAGGCCCCGCATAAGCTCCGGTATTTTTTTCCCTCCGAATAATAATAGGACTACGACCACAATTAAGATTATTTGTGGAGCCCCAATTGCTAAAAAAGTAGATAAGATTGTCATAAAATGATGATTGTTAAGAATAACAAATGTACTAAAATCTAGTTAAGGGTACTAGAATATTAACGTATGGTGGTTATATTAATTGCTTGCTTGTACAATTACAGCTTTTTGTAGTTTTGGATTAGGGCAATTATTGGGCAGGGAATTATATTTTTATGGTTGATGCCGAACTATTTTCATCAGTAAGTTTATCTTTGTTACAATGGCCAAGAGTGTAAAAAAAAGAAAGGAAATAAAACGAAAATTACTGCACAAGTATCGTTTGGTAATTCTCAATGAAAGCACTTTTGAAGAAAAAATTTCTTTTAAACTGAGCAGGCTAAACGTTTTTGTTACAGGCTCCCTGTTCATGATAGGCCTTATAGGCCTTACGATCTTATTGATTGCCTTTACCCCCTTACGGGAATATATACCGGGTTATTCTTCTACAAAACTGAAAAAGGAAGCTACCGAATTGACCTATAAAACGGATTCTTTGGTGAGAACCTTAAATTATACCAATAAGTATCTAAATAATATCCGTATGGTTTTGACCGGGGATATCGAAAATAATCAAATTAACCGTGATTCTCTTTTTGAGCAGTTTAAATTGGATCCTGCCTCAGTAGATCTTACACCGATCAAAGAAGATTCCTTATTGCGCGCAGAAGTGGCCCTGGAAGACAAATACAATTTATTTGAACGCAATACCGATAAAAAGACCTTGATCTTGTTTCCTCCGATTACCGGTACGTTGTCCATGAGCTATGATGCTAAGAAAAAACACTATGGAGTGGATGTGGTCGCTCCAAAAGATACTCCTGTAAAAGCCGTTGATAATGGCACGGTTATTTTTTCCGAATGGACAGCGGATACGGGATATGTTATCATTTTGGAACATGAAGGTGGATTGCTCAGCGTGTACAAGCATAATGGATCCTTGGCCAAATCACAGGGAGCCATTGTGCGTGCCGGTGAAGTCATAGCTTCCGTAGGCAATACGGGCGAATTTACGACTGGCCCTCACTTGCATTTTGAATTATGGGATAGCGGCAACCCCGTAAATCCGCTCGACTTTATTGATTTTAATTGAATAAAATGTCCATTAAAGCGATCGCCGCCAAGATTTTCGCAAAATACATTGCAAAAAAAACTGAAAAATGGGTCAATTCACCCCTTAAGACCCAACAAAACGTGTTCAAGGAACTGTTGTCGCAAGCAGCACATACGGAATTTGGGAAAGACCATGATTTTAGGAATATTACATCGTATGCCGATTTTGCCGAGAAAGTGCCGATACGTGATTATGAGGAACTAAAACCTTATGTAAATAAGGTCGTGGCCGGGAAAGCCGATGTACTGTGGCCGGGAAAGCCTATCTATTTTGCCAAGACCTCCGGAACCACTTCCGGGGCCAAGTACATTCCCATTACAAAGGGATCCATTAAAAATCAGGTGGAAGCCTCAAGGAATGCCATTCTTAATTATATACATGAAACGGGCAGGGCCGATTTTGTAACCGGCAAAATGATTTTTTTACAGGGGAGCCCGGAGCTTGAGGAAAAGAATGGTATTAAATTGGGGAGGTTATCCGGTATTTCCGCACATTACGTACCCAACTATTTACAGAAGAACAGATTGCCAAGCTGGGAAACCAATTGTATAGAAGATTGGGAGACCAAGGTAGATACCATTGTAGAGGAGACCAAAGATCAAGACATGACCGTAATTGCGGGAATACCGTCTTGGGTACAAATGTATTTTGAACGGCTAAAAGAAAAAACCAATCGGAATATTGGGGGTTTGTTCCAAAATTTTGAACTTTTTATATACGGCGGTGTCAATTATGAACCCTACCGCAAGAAGTTTGAGGAACTGATCGGGCGAAAAATGGGAAGTATAGAATTGTTTCCGGCAAGCGAAGGCTTTTTTGCCTATCAGGATAACCAAAAAGAAAAAGGGATGCTCTTGTTATTGGATTCGGGCATTTTCTATGAATTTGTAAAGGCAGATGAATTCTTTGACGAAAATAGAAAAAGAATTACGCTGGAACATGTTGAACTGAACGTTGATTACGTAATGATTATTTCTACAAATGCCGGTCTATGGGCATATAATCTAGGAGATACCGTTCGGTTTGTTTCAAAAGAGCCCTTTAAGATAATCGTTTCAGGGCGCATAAAACATTTTATTTCCGCCTTTGGGGAACATGTAATCGCAAAAGAAGTAGAGGAAGCCATGTCCAAAGCTATCCGGGAAACGGATGCCAGGGTAAATGAATTTACGGTGGCACCACAAATAACACCTGAAAAAGAAGAATTGCCCTATCACGAATGGCTGATAGAATTTGAACGACTCCCTTCCAATATGGAGAAATTCATTGCTGTTTTAGATAATTCCCTCCAGGAGCAGAACAGCTATTATTATGATTTGATTTCCGGAAAAATATTGCAATCGTTGAAAGTGACACCGATAGAGATAGGAGGCTTTAGGGCCTATATGAAGGCTATAGGGAAACTTGGCGGTCAGAATAAGGTACAACGATTATCCAATGACCGCAAGGTGGCCGATGTTCTTTCCCGACAGACCATAGATTGATTTTTTGGCGGGAAAAACCAAAATATTAGTAGTTTTGTACGAAATTATCCATGCGAACAACCACGACCACTACAACACGGGCACAAGAATCCACCAACGCCATTGAACGGTTGTACGTGACCATGCGCCACTTGTTCAATCGTGGATTTTATAAACCAAACGGCGTTTCTGGAGAAGCGCTGAAAAATGCTCTATTAGCATTAAGACCGGAAATTTATGGGTCTGTCGCCGAGGAAAAAGCAGAACTGGACGGGCTTGTTTATGTATTGGATCGCCTGCCAGAAGGTATTGAGCAATGTCGATACATCAACCTGACCTCGGACGAAGGCTATGGGGTATCCCATATCAACCCAATCATTCCCCCAAAACGGAGGCGGAACTGTTACCGCATTGATGATGAGCAGATGAATATCGAAATTACGAGGGGCAGATCGGATATTTATGATATTCTAACACACCTTACCTTTCTTTTTATCGAATCCAAAAAAATTTGTAAACGTGTCCTGATTCCCGATACGAACAAGACCATTCGGGATTGGGTAAAATTGGAGAATGCCATAAAAAAAGAGGAACTTTCGCAACCCGAAAGGGAAATAGCTTTGATTCATACCGCCAATATTCTGGGAAGGTCCTTTGAGGAAATTATGGAGGTTTATGATAAGTTCGGCACTAAGGAGAACCCCGAACGGTTCCTTGGCATAGTTTTTTGGTTGGGAAAATTGGCCCTGGAAGAGGAGGTTACGGGAGAAAAAAGAACAATAACCTTTAGTGCATTGTTACGGGAGCGATTGGGGCATCACATACATGGGGAACGATGGGCGAACAACATCAAAGCGACTTTAAAAAAGCATGAGTTGCTAAAGCGGCCCATACATATTATTTCAGCGAATATGCATAGTGTTATGAATTCTCTTTATGCAAGAAAGGCACTTCATGAAGAATTCGGGGATTCCGCATCACTGGAAATTTTTGAGGCCTTGAGTGGTTCAGGAAATGCGTCCTTGCGGAATAAAGTACAGGAATATGCCGAAATAAATGGCATGATCAGTTTGGAAGATACCTCGGGGACAAATATCAATGTACAAATTTTTGATATGGCCAAAGTTGGTCCCAATGCCTGTTGTTATGAATTTCCCGACACTCCAAATGAACAAAAACCTGTTATCTTTGTCATGGACTACGCCTTTGGGGAGCAGGCCTATGAGACCGTAGATGAGCTGTTGAAACCCTTTGATAGGGAAAAGAAAGCTGTTTTTTTAAATGTAGTTTCAATTTCCATTATGGGTAAGGCCGGGATTTTGGAAGGAGGCAAGGGCGATTTGATGATACCTTCTGCCCATATTTTTGAAGGCACCGCAGATAATTATCCATTTAAGAACGAGTTGTGCGCCAAGGATTTTGAAGGATATGGATTAAAAGTTTATGAGGGTGCTATGGTGACCGTTTTGGGAACATCTTTGCAGAATAAGGATATCCTTAGGTTTTTTCACGAATCCACCTGGAATGTAATCGGTCTGGAGATGGAAGGGGTACACTATCAAAAAGCGATACAATCGGCATCAAAGATTCGGAAAAGTATCCGTGAAGACGTTAAAGTGAGTTATGCATACTATGCTTCGGACAATCCCTTGGAAACCGGTAGTACCCTGGCATCGGGAGGCTTGGGAACAACGGGTGTAAAGCCCACATATTTAATAACCGATAGAATATTAAAACAGATTTTTAATTCATAGCAAATGGCGGAAAGAGATTCGACGAACCCAACAAATAATTCTGACGAAATAGATTTAGGGCAATTGTTCCAAATGATCGGAAGAGGTTTTAATAGGCTATTCAGGGCCTTTTTGAGGTTGTTCCTGTACTTGAAAAAAAATGTACTCATTCTTTTGGGTCTTGCCATCTTAGGCGGAGCGATTGGATACACATTGAATCAAATAGTTACAAAAAAACTAAAGACAGAGGTCATCGTAAAACCTCAGATGGAAAGTAAAAACTATTTGTACGATGTGGTGAATGAGGTCCAGGCCAATATTAAATCGAAGGACACCACCTTTTTTAAAAGGCTAGGAATCAATATTGAAATGTTGGATGGATTGGAGGTTTCTATCGCGCCGGTTGATGATGGTAAAGTGAGTTCAGAAAGCGAAATGAAATTTCTGGAGCTACTGCAGAGTTTTGAGAGTACAGATGCCATATCGGATATTGTACGGGCCGAATTACAGAATAAAAGCTCCTTTAATCACAGGATTACATTTTCCTATAAGGATGCTGAAAAAGGACAGGAATTCGTAGAAAAAGTGATGGACTATATTAATTCCAATAGTTATTTTGATGAGTTGATCGAAGTATATCAATCAAATGCCAAAAAGCGAATTGAGGAAAATGAAATACTTTTAAAGCAGGCCGATGATATTATTATTAATTATTCCAATAAAATAGCTCGCGGCAATCAAAATCAGGGCAGTGATCGCATTGTTTTAGAAAGTGAAGAAAGCGTGGATATTACTGGCCTTTTTGAATACAAAAACAGCTTGATCAGGGATATCGAAGCTAGAAAGTTGGAATTGATAGAGCGTACAGATCCTATTAAGATCATTAATTTCGGACAACCCCAACAGATACAAAAAGCTTTTTTTGGGAAGAATATTGTTTTAATTCCTTTGATTTTGATAGGACTGTTCTTTTTAGGATCATTCCTAATCTATCTGAATAAAAAGGCAGAGGAACTGTAACTTTATATATTCACATCAAACATTAGTATATTATGAATTTATTGGTAACCGGAGGAGCCGGGTTTATCGGTTCGCATGTTGTAAGAGGAATGGTAAAAAACTATCCTAATTACAACATTTTTAATCTAGATAAACTAACCTATGCAGGCAACCTTGAAAACCTAAAAGATATTGAAAAACGCCCTAATTATAAATTTCTTAAAGGTGATATTGTAGACGAAGCATATATATTTAAAATCTTTGAAGAATATAATTTTGAAGGAGTAATTCATCTAGCGGCCGAATCCCATGTAGATCGTTCTATAAAGGATCCTCTCTCATTTGTAAGAACTAATATTATAGGTACTGTAAACCTCTTAAATGCCGCAAGACAATATTGGAGGAACAGTAAAGAAGGGAAAAGATTTTATCACGTAAGCACAGATGAGGTTTATGGAACTTTGGGAGAGTCAGGGCTTTTTACGGAGACTACTTCTTATGACCCTAATTCACCGTATTCTGCTTCAAAAGCAAGCTCTGACCATTTTGTTCGGGCATACGGCGAGACATATAAATTGCCTTATGTGGTTTCCAATTGCTCTAATAACTATGGTCCAAATCATTTCCCCGAAAAATTAATTCCGCTTTTTATCAATAATATAATAGAGAAGAAGCCTTTGCCAGTATATGGTGATGGAAAGTATACCCGTGATTGGCTTTTTGTAGAGGATCATGCGACCGCCATTGATTTAGTTTTTCATAAAGGTAAAAATCATGAAACCTATAATATAGGTGGATTTAATGAATGGCAGAACATTGATTTGGTAAAATTGCTTTGCCAAATCATGGATAGAAAACTAGAAAGACCTTCAGGCTCGTCGGAGAAATTGATTACTTATGTTAAAGATAGGCCTGGTCACGATTTAAGATATGCGATTGATGCCAATAAGATAAATAAAGAATTGGGTTGGAAGCCATCCGTTACTTTTAAACAGGGATTGGAAAAAACAGTTGATTGGTTTTTACAAAATAAAGAATGGTTGGCTAGTGTTACATCCGGTGAATATCAAGACTATTATAATAAGATGTATTCTAAATCATTATAAAGAAAATGAAAGGAATAATATTAGCTGGAGGTTCTGGGACCAGGCTGCATCCGCTTACTTTATCTGTAAGTAAACAATTGATGCCCATTTACGATAAACCAATGATTTACTATCCCTTGTCTACCTTGATGTATTCTGGTATTAGGGATATTTTGATAATTTCGACCCCTAAGGACCTGCCCTTGTTTAAAGACCTGTTGGGAGATGGCAAAAAATATGGATGTTCCTTTTCCTATGCAGTCCAAGAAGCTCCCAATGGCTTGGCGGAAGCGTTCATAATCGGTGAAGCGTTCATAGGCGATGATAAGGTAGCTCTAATACTGGGGGATAATATATTCTACGGTTCTGGTTTGGCCAAATTATTACAATCGAATAATGACCCGGATGGAGGTGTTATATATGCTTATAGGGTACACGATCCTGAACGGTATGGTGTAGTTGAGTTTAACGAAAAGGGAAAAGCCATTAGTATTGAAGAAAAACCAAATAACCCAAAATCGAACTATGCAGTCCCTGGAATTTATTTCTACGACAATGATGTAGTTGAAATTGCCAAAAATATTCCACCAAGTCATAGGGGGGAACTAGAAATCACCGATGTTAATAGAGTATATTTGGATCGACAAAAACTAAATGTGAGTATTTTGGATAGGGGAACTGCCTGGCTTGATACCGGAACTTTCCAATCTTTAATGCAAGCTTCGCAATTTGTCGAAGTTATTGAAGAGAGACAAGGCCTAAAAATTGGTGCTATTGAAGGTGCTGCCTATGAAATGGGATATATTGATGGGGACCAGTTCAAAAGTCTAGCAGAGCCTTTAATGAAAAGCGGATATGGCAAAAATCTTTTAGGTATTTTAAACAAACAACAATGACCTTTACAGAGACTAAACTTAAAGGGTGCTTTGTCCTTGAACCAAAAGTCTTTAATGACGACCGGGGTTACTTTATGGAATCTTTCAATAGAGAACGGTTTAACAATGGTGTCGGTGAATCAGTGAATTTTGTACAGGACAACCAATCTTTCTCCTCAAGAGGAGTAGTACGGGCTATTCATTATCAAAAAGGAGAATATGCCCAAGCAAAGTTGGTAAGAGTGTTGAGTGGGGCAGTATTAGATGTGGCCGTCGATTTGAGAAAAAACTCCGCTACGTTTGGCGAGCATGTGGCAATAGAGTTAAGCGATGAAAACAAGAAACAACTTTTTATTCCCAGGGGTTTTGGGCATGGCTTTGTGGTTCTTTCTGAAACTGCGGAATTTTTCTATAAATGTGATAATTACTACAATAAAGAAACTGAAGGCGGAATTATTTATAATGATCCAGCATTAAATATCGATTGGAAAATGACGGCAGATAAAATTAAAGTATCGGACAAAGACTTGATTTTGCCAACCTTAGAGAATGCAAGACTATGAGGAAAATATTAGTAACCGGAGGCAATGGGCAATTGGCCACCTGCATAAAGGACATGGCAATAGGTCTGAATGGGTATGGTTTTATCTATGTGGATTTGGATGAACTGGACATTACAAAGCAGGCGGAAGTAAATTCATTCTTTGAATCCGAAAATATATCTTTTTGTGTGAATTGTGCGGCATATACAGCAGTGGATAAGGCCGAAACAGAGCGAGAAATTGCTGTAAGCGTAAATGAGACTGGTGCCCAAAATTTG
This sequence comes from Maribacter spongiae, assembly GCF_047345125.1. Lineage (NCBI taxonomy): Bacteria > Pseudomonadati > Bacteroidota > Flavobacteriia > Flavobacteriales > Flavobacteriaceae > Maribacter > Maribacter spongiae. The sequence goes on along the minus strand of NZ_JBLFEQ010000002.1, from coordinate 369,517 downwards.
GCTAAAGCGTGTAATAAGTATGATGCGGGGCTTATACAAATTTCAACGGATTTTGTTTTCGACGGTAAAAAATCCAGTCCTTATATAGAAGAAGACAGTACTAAGCCATTAGGAGTCTATGGATTGACCAAATTGAAAGGCGAGCAGGAAGTGGTGCGATTTTTACCAAACTCATTTATTATTAGAACGTCCTGGTTATATTCTGAACATGGGCAGAATTTTCTCAAGACCATGTTAAGATTAGGATCCGAAAGAGATAATCTGAATGTAGTAGCAGATCAAATAGGGACTCCAACTTATGCGGGTGATTTGGCCCAAATTATTCTAAAGATAATTACAGAAGATCGGACTGAATACGGCATTTATCATTATAGTAATGAGGGCGTTGCCAGTTGGTATGACTTTACAAAGGCCATTTTTCGGTTAGAACAAATTGATTGTCGGGTAAACCCCATTCGGACCGATGCATATCCCACCCCGGCAAAACGACCGGCATTCAGTGTCATGGACAAGGCCAAGATAAAAAAAGAGATGGACATCGAAATTCCCCATTGGAGGGATAGTTTGATGAAATGTTTACAAAAAGCAAGATGATTGTATGTGCGGAATAGCAGGTATTTATGCTAAAGAGACCGTTCCGGATTTACGGGGGCGTATTTCAAAAATGAATGATTCCATCGCGCATCGCGGCCCGGATTCCGGGGCCTATTATATCGCACAAGGCAGAATTGCACTGGGTCATAGGCGTTTGAGCATTATCGATTTAAGAGAAGTGGCGAATCAGCCTATGACCTCTTCCAACGGGAATTGGAACATTGTTTTTAACGGGGAAATCTATAATTTCAAGGAAATTAAAGAAGAACTGTCCTATCCCTTTGGAACCGACTCCGATACCGAGGTGATTATCGCAGCAGTTCAGGAGAAGGGGATCGACTGGTTTTTAGAACGTGCCAATGGCATGTTTACCATGGCTCTGTTCAATGCCGCAACGGAAGACCTCTATCTGGTCAGGGATCGATTGGGCATTAAGCCCCTGTACTATTTCGACAATGGAAAGCATCTGATTTTCGCCTCCGAGGTAAAGGCAATTTTATCCAGCGGGCTGGTAGAAGCTATTTTTAATGAACGGGCCGTGGACGAATATTTGGCCAATCGCTATGTGCGCGCACCATATACTTTTTTTGAAAATATCCGACAAGTCGAACCCGGAACCTATCAACAGTATCGAAAAAGCCTTTCAGGGGTCACCAAGACTTATTGGGATCTTCCGAAGGTGTTTAACATGGCGGAGGAGTTCGACGAGGAAGCGTTGAAAAATGGTCTTGAAAGTGAGTTGAAAAAGGCCATAGAGTATCGTCTTATGGCCGATGTGCCCCTGGGCACCTATCTATCCGGAGGGGTTGACTCCAGCTACATTACCGCTGTTACGGCACTGGCTAAAAAAGATAAGGTAAACAGCTACACTATAGGGTTCGAGGAACTGAACGAATTTGAATATGCGCAGGTCATCGCGGATAAGTACGGTACCAGCCATCATGAGATTCTGATGGAAAAACAGGATTATCTCGCCAATTGGGAAAGGCTCATAGGATTTAAAGATGCTCCGCTGGGCGTACCCAATGAAATTCCTCTTGCGATAATGTCATCTAAACTAAGGGAGAAGATTACGGTAGTACTTTCCGGGGAGGGTGCGGACGAACTCATGGGTGGATATGGCAGAATATTTCGGGCACCTTTTGACTATGAGAACCAAAAACCTTCAGAAAGCTTTTATGATTATTTTATCAAAAAATACGATTATGTGCCCCGTAGCATGCGGGACCAACTGATTAACACACCTATCGACTATCGAGATGAGTTCGACCGTCGTGTTCGATGCGATTTTGAAAAAAACCCGAACGAAGAGAACGTTTTCCGCTTTTTTCATCGCTATCATGTCAAAGGGTTGTTACAAAGGGTCGACATGACCACTATGCAGACCTCGGTGGAAGCCAGGGTTCCCTTCCTAGACCATAAGCTCATTGAGTATGTGTACGGAGAAATCCCCTATTTGCTCAAATTGAAATGGATTGATGAAACGGCCAGGAACAATGCCAGACATCAAACTGGTGACGAGTATAGCGAAGTACTCGATATACCCAAGTACTTGCTGCGAGAAGTATCGTATAGGTACCTTCCCGAAGAAATAATCACACGTAGAAAAGTGGGTTTCCCCGTACCTTTGACCGAATGGTTTGAAAACCTGGAGGATTTGGCAAATGATTTATTGGTAAATTGCTCTTGGCTAAAGGAAGGGGTGGTTGCTGATTTGATTGCGAAAAGTAAGATGGAAGTAAGGGCGGGGCAGATATTATGGATGTTTATTAACATAGAACTATTCAAAAAACAATATTTTCAAACAGATTGGAGATGGTAACTAAAAAGAATCGGATATATGTACAAAAGGGGTGACGAAAAAACAGTAATCGGCTATACTTCAGGGGTTTATGACCTATTTCATATCGGACATCTAAATTTATTGAAGAATGCCAAAGGGCTGTGCGATAAGCTCATAGTGGGCGTTACCAGTGACGAGCTCGTCGCCTATAAGAACAAAAAGGCGATTATTCCGCATCAGGAGCGAATGGAGATTGTCCGAAATATTCACCACGTAGATGCCGTAGTGCCCCAAAATGACATGGACAAGTTCAAGATGTGGCAACGGATCAAGTTCGATATCATGTTTGTGGGGGACGATTGGTTCGAATCCGAAAAATGGAAGGTCCTTGATGCACAGTTTAAGGAAGTAGGGGTAAAAATCATTTACTTTCCCTATACTCAGGGAACCTCATCGACCTTGATCAACCAAACACTAAAAGACTTGAGAAAATAGCTGCCATGGTAAAGACCACCGATACTACTTTTTATAAAGCCCCCACGTCAAATGACTATGAAAATTAAAAACCTTATTGTTTTTGGAACTCGTCCGGAAGCTATAAAAATGGCTCCTTTGATAAAGGAATTCCAGAAACATCCGCAAGTCTTTGAAACCAAGGTCTGTATTACGGCTCAGCATCGGGAAATGTTAGATCAGGTCCTCGATTTCTTTGAAATCGTTCCGGACTTTGATATGGATTTGATGAAACCAGACCAAAACCTGTACTCCCTTACAGCGGAGATAATCAATGGACTCAAACCAGTGCTTGATGGGTTTAAGCCCGATTTTGTATTTGTTCACGGCGACACCACAACGACCATGGCATCCAGTATCGCTGCCTTTTATTCCGGGGCAAAGGTCTGCCACATAGAAGCAGGCTTAAGGACATTTAACAAGCGATCGCCCTTTCCGGAAGAGATGAACCGCTCAGTGACGGGGAGCATTGCTGACCATCATTTTGCACCCACCCCAACGGCCCGTCAAAACCTATTGCGTGAAAATATACGGGAAGAACAGATTGAGATTACCGGTAACACGGTCATAGATGCCTTGCAATTGAGTGTTGAAAAAATAAGTCGGCACGACTATATCAATCCTGAAATAGAAAATCTAAAAGCGATTTGGGACATTTCCAAGAAATTAATCTTGGTTACGGGCCATAGACGTGAAAACCACGGTCAGGGATTTATCGATATCTGTAGTGCCCTGGCAGAAATTGCCCATAAGCATAGCGACGTACAGATTATATATCCCGTACACCTGAACCCCAATGTACAAAAACTGGTTTATGAGATTTTGAAAGATATCGACAACATAAAACTCATTTCACCTTTATCCTATCCTAGTTTTGTGTGGCTTATGAACAAATCGCACCTCATCATTACCGACAGTGGCGGAGTACAAGAAGAAGCTCCAAGCCTAGGGAAACCCGTATTGGTGATGCGAAATACCACGGAACGCCCGGAGGCAGTAGAAGCGGGTACTGTAATATTGACAGGTACCGATAGATATAAAATAGTATCGAGAACCGAACACCTGCTCCAAGACGAAAATGCATACCGCAATATGGCACTTCAGCACAACCCTTATGGCGACGGCAAGGCCTGCCAACGCATTGTGTCCTATCTAGCAAACCGAAAATGAAATTTGGAGAGATGGAAAGTTTCTTATGGAAATTAACACAATTCTTGATGGAAACGGGATTCTTTTTGCTGTCCATCGAATCGGAATGACCTCTTGCAGAAAGATGGATTGAATTGAAAGGAGTCCAATCTGTAAGTAAAAGAAATAATATAGATGAGTTCTTTAAAAAAAACGTACCAAAGTCTTTATAAGAATCGGTTGTTCAAGAACTTTGTATCGTTGTTCTCGCTACAAGGGGTCAATCTGGCACTCCCTTTTTTGACCTTGCCCTACTTGGGAAGGGTTTTGGGAGCCGAGAAATATGGGGTGGTATTAATGGTATACGCTGTAATGCAATACCTGTTTGTACTTTGTGATTATGGGTTTAACCTTTCTGCAACAAAGGACATTTCGATTTACCGTGATGAAAAGCAAAAAATCAATGAAATTTTTAGCAATATCTATTATATAAAGCTAGTACTGGTGCTTTTGGCCCTAGGAGTGCTGGTGCTCTGTGTTTTTGCGATAGAGGAGCTACAAAACCATAAAACGGCTTATTTTCTTGGTTTCGGCATTGTGATAGGTCAAGTCCTTAACCCGATTTGGTTGTTTCAGGGCATGGAAAATATGAAATACATGACCCGTGTAAATGTGATTGCAAAAGGATTGTTTACCGCTTTGATATTTATCCTCATCAAGACCGAGAACGACTATTTCAAGGTTCCTTTGTTGTATTCCATAGGTTTCATCGTGGGCGGGGTGTTTTCCCTTTACTTTGCCTTTACCCATTTTAATGTTAAATGGACCAGGCCCAACACCCAAGAAATCAAAAGATTGATTAACAATAGCATGCAATATTTTTTATCTCGGTCAGCGGCAGCCATGTATACGTCGAGCAATACCTTTATTGCAGGCCTTGCCCTAGGCAACTATTTTGCGGGGATTTTTGGGGCCGCGGAAAAACTATTCATGGCGATGACTGTTGTTTATGCTCCTTTGGGCGATGCACTCTATCCGTACATGGCCAAAAACAAAAACTTAAAACTATTCAAAAAAATATTGATCTCGGTGACTCTCGTGAACACTTTGGTAGTCCTGTTCGTATATTTCTTTAGCGACTCCATCGTACTGTTGGTCTTTGGGCTCGATTTTACCGAAAGTGCCGAACTTTTGCGCATGTTCTGCTTTCTGGCGTTGATTTTTGTACCTACCGTGATGATAGGCTATCCTTTTTTGGGAGCCTTGGGGAAAGAAAAGTACGCAAATTACAGTGTGGTTTGCGCTTCGGTACTTCATGTGGTATTGCTTGCGGTATTGTTCAACTATCTAACGGTTTACCGTATTATCTATCTTTTGTTGTTTACCCAAGCGATTGTTTTTGTAATCCGTCTGATCGGGGCAAATCAATTGCGCATAAAGTTGAGGTCCGATGAAAAGATATAGCAAAGATTTTCACCTTTACTCAAAACTTTGGAAGCTGCTAAAGACTGCTCTTGAGATGATAAAGGGAGATGGTTTGGACATTTCGGAACAGTACACTGATAAAACTAATACAATAGAGACATGAAAAGATGGCTGTTGCTATTTTTTGAAAAAGTGATATTTGGGATATTGTGCCTTTTGGTGCCACCCCGAAAGAATCTGATTTTGTTTGGATCCGGATTTAATTTGTTTTCGGACAACCCCAAGTTTCTATTCCTACATTTTCAAGGAAGTGCGGACTACAACCCTATCTGGATTACCTCTAATAAGGAGGAGGTTAGAGCCTTAAGGGCCATGGGCTATACTTGTTACTACAAATGGAGCTTCAACACATTTTGGGCGGTTTTAAGGGCGTCATTTTTTTTTATGTCCCATAATGTGAGCGATATTTTTCCGGTAATTCCAAAAAGGGCGGTTCTTATTAACCTATGGCACGGAACGCCCATTAAAAAAATTGGCTTTGACTCATTGAGAGAGCGGGTATGGATTGAAAGGCTGCAAAAGTCGGGAAGAAAATTACCCTATGAAAAATGGGACTACTTTATAGCAGCATCCCCGGACACAGTTTTCATTTTTGAAAGTGCCATGCGACTGCCTGCTTTCAAGATAAAAGCCTTGGGGCAACCTAGAACGGCCCATATTCATCAAGCCGTAAATGATGCTGCTTTCAAGAAGGACATCTTCCAAAAAATGGGATTTTCGGAAGAAGTTGAAAAAAGGACCACTATCCTGTACACCCCCACTTTTAGAAACAACGAAGGAGCGACCACAAAAATGAGGCAAACCCTAGTTGAAGTTGATCGAGCCATTGGGAAACGGAAAGAATCGATGATACTTTTCAAACCCCACCCGTTGGACAGGAACGTGTTCGATGATGCGTTCTTTACCTCCCTTGCCAATGTGATTAATGTCTCCTCTGAGGACACTCAGGATTTGTTATGCATCAGTGATGTCTTGATTACGGACTATTCTTCCATCATGTTCGACTTTATGATTACGGGGAACCCGATCATAGCATATATTTATGATGAAAAACAATACATCACAGAAAATGGCGGCCTATATTTTAGTTTTGAGGAACTAAACATCCATATTGCTCGTACTGATAAAGAACTCATCAATTTTGTCGCCAATATGGAGAATTTGGAAGGGAGCTATGATGCTTCCAAGTTCAATCTGTTGAATAGCAATCAAAACATTGGGGATTTTCTGGCACAACTGAAGGTATAATGTTTATGGAATTCTTTACTTTCAAATACGACTCTGAAGTTTGGTTTGTCCAAATTTCACCAAGAGCATCAGGATTTAAAAAACTAAATTTTAGTACTTTTGGAACAAGAATAATAAAATATCGGATAGTTTTTTAGGCTCCCGGAAAATAGTAATAGATGCAAAAAAATGCTAAGGGTCAAATAAGGATTGATAACTATCTCCCCTCTTCGATTTGTTTGATTATGGTTCTAGTGTTTTTTGTGCGCTGCGGTAACACGAAAGGAGACCGTCTGCCTTACCAGAAAAAAAGTTTTGAAAATGGAATCACGATTGACTACACCCTTTCCGAATATGATATGGATTGTGGCATGTACGTAGATAGAAATAGCAAAATAAAGGTCAATCCCGAGCGGAGTGCACTGGTCATCATCGATTTGTGGCAAAACAATTTTTTGGATTCCATTACCATCAAACACATCAATCCATTGATTAAGGAGCTCAATGAACTTGGGGTCAAGATTATCATTGCCCATCTCAATTGCCACAGAACAAGAACCTATATGACATGATGGACGGCTATTTGATAGAGAACAACATCCAGAACCTGTTCTATACCGGTTTTGATACTTTCTATTGCATTTTGGACAAACCGAACGGTATTTTTTCTTTCTCGAAGAGAAAGAAGGATTTGAATATTTTCCTTCTGGAGGATGGGGTGCACTCGTTTACCGAAGAAATGAAGATGGCCTCGATCGAACTGCTCAAGAAAAATGGTGTAGGGCTCATAAAGTCCAATCAGACGGTGGTAAGCTTTGAATTTCCCAAAAAAACATTGACCAATATTTCGGTTAAAACCCAAAAAACCATAAAACCTGACAATAACTTTATCGTCATTTTTAAAAGGTCATCGAAGCATAAGGAATTGGAACGTTTCGAATATGACCTGAATGTGAACGGAATAGATTATGCCATTGCGAAGAATGATAAAATGTATTATAAGGGGAATGAAGTATCGTCGTACGATTTTGTGAAGCTTTTGCGCGACAAAAACATAAAAAATGTGTACTATTCTGGATTTTATCTGAACAATGAGTTGTTGTGGAGCGATTATGGGATGATAGCGATGTATATTAAAATGCGGTATGCTCAAGTAAAGGGCCTTCCAAAACTAAATGTGATTAATGATCTGGCTTTTATCGCCCCTTCCGAGACACTGGAGCCAAAGATTGAAAAAGCGACCATAATCAATCATTACAGAGAAATTGGAAACATCATGGGCAGTACCCTGTTGGAAGATATCAAAAAAGCCAAACCGATCTCAAAACCTGTGGCCATACCGGCTAAAAAATAATTCGATGCTTTGAGAAAGATCAGAATCTTCAATGTGCTCCATCCTGCTATTTTCTTTTTAGTAGCGTTCGTTTTCTTTTTGATGGTGTACCCTTTTTTTCTGGAGCATTACTTTCCCTTTTTCGAAACCACGAGCAAGACACGGATCATGTTGGTCATCTATCCCCTAATCTTTATCATGGCGGCCCATATCGCACCTAGCTATCTGTTGATAAAAACTTTTCCGAAGTTGAAGGATGTTGTTGTCGATATTCGCATGGATCTCAAGTATTGGAAAAGGGCATTTTACCTGTTTTTTATCGCTGGAGTAAGCCTGTACCTTTATATGTACCTGTTCAAAATGGGCACGATCCCCATTTTTCTCGATAACTTGGAAAGTGCCCGTATAGGGGTTAAAAAAGGTTTGGGCAAGTACATCCTTATTGCGAATGCCCTCATCAGTGTAAGCTTGGTATATCGTTTTGCCATTGAAAAGTTCGTGCTCGGCGGAATCAAGATAATTTCCGTCATCTATCTCGTCATAGGTGTTTTTTTTGTGATGGGCATTGGTTTTCGGGGCCCTGCCGCATACTTGATTGTAAGCTGTTTTTTGGCATATTTGATTTTCTCCAATAAATACCTGACCAGGCAGGGTATCTCGATGCGTTATATTATATTGGGCATTGTTTTCATTGTCTTTCTCTCCTTGGTAGGATATTATCGCCATACGGGTGAATTTTCTTTTAGGGCAATTGGGTCTACGGCCTGGACAACGGCGGTTAACGTTAGTAATTTAGGAGCCATAGTCCACAATACCGACAAAAGTGGATTGTTTTATTATGGGTACACAGTGCTAAGTGACCTCGGAGTGGCTTTGGGGCTCCATGAAAACGGGTTTACCGGCGTTATTTTGAAAACAAAGTATAACATGGATTTTGAAGGAGAGGGCATGACCATTACCGCACCTGGCGAGGCCTACATGAATTTTGGTTGGGTCGGGATTGTTTTCCACGCTGTATTTTTGGGTACATTAGCAGGATTTTTCTACGAAGTGATTATGAGAAGCGGAAAATTGAGTTGGTTTGTGGTACTCGTGCTATTCAGTCTTAATTTTTCACGCTTGGCGGTAGGGGGTATTGTGGCTCCCGGACTTTTCTTTCTTGTTCCACAACTTATTCTTTGTGGAGCATTTATTATTATTGCCAAATTGAGAATTTAAGATAAGGAAAATGGTCGAAATAATGGTTTCGCTTGGACCATATTTGTGTTCATCGTGCGACCAGGGAAAGACAACGGACCGTTTTGCAGAAGCATTATAAACATACAAACGACATTACATGAAAGTTCTATTTCAATCAAGAAGCAACCTTTACAGTGCCCCGGGCGGGGACACTACACAAATTGAAAAAACAAAACAGTACCTCGAAAAACTGGGGCTCGAAGTTGATATCAGCATTGAACTCGAACCTGATTTAACGGGCTATGACTTGGTGCACCTCTTCAATTTAATGGATCCCCAAGAGCTGTATATGCAGATCAAACATGCCAAAAAGTACAACAAAAAGGTAGCCCTATCAACTATTTATGGACTCTATACCGAATTTGAAAGGAAGGCCCGTGGGGGTTTTGCGCAGAAAGTGGCCAATATACTGTCTCCCTATACTATTAACTATATCAAGACGTTTTTGAGGCACCTCAAAGATGGTCGAATGAACAAGGGAGTTTACTATATGCTTTTCAGGGGCTATTATCGATTGGCAAAAAAAGTCACCGAGAACGTCGATGTGTTTTTGCCGAACTCTTTTTCGGAAATGCAACGGGTGGCAAAAGAATATAAACTGCACGACTACAGGCATATGGTCGTGCCAAACGCCGTCGATACAAAGTTGTTCAATCCGGACGATATCGACAAGGCAACATTGGGGGAAGAACTTTTGAAATATGAAAATTGCGTACTTTCCGTGGCCAGGATCGAGGGGCGAAAGTCTACCTTGAACCTTATAAGGGCGGTTGGAGACAAATACCCCTTGGTGCTCATTGGCAATGAGACCAAAAATGACCCTGGATTCATCAATGCCGTACATACAGCCGCAGGCCCCAATGTACATTTTATAGGTGCCATACCCCATAACAAACTCCCGGTGTATTATAAACTGGCCAGGGTACACGCCCTGATAAGTTGGATGGAAACTCCCGGTCTTTCCTCCTTGGAAGCCGGTGCCATGGGCACCAATATCGTAATTACCGAAAAAGGGGATACTCGCGACTATTTTGAGGACTATGCCTATTACTGTGAGCCCGATGATATCGACTCTATTCGAAAGGCAATTGAAGAAGCCTACAACAGGCCTTTTAACCAAGGGCTAAGGCAAAAAATCCTTGACGAATACATTTGGGAGGAAACCGCAAAAAAAACCTTGGAAGGCTACAAACTAGCCTGTTTTTTTTGAGGGTCCCACCGACTTAACAGGAAAGGAGTAAAAAATGTAAAGAATGCAATACCCCATTGCCTGACCATAAAGGATTCCGTCATTCCAAAAATGAGGATGATGACAAAGTAGAGCAAGAGTAGAAAGTCCCTTTGCCTAATACAGACGAACAGAATATGGCCATAAATGGCCAAAAGGACCATAAGGCCCAAATACCCATGACCCAAAGCGGTCTGCAGAAATTGGTTGTGGGCGTTGTATCCCTTGGAAACTTGAATGGTATCGGCACCGATTTTTTGCTCGTAGCAGACCTTTAACAGTGCTTTGGTATTGTTGGTGCCATGACCAAAAAAACCGCCATTCGTGATGTAGTCCCAGCTGCATTCCCAAGAAAGTAGTCTGCTGCTGACACCATTGTTATAATTGCTTACGCTCTTATAATCCAAATGGACCAATTCCTCAAATTTACTTTGTATTATTGGCCTGCTTAAGATCCATGTGGTGGTTGAGGCGAAGAATATGATAAATCCGATTAAAAATTTTGTATTTCGATATCTTTTGAAAAGGGAAACTACAAAAAATAGGGTAATAATCAAGGATGCTATAATCGCTGTTCTGTTGAAGAGAACAGCCAAGGAAAAAAAGAGAATGGGTATAAAAAGGTAGTGCTTTAATTTGGCTACATTTGCCGCCAATATTTCATGATAAAGTATGGCAAGTGCAAAGCATATGAAAATACCCAAATAGTTTATTTGTATATCGAGAAGTTCCGTTGGATTATGATAATAGAAAATATATCCCTTGCTTTTGATGGTAGCATGAACAATGCAGGTTAAGGAGGAAAAGACAATGGAATAAACAAAAACCTCGAGAACCTCTTTTTGATAGTTCACAAACAATAGTGAAATGGGAATCAGCACCAAGGGGATGTATTTTAGCAAGATTGATGCTGCGTGGGGTTGTGCGACCACTAGAACGTTCAGGCTGAGTACGATGAAATAGGCGCAAAAAAGAAAGGTTATGGGTTTCAGAGGAGGAATGAACTTTTTTCGTGGTGAAAATAAGAAGAGTATCGTAAATAATGCTATGGCATACGAGTTAAGGTTAAAAATTCGTGCTAGTGGAATCGTAATCACTAGAATAAACAATACTATTTTCTTAAGTTTGTCCAACAGCACTCATAAAAGTTTGAAAACGAAATTAAAGAATTAAAATAACACCATAAATTTAATTTTATTATACAAAATAGGCATAAATGAAAGCCAATGCCTTCATGGTTTAAGCAGTCGAAGGAGGTGTCTTTCAGTGACGGAAATCAATCCCCATCGAAATCTTGGAAAAGAAAATAAGGTCTTGAAATCATCTGAATACGTCCGATATTGAAAAAAGTAACGATTATAGGAACCGTTGGAATACCTGCAAAATATGGTGGATTTGAGACCTTAGCAGAAAACTTGGTAGAACAGCTTGGCAAAAAATATGCTTTTACTGTCTATTGTAGTGCACCGAGCTACCCTTCAAATCGGAAAAAGATATATTTGGGGGCTAGATTAAAGTATTTGCCGATTAAAGCCAACGGTAAATCCAGTATTCTTTATGATATGTTGTCCATGATGCACGCGGCCTTTTTTGCAGATGTCATTCTGGTTTTGGGGGTAAGCGGGGCGTTCATGATTCCTATTGTCAGGCAGTTGACCACAAAAAAGATTATCACTAACATTGACGGCTTAGAATGGAAACGTGCGAAATGGAGCGGCTATGCCAAAAGGTATTTGAAATGGCAGGAGCGGATTGCCGTTCGCTCTAGTCATACGGTGGTGGTGGATAACAAAGGCATCGAGGACTACGTTTTGGAAGAGTATAAAAGGCCTAGTAACCTGATTGCCTACGGGGGCGACCATATTTTTCGAGAAACGCTCACTGATAGGACTAGGCAGGAATTTAATATCCCCGACGAATTTGCTTTTAAGGTGTGTCGCATCGAACCGGAAAACAACATCCACATTATTCTCGAGGCGTTCAGCAAAAGCGAGATGAATCTGCTATTAGTCGGAAACTGGAACAATAGTGCCTATGGGGTGGGTTTGCTTGAGAAGTTCGCTGCATTCGACCACCTACACCTGCTACACCCTATTTATGATCAGAAAAAATTGAATGAATTGAGGAGTAATTGCAAGTTTTATGTACACGGCCATAGTGCGGGAGGCACTAACCCTTCATTAGTAGAGGCAATGTATCTAGGTCTTCCAATTGTTGCTTTCGATGTAGACTACAACCGATATACAACTAGTGGACAAGCCCTGTATTTTAGGACAGGTCAAGACCTTGAAAAGATATTGGATGATGAGGTATTGACTATAGGAAGATTAAACGATATTGCTAAACAGATGAGAAAGGAAGCAGTTCAAAAATATACATGGAAGTTTATTAGCAATGCTTATGATAATTTATTCTAAGAACAATTGTTATTTGGCACTAGAATATTTTTCACATATTTTGAATTGTACTCTTCTAAGTTTGACTACTTTTAATAATTAATTTAGCATTTTGTTTTTTCTGGAAACAGCAATATCGCTTTTTATAGGAATGTTCCTTCTGACTTATCTCACTATACCTAAGATAATAAGTGTAGTTGAGCATAAACGTTTAATGGACAAGCCTAATCAAAGAAGTTCCCACATATCTAAAACACCTACTCTAGGAGGCATTTCTTTTTATTATGCACTAATTTTCGCTCTATTTTTTATTCATGGCAGAGATATTTTTGATGAAACAATCTATATAATACCTGGACTAACGATACTTTTTATTGTAGGCTTAAAAGATGATTTAGTTGTAATTTCCCCAGGGTCAAAATTGTTGGCACAAGTTTTTGCCGTCGCTTTTATTTTGGTAAATGATAGTTTTGTTATTTACTCCTTAAACGGTTTTCTAAACATAAATGAAATACCTTACTACTTATATTTAATTATAGGAGCATTCATTATGATTACTATAATTAACTCTTATAATTTAATTGATGGGATTGACGGTTTGGCTTCGGTTGTTGGAATAGTAATTATGATAATTTATACTACAATTTTTTATTTGACAGGAGAACACTTTTTCGCATTGATTAGTATAACAATGAATGCATGTCTTATGGCTTTTTTTGGATTCAATATATCGTCGGAAAGAAAAATATTTATGGGAGATACGGGATCGTTGATAATAGGATTTATAATTAGTATATTAACTCTTAAATTTTTGGCTTTAAAACCTAATGATTATACCGAATTGCCATTTTTGTTGGAAAATGCACCAATAATTGCTATTAGCATCCTTATAGTTCCTTTGTTTGATACGGCCAGGGTATTTGCAATACGGATAGCGAATAAACGCGGCCCATTTTCACCTGATCGTAATCACACGCATCATGTACTGATTGATTATTGGGGCCTTTCTCATAAACAAGCTAGTTTTATCATAGGGTGTTTTAATTTGGTTTTTGTAGTTCTTTTTATTGTTTTGGGAAGTACGGCAAAGAATCTAGGGATGGTAATAATGTTGGTCTCGGTTGTTGTCTTGTTAGGATATGTTTTTTTTAAGTATAACTATAATTTTACCGCATTAAAACAAAAAATCATTTTAAAAAGGAAGGTGGAAAAACTTAAGTCTAAGCCGAAGAAGAAGAATGAAGGACAAAAAGGTGTAGATGTAGAATGAAAAAAACCCTAATAACCGGTGCTGCCGGATTTCTTGGCTCACACCTTTGTGATCGATTTATTGCAGAAGGGCATCATGTCATTGGCATGGATAATCTCATTACGGGCGACCTAAAGAATATTGCACATTTGTTTCCCCTGGAACACTTTGAGTTTCACCATCATGATGTCTCTACCTTTGTACATTTAGAAGGAAAATTGGACTACATCCTGCATTTTGCATCGCCCGCCAGCCCTATAGATTATTTGAAAATCCCGATCGAAACCTTAAAAGTAGGCTCTTTGGGGACTTTGAATTTACTTGGGCTCGCTAAAGAGAAGAACGCAAGGATATTGGTAGCCTCTACTTCCGAGGTGTATGGGGACCCCTTGGTACATCCACAGAATGAGGAATATTACGGCAATGTGAGTCCCGTAGGGCCGAGGGGAGTGTACGATGAGGCCAAACGTTTTATGGAATCCATTACCATGGCATATCATCGGTACCATGGTCTCGAAACCAGGATCGTTCGCATTTTTAACACCTATGGTTCCCGTATGCGCTTAAACGATGGCCGGGTAGTGCCGGCTTTTATGGGGCAGGCGTTACGTGGGGAGGATTTGACGGTGTTCGGTGATGGCTCCCAAACACGATCGTTCTGTTATATAGACGATCAGGTGGAAGGAATATACCGATTGTTATTCAGTAATTATCCAGAACCGGTCAATATTGGAAACCCGCATGAGACCACGATCAAAGAGTTTGCGGAAGAAATAATTGCGTTAACGGAAACGGACCAAAAGATCATATACAAACCACTTCCCAAAGATGATCCGTTGCAAAGACAACCGGATATTACAAAAGCAAAAGAAATATTGGGATGGGAACCGCAAGTGAATCGCTCCGAAGGATTAAAAATCGTATATGATTATTTTAAATCCTTGTCCCCCGAGGAACTGCAAAAGAAAGAGCACCGCAATTTTTTCACCAAATAAACTATTATTTGGTGGTTAGGTGTATTTTTGCCGAAAATCTTTACGAATGAAAATCCTTATCCTTGGTTCCGGCGGTCGTGAACATGCCCTGGCATGGAAACTGAACCACAGTCCAAAACTCAATAAACTCTATGTAGCCCCTGGCAATGCAGGTACAAGTGCAATGGCCAATAATGTACCGATTGGTGTAAACGATTTTCCGGCCATTAAGGATTTCGTTATACAAGAAGGAATCGATATGGTGGTAGTGGGCCCGGAAGACCCTTTGGTCAACGGGGTACATGACTACTTTTTAGAAGAAGACCAGTTAAAGCATATTCCCGTAATCGGTCCTCAAAAAGCGGCCGCGACTTTGGAAGGCAGTAAAGAATTTGCCAAGGAATTTATGATGCGGCATCAGATTCCTACGGCGCAATATGAAAGCTTTACAAAAGACAATGTGGAAGCCGGGTATGAATTCCTTGAAAACCTCCAGGCACCTTATGTTCTAAAAGCGGACGGATTGGCTGCGGGAAAAGGCGTGGTCATCTTGAACGATTTAAATGAAGCCAAAGCCGAACTCAGATCCATGCTTTTGGATGAAAAATTCGGTTCTGCCAGTGCTACCGTGGTCATTGAGGAATTTCTGGATGGTATAGAACTCAGTGTTTTTGTACTGACCGATGGCGAAAATTATAAGACCTTGCCTACGGCAAAAGACTATAAACGCATTGGAGAAGGAGATACCGGACTTAATACGGGCGGTATGGGGGCCATATCACCCGTTCCTTTCGCGGATAAGGATTTTATGGGCAAGATAGAGGAGAGGGTGGTAAAACCTACCGTAGAAGGGCTTAAAAAGGATAATCTGCCATACAAAGGCTTTATATTCATCGGTTTGATCAAAGTAGGCAATGACCCTAAAGTTATAGAGTACAATGTGCGCATGGGAGATCCGGAAACGGAAGTCGTAATTCCACGAATTCAGAACGATCTTGTTGAAGTATTTGAAGCAGTGGCAGGTCAGGCACTTGATAAAATCGATTTACAGATAGATGAACGTACCGCTACAACGGTAATGACGGTTTCAGGAGGTTATCCCGGTAGCTATGAAAAAGGAAAGGAAATCTTGGGAATCGATAGCATAGAAGATTCCATAGTTTTCCATGCAGGAACCAAATTAGAAAACGGAAAGGTGGTGACCAATGGGGGCAGGGTAATGGCCGTAACCTCTTATGGGGAGGATTTTAAAGAGGCCTTAAAACAATCCTATAAAAATGTAGATAAACTTTCCTTTGAAGGAATGAATTATAGAAAAGATTTAGGTTTCGATCTGTAACAAAACCTATCATATCCAAGAATAACCCTTGATTATCCCTTCTTTTTGAAGGAGGTCAAAGGGAAGGTTTATAAATAAGAATGAGAGGAAATGGACTTGTCCTCTTCGTTGTTCTGATCAAAAATCCGTAATTGGAGCATCCAATACACAAAAGCCGCCGTACCAACAATCATAAACAACCAGTTAATAACGTTGGCCGCCCACCAGTTTTCCATAAACCGGAAAAAATCAAATGGAGCAAACAATCCATTTACAAATAAATCCTCGATACCTTCAAAAAATGACTTCATCTTATTCCTATATTTACGCAACAAAAGTATAAAAATCATAGATGATTTCAAGCATTTTTGGAAAAACTAAACCGGTCAACTTCATTATTTTATTAGGTTTTCTATTCCTTTTCTATTGGTGCGTTCAATTTTATCTCTTAGATCAGGGTTTTTCTACAGAAAATATCCTTCTAAGAACTTTGGTGTTGGGTATATTGCTGTTCAGTATTTTTGTAGTGGATTTTATCGTAAAACGAAACAAGCTTACCGGTCCCAATTCATTCCCTATTCTATTTTTTACCATGTTGATCGTGGTGTTTCCGGAAACCCTGGGAGACAACAATGCCATACTGAGCACCTTTTTTCTGCTCTTGGCATCAAGGCGTCTATTGAGTCTAAAATCATTGAAAAATATCAAATCAAAGATT
Organism: Maribacter spongiae; assembly: GCF_047345125.1. Taxonomy (NCBI): domain Bacteria; kingdom Pseudomonadati; phylum Bacteroidota; class Flavobacteriia; order Flavobacteriales; family Flavobacteriaceae; genus Maribacter; species Maribacter spongiae. The sequence continues at coordinate 352,332 of NZ_JBLFEQ010000002.1, read as the reverse complement.
TTTGACGCTACTTTTTGGATATTGATTTCCAGTCTGTTCTACGAATGGGCAGTCCTTTACGTCATTTTAGTATTTGCAGCTATCTATATTTATGAACCCAAGAACATAAGGAATTGGTTAACAGTGGTGCCGGCGACCTTTTGCTGGTTTTTTATACTCTACAGTATATTAATTCTGATGAATAAAACGGCGTTTATTGGTGACCATTATAATTTCAATATAGATTTTAATGTCATTTATCCCGCTAAATGGTGGTCTAGCCTTAAACTAACGATTTATGTAATGGCCAACGTAATCTTGGCCTTCTTTGCATTTTTAAAATTGGGAAAGTCCGGTATGGGAAAAATAGTTACTATAAGGCTTATTGCCCTATCCTTTATTATAGGCCTTATTGTTAATCTTTTGGTGGCAACGGAAAACAATCAGGCCATTATTATTACTTTTTTCCCTTCGGTTATTTTCATTACCAATTATATGGAATCCATCAAAAAACCAAATATTTTGGAAATCGTATTGATTATGGGCATTTTCCTTCCGCTTTTAATGTTTTTTTACAAACTTGTAGTTTTATAATTAGGGGTATCTTTGTAAAAAAAAAAGGAAAATGTTCAGCAAATTAGCCTATACGATTTTTGAACAGAGTATTGATGCTTATCATATTAAGGACAATGTTCATCAAGATTTCATCAACCCTTTTCCAAAGGACGAGGTTTCTCACTTATTATATCGAAAAAATTGGATAGATACCGTACAATGGCATTATGAGGATATTATTAGGGATCCGGAAATAAATCCGGTCGCCGCCTTGGACCTAAAGCGTAAAATAGATGCCAGCAATCAGGATAGAACGGATTTAGTCGAATATATCGATAGCTATTTTCTTAAAAAATACCAATTGGTAGAAGTTAATGGGGATGCGACCATAAATACCGAAAGTCCGGCCTGGGCCATTGACCGACTTTCCATATTGGCCCTTAAAATCTATCATATGAGGGAAGAAGTGGAACGTGCCGATGCATCTGCGGAACACATAGAAAAATGTCGAGCCAAACTTAATGTACTTTTAGAACAAAAAGAAGACCTTTCCGCTGCGATCGATCAGTTGTTGACGGACATTGAGTGTGGTAAAAAATACATGAAGGTCTATAAGCAGATGAAAATGTACAATGATGATGAACTAAACCCTGTTTTGCGCCAGCTTTCCCAACCACCAAAAGGAATGTAAAACGCTCAATACTCCATCTTTTAGTGCATAGATCATTGCTGGTTATAGACTTTAGCTTGTGAAAGACAACGACAAATACCAAAAAGAGATTTCCCATTCACGAGTGGAAGGATTTCATATTTTGGTCATTCGGTTGTCCGCTATGGGAGATGTGGCCATGGCCATTCATGTGCTTTTGGCACTTATGGCCGCTTATCCCGAGCTTAAGGTTACGGTACTTACCAAAAGCTTTTTCAAACCGATATTTTCACAGCTTCCCAATGTCACTGTTTTTGCAGCGGACGTTAAAGGAAAACACAAAGGCATTCAGGGCTTATGGAAACTGTATAGGGAATTAAGGAGATTGGAGATCGATACCGTGGCGGACCTTCACAATGTGATGCGAAGTAATGTTTTAAAAGGACTCTTTAAACTCAGCGGTACCCCATTTGTTCAAATAGATAAAGGGAGAGCAGAAAAAAAAGCACTTACGGCCAAAAAGAATAAGCATTTCAAGCAGTTAAGGACCACACATGAACGATATGCCGATGTGTTTGGAAAATTGGGGTTTAAAATTGATCTGAAGCCCGAAAATGTGCTGCCGAGGCAGGAAATTAATTTTAAAAAACCGGAGTTACCATTATCTGAACAGAAAAAATGGATCGGTATAGCACCTTTTGCTGCATTTTCAGGAAAAATGTATCCTTTGCCTTTGATGGAAGAAGTACTGGATAGGTTGAATAATTTAAAAAACTGTCAAGTACTCCTTTTTGGAGGAGGGCCTTCCGAACAAAGACAATTGGAAAAATGGGAAAATCAATTTTCCAACTGCATGAATATAGCTGGCCGTATTGACCTAGACGAACAACTTGCATTGATTTCCAATTTGGATGCAATGGTCGCCATGGACAGTGGAAATGCCCATTTATCGGCCATGTTCGGTATTCCAACCATTACCTTATGGGGAGTGACCCATCCCTTTGCGGGCTTTTACCCTTTTGGGCAAAGTGACCGTAACGCTCTTTTAGCGGATAGGGACCAATTTCCTTTAATACCCACCTCGGTCTATGGCAATGCATTTCCAAAAGGATACGAAAATGCCATGGAGACCATTGGGCCAGAACACGTGATTCAAAAAATTAAATCGGTTTTGGATTCCCGTTAGGGAATAGTTTTTATGCCGCAACGGGTTTGGTTTCGATAGACCTGAAATACTGCCTCAACTGACCCATAAATCTATATTTTCTGGCACTGGGAGCTGCACTTACCATTAGGGTACGAATACCAAAATAAGAGCTCATTAGATAATTGGCAACAGCTTCACAATCCGTATGGCGATTCAAATACCCATTAAACTTTCCTTTTTGCAGGGTAGATACCAGATTTACTTCCCATATGGAAACAATATCATTAAGATGTCTCATAATGGTCTCGTTCCTTCCATTAAATTCCGATAGGAAATTGCCCAAAACACAGCCAAAATCAAACTCATTGTGAACGGCGGTTTCCAATGCGTTTTCAAAACACTTGGTAATGAGGTCCAAAGGATTCTCATGACCTTCAATAGGTTCAATAAGCAAGCTATACATTTTACCAGCCAGATTATTTTGTATTATCTGAATGAAGAAGTCTTCTTTGGAATCAAAATGATAATAAAAAGCTCCTTTGGATAGGGATAGCTCTTTTAAGATGTCATCAATACTGGTATTGTAATACCCTTTGGTGTAAAAAAGTTGTAATCCAGTGGTTTGCATACGTTGCATGGTAGCCATGCGCTTTAAGGTTTTGTCCATAATTTCAAGATTTGGGTTAATCCGACCCTTCGGTCAGTACAAAGAACCCGTTATCACGTATTTCTATTCAATAGATCCGGTCATAGCTACCAAAAAAATCGTTCAACGTTAAAAATATCGATAAGCAGCACAGTTTTTCAAAATACGAACAGACTACCCGGTCGGTTTAACGGCCCAATTGTTTGGTCAAACTACAGCCCAAAAAAGAAGGACGGGGCAATTTTCGAATTTGTTCCTCTCAAAAATTAGCTTAAATTCATATATTTCAAAGGCAAAATCAACTTCAAACACTAAAACATGCATATTAAAAAAACATATACGGCCTTTGAAATGGCCATGTGGACCAGATTTGAGACGCTTTTGTTTGTAGTGATCATAAGCTTATGGGTCGCAGCCTATTATTTTTTGGATTTGGAATGGTTAAGGATTCCCTGGACTCCTTTGGCATTGATAGGCACTGCTGTGGCCTTTGTTATCGGGTTTCAAAATAATTCGGCTTACGGTAGGATCTGGGAGGCCCGAAAAATTTGGGGCGGTATCGTAAATACGTCCAGAACATTGGGAATGTACGTTCAGGATATGGTGACCAATGAATATGCAAAAAAACCCTTATCGAACGAAGAACTAAAAAATGAGATCAAGGTACTTACCTATCGTCATATCGCATGGATGACGGCCTTGCGGCATGCCATGCGTTTGCCCAAACCCTGGGAGACTACCATAAACCACAGGACCAATAAGGAGTGGGATATGCACCCGCCCGAGCGGGAACATACCCTGGAAGAAGATATAAAACCCTATATTTCTACAAACGATTTGGATGAAGTCCTGAATAAAAATAATAAACAGACCGCATTATTGTACCAACAGTCCCACCATTTGAGAAAATTAAAGGAACAAGGCGTTATCTGGGAGTTTTCCTTTTTGGAATTGGAAGGTGTTCTACAAGAGCTGTTTACGTTGCAGGGCAAGAGCGAACGTATTAAGAATTTCCCTTACCCCAGGCAGTTTGCCACATTGAACCATTTTTTTATGTGGGTCTTTGTACTGTTGCTTCCGTTGGCATTGGTACCTCAATTTGCCGGGATCGGAAATACGATTTTCGATAATTATCCATTAATAGGGTCTATTTTTGTTTGGTTTACCATTCCGTTCTATGTAATCGTCGCATGGATATTCCATACCATGGAACGGATCGGAAGAACAGGGGAAAACCCTTTTGAAGGTACGGCAAACGATGTGCCGATCTCTACTATTGCCAGAGGTATTGAAATTGACCTAAGACAAAACCTAGGAGAGTCAAAAGAAGATATTCCGGCACAGTTTCCCATAAAACACCATACACAGTTTTAAGAAAAACTATCTAGCATATATATATCGTGATAGTTTTGGTTGTGAATCAATAAAGCAAGTTGAAATATTTAGCCAAAATTACACTTGTATAGAACCAAAAAAACCTCCGGAGCATTATAAACTCTCCAGAGGTTTAATAATTTTATATTTCATACCATACCGTTTATTTTAGGATGGAGAGCTTGAAAAATAATAATCCTCAACAACACCCTCCACCATCGTAATGAAAGGTAGATCCACTAATAAAAACATCTTCCTTTCCTAAAGCGGCTATGGCATCCGCAGTCTTATCACAAACCGCCAAGGGTTGGTTCTTTAACAGTACATGGCCTTTTTTATCATCAAAGTAATCCTCATCCCCATAATAGATGGCGGCCTTACCGGTAAAAACACAGGGGCCGTCCTCCGGCATAGGATCTTTTATGGCAGCGACTTCTATGGACTCGATATAGATCAATTCATCAGTGGGATAATTTTTGGGATCTAGGATACGATAGGGTTTTCTTGCCCTAATTTCAATAGTTCCGAAACCAACATCGGTCAATGCCTTTACATATTGTGCTATGGGTAAGCTTCCACTTAGGCAAAGCGCCCGCAAGCGGTCGTCGTTTCTTAGGGTCGTGTTCATTTCCTGTTCGCAGGTAGGGTCGCTCATAACCAATCTTCCGTGGGGTTTTAAGACCCGGTACATTTCTTCAATGGCCCGTTTTAAATCTTCTTCTTTAAATATGTTGAACAGACAGTTTTGGGCGGCAACATCTATGCTATTGTCCGCTACAGGTAAATTTAAAGCATCCCCCTTTTTTAAGTCCACGAATTCGGATTTAAACCAATCGTTTTCCGCTTCGGCTATTTTGAAATTTTTTCTACTGGCCTCTAACATCTCATCAACGACATCCACACCTACAACGCCACCTTTTTGACGGTTGAAATAAGAAAACTGTAGCAGTTCCATTCCACCGCCAACACCAACATACAACATTTTGGGATTGTTGGAAAGATCCCTTGGGTGTACGGTACTTCCACAACCATAGTTCATTTCCTGCATGATTTTTGGAATTTTAAGCCCGGGAAGTTCCCAAATGGGATTGGTGGTACAGCATAGACCAACATCTGGGGTCAATGCAGCCTGTTTGTATAAATCGTTTGTTGCTTCTAAATAACTCATAATCTTTTTTAATGTTTAATTTTAGTATTATGCTACCGTTCCCTGACAACTGCTTCCGGCACCGGCAGTACAACCATAACAGTGTTGTGATATGATAATGTCTCTATCGTTTAAGATGTCCTCGTTATAATCTTTAATGTGTTTTATCTTACTGGCTACCTTTAGGTCCAGCATTTGGTTAAAATCACAATCGTACAACCAACCGTCCCAGCTAATGGATATGGTATTTGTACACATGACATTGGCTACGGCAGCGGGATTATAAGCCTCTACAAGGGCGTACATATAATCCTCATAATTTTCTGAAGCGATCAGATAATCCAAAAACCGTGCAATGGGCAAATTGGTTATTGCGAAAAGGTTATGGAACTGAATGCCAAAATCCTCGTCCAAAGCTTTCTTAAAATCTTTTTCCATGGCCATTTGGTCGCCGGGCAAAAAGGCCCCTGATGGGTTGTACACCAGGTCCAGGCGCAGATTACTGCCCGGCATGCCATAGCCCCGGGCGTTGAGTTCCTGCAATGCTTTTATGGATTTGTCAAAAACCCCATCGCCCCGTTGTTTGTCCGTCTTGCCACGGGTATAGTGGGGCATGGACGAAATTACGTGTACATTGTGCTTTTTAAAGAAATCCGGCAGATCATGGTATTTTTTGTTCGCCCGGATAATCGTCAGGTTGGAACGTACTATAAAATCTTTGATACCCGCTTTTGCCGCTTCTTCCACGAACCATCTAAAATCCGGGTTCATCTCCGGTGCTCCTCCGGTCAGATCCAAGGTGTGCGCCCCTGTATTCTTAATGACTTCCAGGCATTGTTGCATGGTTTCACGGGTCATGATTTCCTTTCGGTCCGGGCCTGCATCCACATGGCAATGCTCGCATACTTGATTGCACATATACCCAACATTGATCTGGAGGATTTCCAATTTCTTCGGTCGAAGTGGAAAATGTCCGATTTCATTTATTTTATCCTTGAAATAAGGGAGTTCCCCATCGGCAAATATGCCTCCGTTCAGGACTTCTAGTTGCTTATTGCTTCCCGCAAGCTCGTTCCCTTTTGCTTTTAATGATTTTGTAGCCATCTTTTTGTTTTTGAACACGAGCCTGTCAGGTTTTGGAAAGCCTAGCAAGTTCCTGTGTTCCGTCGATTACATCGATAATTTATCATGTTTGTTCATCATCTGCACGGCATGTACCAGAGTGGCTCCGCTTTCGATAGCGGCCCCGGTATGTACCGCTTCCATCATTTCTTCTTTAGTAATGCCACGTTGCAGGCCGTCTTTGGTATAGGCGTCTATACAGTAAGGGCATTTGACTACGTGTGCAACGGCTAGGGCGATTAGGGATTTTTCCCGGGCGCTCAGTGCGCCTTCCTCAAAAACGGTACCGTAATAGTCAAAGAATTTTTTGCCCAATTCTTCGCTCCATTCGGTGATTTTACCAAATTTTCTAAGGTCTTTGGGGTCATAATAGGAGTCTGCCATTTTTTCTGTGTTTGATTTTCTCTAAGTTTGAATAAATCTTCTTCTACTTGTAAAACACCAATTGGTTTTATTGTTGCATATGCTAAAAAAGCTGATGTAAATAGATTTTATATTTTGTAATGGATATTTAACAATAATTTGATTTCCGCTATAAATGCTATGTTGTCCTGAATAAGATCATGGCCATCAAAAAAGCACTTTATAAAATATTGAATGGATGAAAAACGAATGTAACAACAATCGATTCAGTAAAGATTAGGAAGAAAACGCCATGGGCGAACCTTTATTGAAATATAACTTAAGCGAAATGGATGAAAACCAATTTTTAAGGTATAAAACTTTCTGGTCTTTGTTATGTAATATATGTGCAAAAATGCGTAATAATTGTCCGGAAATAGTACGTGTAAAACCCGAGAAGAAAATGATGTCGGCGGTAGTGTCAATATCTCGAAGTACGGGCAGTCTAAAAATAGAACAATCGGTATTTTTAAGAACGTCGGATATTCTATCGAACAAACTAAAACGTTTCCAGGGGAGTCGGGTAAAGGTTTTAGGATTAAAATCGCCCCTGTTCAGCCCCATTAAATAAAATCCACCGTCTCTGGAGGGTCCAAAAACGGTCTTTCCGAGTTGCAATTGCCTTTGGGCCTCTAATAAGTGACTTGTTTTAAGTGTAGGCGTATCATTACCAATGGCTATAACATTATCATAACCTTGCTCAAAAACACGGTTTATGGCATGTATAAACCGTTCTCCAAAGGACGAACCCTGCTGCTCGACCTCTGAAATATGAAAATAGGGCAATCCTGTTCGGGATACTTTTTTAAGGGTTTCTTGCGTGAGTATGTCAAAAAGCCGTTCCCCTTTCGGAATAGTTTTATGGCGTACCTCTTCTTTGGAAGAATTGGCAAATACGAGAACTGCTGTTTTTTTGGAAGAAATCAAAACCCCTTTCTTTTGCTACTGCAAACTTACGATAAAAGTACAGTAAAGGCTCAGTCGTCCAAAGATTAGACAACTTACACAAAGATTAAAATTTAATAGAGCACCATTTTTTAGGGAGCAGAAAATGTCAAGAGGAGTTCTAAAAAAAGACTTAAAAAATCAAGGAATTTTAAAAAAACTTTAGCTATGCAAGGCTTTAAAATGGCATAAGATTTGTCAATATTGCATAAAATTTCAAATAAAAACTTTAATCCTATGCAAGAAGATAGATCAAACAGAAACAATTGGAAAACCTATGTATTGTCCGCACTTATCGCATTAGGGGTGAGTTTAGCGGTAATAGGGGTCAACAAAACGGGTTCGGAAGAGCCGACTATGATTACCCAAATAGAGGCTGTACCAGGGAAAAAGGTATTGTACACTGCGGATAATGATGGTAATATAAAGCCGTTGGATTTTACGGAAACTACAGATAAGGTCTTAGATGCCGTGGTGCACATTAAATCCACACAGACAAGTTCACGGTCCAATGCCGGTGGAAAAGAATTGCCCGATCCGTTCCGGGAATTTTTTGGTGATATGTTCAAAGGCCAAGCTCCACAAGGACGAATGCAGCAACGCCCCAGAATTGGTACGGGTTCAGGGGTTATCATCAATGAAAAAGGATACATAATAACCAACAATCATGTTATTGACAATGCCGATGAGGTTGAGGTTACCCTTTATAATAATGAGTCATATAAGGCCACGGTAATCGGCACGGACCCAACTACGGATTTGGCGTTGATACAGATAAAAGCCGACGATTTAAAGACGATGGCCCTGGTAAATTCCGATGAGGTAGAAGTGGGAGAATGGGTTTTGGCCGTTGGGAACCCGTTGGGGTTAAATTCTACGGTTACTGCCGGTATCGTGAGTGCCAAAGGGAGAAGCATCAATATCAATAGGGAAAAGTTGGCCGTAGAAAGTTTTATCCAGACCGATGCCGCTATAAATCCAGGAAATAGTGGTGGTGCCTTGGTGAACCTTGATGGAAATCTAATTGGGATCAATACGGCAATTGCTACCAGTACAGGCAGTTATACGGGATATGGTTTTGCCGTGCCCAGTAATATTGTAACCAAGGTAACAGAAGACCTTCTAAAATATGGCGCCGTACAACGTGGGCTGTTGGGTGTGACCATCAGAACGATGAACGGGGCATTGGCAAAAGAGAAGAATGTTGATTTTACCAAAGGTGTTTGGGTGGAACAAGTAGGGGAAGATAGTGCGGCGGACAAAGCAGGTGTGGAATCCGGGGATATTATCCTTAAAGTAGATGGAATGGAAACCGGTACCTCGCCGAGATTACAGGAAATGATTGCCAGAAAAAGACCGGGAGATGAAGTAACCTTATTGATAGATAGAAGTGGAAAGAAAAGGGAAATCAAGGTAGTTCTAAAGAATGCCAAGGGGAATATGGAAATAGTCAGCAAGGAGAAAAAAGAAGTTTTAAACCTGCTTGGGGCGGATCTTGAGACCCTGGATAAGGATGTGGCCAGAAAACTGGATTTGGATGGCGGAGTAAGGGTAAGTAAGCTGTACCCCGGCAAGATTAGAAAAGAGACCCAAATGCGTGAAGGCTTTATCATAACCCATATGGATGGCAAGCGTATAAAGGAGGTTGATGATCTGGCAAAAATCCTCGAGGATAAAAAAGGAGGTGTTTTGTTAGAAGGTGTTTATGAAGGTAGTACCGACAAATACTATTATGCCTTCGGAATGGATTCCTAAAGAAAGAATTACCGAATTGATTTTATGCCGTGTGGAGTTTTCCATACGGCATTTTTATTCCAAATAATTCCTTGAAGTTCACCATGGTGCTTCCAGAAATTTATTGGTACGGATTACTGTCAGTTCTTTTATTGGCAACAATTTAGACACCCAGAAATCACCTTCAAAATATTAACTTCTAGAATAGTTTAAAAAAGTGTAATTTTTCTTGCCAAGAAAACAACTAATAGAGTGTTAGTGTAATTAAATCGCTATGAATATTGATGAGAGAAAAGTTTATAAAATCTATTGACGAACATCAAAAAATAATTTTTAAAGTTTGTAAGTTATATAGGAACAATCTTGAAGACCAAGAAGATTTGTTTCAAGAAATTGTTTATCAATTATGGAAATCATATCCCAAATTCAAAGGGAAATCAAGAATAGGCACATGGATGTATAGAATTGCATTTAATACCGCAATTGTAAGATTTAGAAAAAAGAAAATTTCTGTTACTAACTATGATAATATTCCAGAAAAATTTCATCCTACTTCAGAGAACACCTATCTGGAAAATGAAGAAGGGATATTTAAACTTCTTCAAAAATTGAATAGTATTGAAAAATCTATTATCACATTACACCTTGAGGAATATACGTATAAAGAGATTGCATCTATAATTGGAATCTCTGAAAGTAATGTTGGCGTAAAATTAAACAGAATAAAAAATAAATTAAAAAATAAATAACATGGATTTACAAAATTTAAAAACAAGCTGGAATAAAATAAATTATTCTCCCAAAAATGAGCTGGAATTAGAAAAAATGACAGCTATAAAAAATCACCCTGTCTTAAAAAAAATTAAAATCAAACTCATAATAGAAACATTGTCAATAAGTCTTTTTTTGATGTTATATTACAGTGGATTTGATGGCGTTGAAAAACCGATTTATGCTAATGTTCTTCTAATATTAGGTGCTATTGCATATATTTTAAATGGAGTGTTAAGTTTTCAGACAATTCAAAAGCCGATTCAAGGAGATAGTTTGAAAAATTCGATAAAGAATTATTTTAATAAAATCAAAAATGTTTCAAAAATATCTTTAGGAATATCTATATTCTATGTTAGTTGTTTATTATTATTTTTTAGTAGTACAATCAATTTTAATAGTGAAAAAAAATGGATTTTACTTTTTGGAATTATTGTGTTAATACAAGCGTTTTTTTGGTCATCTAGAATTTGGAAATCTTGGCTGAAGAAATTAGCATTACAAATCAATAATTTTGATTAATAAAACAATTGCCTAAAATGGACGTAATATATTGTAGGTAAGCGTTTTACTGACTGAGTTAAAGATGATAAAAGACATGACTAATGGAAAAATATAGCAAGTTAACGACAACATACCATAGCCAAAACGTCATTTCGACATAGTGATTTAAAGAGCGACGAGAAATCCGATTCAAAAGAACTTCCTCCTTTATTAGCTTCGCTATAAACCTTCAATCAAAATATATTTTGATTTCAATAGTGTTCGGAACAACCTCTGAAATTTAGGAACACCTTAAGTATTCGATATTCTTAAACGTCATCATAATCCACCTTTAAGATGGGTGTGGTAGGATGCGCCTGACAGGTTAAGATCAACCCTTCTTCGATTTCCCCATCGGTCAGGATCTGGTTTTTTACCATTTCCGCCTTTCCTTCCGTAACACGGGCAATACAACTGCTACAGACCCCGCCTTGGCAGGAGTAGGGAGCATCGATATTTTCCTTGAGTACGGCATCCAATACCAAAGTACTCTTGTTCATGGAGAGCTGAAATTCCTCATCGTCCACGACCACGGTCAATGCGGTTTGACCCTCCTCCGAAACGGGCATTTCATCCTTGATTTCAGTAGTGGTAAAGAGTTCAAAATGAATTTTACCCTTGGCGATGTCATTCTCGATCAGGGCGTCCGTAACCAAATGGATCATTTGTTCCGGCCCACAAAGGTAATACCCATCAAAAGCGTCGTCCTTATGCTTGTTCTTCAAGGCATAGTTCACGGTAGAGGTATCTATACGCCCAAAAAGTGCCTTGTCCTCTCGGGTTTGGCTGTTGGTAAAATACACAAAAAACCGATTGGGATATTCCAGTTCCAATTTTACCAAATCCGTATAAAACATGGTCTCTTCATAGGATTTGTTCCCATAGACCAAAACCATTTTATTTTTGGAATGGCTCTCCAGTACCGTTCTTGCAATACTCATAATGGGTGTAATACCACTACCCGCTGCAAAAGCAGCTATATTTTTTGGCGTTTCGGAAGGACCAAAGACAAAACGACCTTCCGGTGGCATAACTTCTAAAACGTCTCCCACCTTGAGTTTGGTATTGGCATAGTCCGAGAAGCCTCCACGGTCCACTTTCTTAACACCTATGGTAATATCGCCCTTTTTAGGGGAAGAACCGATGGAATACGCCCTTCTGAGTTCTTTGCCTTTAATTGCTTTCTTGATGGTAATATACTGCCCGGATACAAAAGTAAAAGTCTGTATCAATGCTTTGGGAATCTCCAGTGTTACCGCCACAGAACCGGGAGTTAATTTTTTTACGTGCTTTACGGTAAGCGCATGAAAATCGGCCATAATTTCTTTTTCGTTAATGGACTGCAAAATTACGGATTGCCCAAGCGATAAAAAATGGAAAATTTAAAAAACACATACCTAAAAATCTTATGCATAAGAAGATTATGCATATATTTACAATGGATTTCATTATAGGTTTATACTGAATCGAGATTAAAATAAAATCAAGGAATGCCAAATTCAAAACTGTATAAAGGAAGTTTAAATACGATTATCCTAAAACTTTTGGACGAAGAGGGAAGAATGTACGGTTATGAAATTACGCAAAAAGTAAAAGCACTGACGAAAGGAGAGTTAAAAATTACCGAAGGAGCCCTATATCCCGCTTTACATAAGTTGGAGGCGGAAAGCTTATTGGATGTTGAGGTGGCCAAAGTGGACAACCGCTTACGCAAATATTACAAATTAACGGAACAGGGTGAAAAAGAAACCGTTAACCGGTTGGCCGAACTGGAAGAATTTATACGGAACATGCAGCAATTGGTCAACCCTAAATGGAGCATACAATGAGTGTTGAATTAACCAAAAAACAAATCGATTTTCTTGAAGATTACCTGATTAAGAACAAAGTAAAATATTGGGATGTGCGCATAGAGTTATTGGATCATGTGGCGACCGAAGTGGAAAACCGCATGCACCATGGACAAACGTTTGACCGAGCTCTTGAAGAAGTGCATGTGGCCTTTGGGAATAAGTTACGATCCAAAAAATTGAGCAAGGACCAAACCCAATGGATTTTCACGGAATCCATTTATGCAGACAGTTCAGGATACAAAAAACTGATCATGGATAAGCAAAGGGAACTGAACAGGGGTTTTCGGAAAAAGCTTTGGCAAGAAATAATGAACTTAATAAAGCATCCACTTTTTATAGTAGTTTATTTTGCGGTAATGGCTTCTTTGTATTTTATTATTCAAAATGGAGCTACTGAACAAACGGTAAAATTGGCCATTTTTTTACCAATTATATTATCAGGTCTAATGCCAATGGGGTATACCCTTTGGTTTTGGTCCAAAAAGAAGAGAAGTTTAAATATAGATGTATTGAGTACACTACCACTTTTTGGCCTTACCTTGTTTCAATTGGTCGAATATATTCCTGAAGCCTTTGGGTTTAATCTTGTTTCAATTTGGATATATTTTTTCATGACTATGGTTTGTTTGCGACTAGATATGGCAATTATTGTATTGACCCATAAGTACACTAAAAAATACCAACAATTCTATTTAAAATGGAACAAGGCAAGTTGACCAAAGAAGATATCCAATCTGTAGATACCTATTTAAAAAATTCGGATGCCCTGTATATTGATGTACGGATGGAAATGGTGGATCATGTAGCCACTGCCGTGGAAGCGGATATGTTGGAGAACGGAAAAACGTTTTATAATGCCTTCAAGGATTATATGATACAGCATAAAAGAGGCTTGTTGTCCGGATATGAAAAGTTAAGGAAAAAGAAACAACGCCAAAGCCTTTCTATGTTATGGCCCTACCTAAAAAGACCATGGAGCTTGGGCCTGTTTTTGATTTTGTGGATACTGACGCACAATTTCAATAATTGGTTTGGCATAACCTTTCCTTATGTGAGTTTTGTATGGGGGTGTCTTTTATTGGCCATGGGTATTTATTACTTCTCTATGGTTCCACCCAAAAAGTATAGATTTTCCTATTTGGAAGCATTGGGTTGGGGCCTTTTTCTCATGAGCTATGTGGCACAGTTCTTATTTCAATTTTGGTCTGCCAATGCATTGTACAAGAAAATATACCCCCCTTTAATCAGTGTATTTGTTGCTGCTTTTGGAGTGTGCTGCCTTGCTTTTATACTGGCTTTTTTTGAGCGTAAGAAGTATTATGTTAAAAAATACCAATTAGCATGAAATTGACTCAGGACCATATAGAACAACTCTACAAATTTACCCGGGCCCACTACGTTGAACATTATGATTTGCAAACAGAATTAGTGGATCATTTGGCCAATGGCATTGAAGCGCAATGGCAGGAGGACCCGGGGATAAGTTTTACTGAGGCAATGCATAAAGAGTTCAGGAAATTTGGAATAACGGGTTTTAACGATATTATTCAAGAACGAAGGAGTGCTATGGCCGTTCGTTATTATAAAGTAGTATTACGTTTTTATAAAGAATATTTCAGGTTGCCCAAGGTAGTATTGACTTTGACAAGTATTTTTATACTAACCGTTATTTTTTGGGCCATTCCCATACCTTATCGTTATTGGGTTTTTATCGGAAGCCTTTTTCTAATAACAGGGACACTCATATGTTATATTTTTATTTCTGGAAAAAATAAAGGGCCAAAGCAAGTTAAAGAAGAAAGAAAATGGATGTTGGAGGACCAAATATATCGGCTGGGAAACATTGTGCAGATCGTTAATGTATTTCCTATGGTTTTTTCCAACAAGTATTTTTGGGATATAATCGATATGACGGATTTTTATATGCTTTTGAGCTGTGCTTCATTAATTGTATGTCTTTTGCTTTTTGGTTATGTAACGTTAAAAATTATTCCCGCCAAAGCAGAAGAGTTATTGGCAGAAACCTATCCAGAATACAAAATGAATTAAGTTTTGTAACAAACCTTCTTTATCCGTTACCAATTATCTGAAATTAGAAACCGACCCTTATGTTCATTAAATTTATTTCGCTTCAATGGAAATCGTTTTTTAGGTCTTCCAACTTTGGAAAAGGGTTGGCCCTTAAGATCTTGATGTTATTTTTCGGAATCTATATCCTGGTTTCTTTGATCGGGGCGGGAATAGGAATGTACTTTTTTTTAAAGAAATTTTTTCCGCATGAGAACCCCATCTGGGCCTTGAGCGGGTATTTTGTGTATTGGGTCCTTATAGAACTCTTTTTACGGTATTTTATGCAAAAACTTCCAGTGATGGACATCAAGCCTTTTTTGGTGGCCCCGATAAAAAAAGGCAGTATTGCCCATTACATTTTAGGACGTTCGGGAGCTTCTATCTATAATTTCCTATCCTTGTTCCTTTTTGTGCCGTTTGCCGTGATCCTGTTGTTAAACGGTTATCCTTTTTTGAATGTAGTCCTATGGGTCGTGGCTATTTTGGCGATGGTGTTCTGCCTGAACTACATCAACCTTTTAATGAATAAAAATGATAAGATATTACTTATCATTGTAGTCATAATTGCAGTGTTTTATGGCTTGGAGTATTTTGGGGTTTTCTCGGCCATGGAATTATTTAGGCCGGTTTTCCATGCGCTCTATGCGTATCCGGTTACGGTTCTTATCCCTATTGGCCTGGCTCTTTTAATGTATTATGGCAACTACCGCTTTTTAAGGGGCAGGATTTATTTGGATGCCAGCTTAAAGGCCAAAACCGCAGAAGCCAGGGCATCCAATCTCGACTGGACCAAAAAATTTGGGGAAATGGGGCCTTTTTTACAGTTGGACTTGAAAATGATCTGGCGTAATAAAAGAACAAAATCACAAGTATTCATATCCTTGCTCATGATTTTTTACGGATTGATATTCTATACCCAGGAAATTTACGGTACAATGATGCCCATATTTGCATTTTTAGGGGTTTTTATGACCGGAATTTTCCTGACCAATTTTGGGCAGTTTATTCCGGCCTGGGACAGTAGTTATTACAGCATGATAATGACACAGAATATTCCCCTACGGAAATATTTGGAGTCAAAGGCGACCCTGATTTCGGTAAGTGTGGTGGCCATGTTTCTATTGACCATACCCTATGTCTATTTCGGCTGGCACGCCCTGGCCATTAACTTTGGATGCGCCTTGTACAACCTGGGCATAAATATACCGGTCATTCTATTTTTTGGCTCCTTCAACAAAAAGCGTATAGAACTGGATAAGAGTCCGTTTGGAAATATGCAAGGTATCAGTGCCACCCAATTTTTGATCATGTTACCCGTTTTGGGGGCGCCAATATTGATTTTCACCACTGTGTATTACCTATTTTCCATGGAAGCTGCGGTCCTGGTACTTTCTATTATGGGAATTATTGGATTTGCGCTGAAGAACTATCTTTTAAATGGGATTACTGAGCAATATCGCAGTAAAAAATATGGTATGATCGCCGGCTTTAGGGAAAAGAACAGTTGATTTTTGCCCGATGGGAATCCAATGAACCTGAAATTGATATTTGAATTTTAAACTATGATAACGACACAGAATTTGACCAAAAAATACGGTGGACAAACCGTATTGAATATAGACCGTTTGGAAATACCCAAAGGCCAAAGCTTTGGCCTTGTTGGAAATAATGGTGCGGGAAAAACGACCTTTTTTAGTTTGTTGTTGGATTTGATTCAGCCTACTTCCGGCCATATTATCAATAATGAAGTCCAGGTTAATGCAAGCGAGACATGGAAGCCCTTCACCTCTTCCTTTATAGATGAGACCTTTTTAATAGGATACCTGACCCCGGAAGAGTACTTTTATTTTATTGGGGACTTAAGAGGGGCCAATAAAGCAGATGTAGATACTTTGTTGGGTCATTTTGAGGATTTTTTCCATGGGGAGATACTGGGGCAGAAAAAATATTTAAGGGACCTCTCCAAGGGGAATCAGAAAAAAGCGGGTATCGTAGCTTCCTTTATCGGTGACCCACAAGTGGTAATTTTAGACGAACCCTTTGCCAATTTGGATCCCACTACGCAAATTAGGTTAAAGGCTATTATTAAGGAACTGACATCCAATAACCAAGTAACTATTTTGATTTCCAGTCATGACCTGATCCATGTTACGGAAGTCTGCGAACGTATCGTTGTGCTAAATAAGGGTGAAATCGTAAAAGATATCCGGACTTCCACGGAAACACTTCAGGAATTGGAGACCTTTTTTGCCGGTTAAGAAATAGGTCTGTCCTGTTTCAAAAACAGGACAGACCTGTGGTTCGAGTTAACTGATGTATGGTTACGCCTGTGGTGCAGGGGTAAAGAAAAATTCTTCCTGCACAATTTTTCCGCCCTCTACCTTATAAAGACAGATTTCCTCCATGGTATTTCTTGGAGCGCCTTTAAAGGTGACATCCATTTTCATGGTACAAGAGAAGAATTTATCGGCTACAATGGGGTCTGAAATCTCCATGCCGTGAAACTCTTCTACCATTTCATTGAATTGGGCCGTTTTTTTGAGGACATTTTCCATCCCTACCGTTTTTTCGGCCGGAGACCCCTTCGGTTCAAGACTTACAATGTTTTGACCGTATAGATCCTGAATGGCATTTTCAAATTGCCCTTGTCTGCAATAACCGACTAATTTGTCGGCAACTTCCTGTGTTGTCATAATTGTTCGTTTTTAATGATTATTATATTTAGGTGTTATTCAAAAACACTGTTCAAATAAGTGTTCAGCGGTTTTACCGCCTTAAAATGATCCAAAATTTCATTATACAATTTACTGGAATTATAAAAAGGTTCCAAAGGAAATTCGGCCATGGCATAAAATTGTTTATTAAAAATACAATCGGTTTTTGCCGCTACGGCAATCAGATCTTTATCCAGTCGTTTAGCCTTTTCGCCTTTTAACTTCCCGAAATTGGACGTAAAATCAATATTGGTCGTTATCCCCAATAGTTCTTGAGGGTTTTCTGCAATATATGCCCTTACTTTTCTCAGCTCGGGAGGTCGTATCATAAACAGGCCACCGCCTACATGAATATTTTCGGTATCAATGCCCAGATAATAACCCGGATAAATAGATTTTTTGCCATTGGGGGAAAAACCGGCTTTCATAAGAGTATTGTAGGGTGATTTATCCTTAGAGAACCGTAGGTCCCTATTGATTCGGAATAATGCCTTTTTAGGGTCGGGAAGAATTCTGTCGTCCCAGCTTATAAGTACGGATAATAGCTGTTCAAGAAGTTCAACAAATGGGGCTTTTACCTCACTTTCATAGCGTTTTTTATGGGTATGGAACCATGCCTTGTTATTGTTCTTGGCGAGTTCTTTAAAAAATGTACTGTATGCCGGTGTCATTATATATTTTTACGCTATTGGTTATCTTGGAGTTTGGTTCATCATCTTTCAACGATCCGGTCTTGTCCTGGATCAATGTCTCTTTATGGAACATGGGGCTTTTCCCTTTTAGAAAAAGAATCACCTCTATATGGGTATTTATAGGCATTTTAGTCAACTTCAATTTGATAGACAGGTTTGGGCATTATCTCGCACAAAGGATACAGTGCGTCCGTAAATTCATGACAATAACTGGATTTCTTGTGCAGATGCTCTGCCGTAACATCTGTAAAAGTCATGATATGGACAAATTTAGTCGGGTCGTCCGCTTCCTGAAATGATTTGTACAACAAGGTTTGGGGTTCATTCTTCGTGATAGAGGCAATGAATTGGCCAATAATGGTTTTTGTGGCCTCAATAGATCTTGACCGTACTTTATAAGAAACAAAAACATGGATCATGGCGTATCGTATTTTATGGTTTTCAAGGCTTTTTTGGCCCATTCCAATAATAGGACAGGATTGTTCAAAATACTCTCCGGAATCGAGAAATAAGGCATTTTGCCATGTTTTTGCGCACCGTTTTCTTCATACTCCTTTCGGTTGGTGTCATTTACTTTAAAATAGGCCGTTCCTTTGGAATTTACAATCCCGAACATTTTCCCTTTATGAAAGATGCCATGTCCCCCGAACATCTTTTTGGACGAAATGGCCCCTACGGAATCTAATGCCTTTACCAGCTGCGCCGCTGCCAAAACCGAACCTTGTGTAATCTTATCCCCTTTTATGCCCACAGTTCATGATTTTATGTATTCCAATGCCTTTAAGGCCAACATTTCCCATTTTTGGCACTCGTCAAAACCCACTTCGTACCATCCTGATAAGGTTTTCTTTGTCTTAAAGGGACTGAATTCTTCCAATTGAACACCAAGGCCGATCCCGGTATATTCCTTACCTAATTTAAAGACCATTTTGTTTTTTCGTGAAAAGAACGCAAAAACCCTGTTTTTATAATGTATGGCCGGGGAGCTCATCATTTTGCCTTCGGTTATGGCTATTTCTTTGGAACACATATATTTTCTGATGTTGTCAAATTGTTCAAAAGCTGTTGCTCTTTTCGCGGCCATACCCAAAACTACAAAAGTTGAACAGGCTCCATAAAGGGCAAATAAGACACTTTTAAGGGTTGATTGTGCCAAGAAAATCAAGTAACTTTGAGGATGGTACATCCATCAAATTAGATACCGATGAAACACGTCAGCATATTAGTTCCCAAAGGGAACGCTATTTTAAGTAGTATTGTAGGGCCGTATAAGATTTTTAAGGCAGCAAATATGTTTATGACCAATACAGGAAGGTCCCAAACTCCTTTTTTTGATATCCATTTGGTAGGATTGTCGAAGGAAACAACCTTGTATGAAGGTGCTTTTAGTGTTCATTGTAACTGTACGGTCCATGATGTTAAAAAAACGGATTTGATCGTTATCCCTGCCGGAAGACCGGAAAAATTATCGGAGGACATAAAGGAAAATTATGAATTTGTACATTGGATAAGGAGACAAAAAGAGGTTCATAATGCCGAGGTGGCCAGCCTGTGCCTGGGGGCCTTTGTTCTGGCGGAAACAGGTTTGGTAGATGGCAGGCAGTGCACCACCCATTGGGCAGGGATGGATATGTTCAGAAAACGGTATCCTCAAGTGGACCTGATTTCCAATAAAGTGGTTACGGATGAGGACGGAATCTATACCAGTGGTGGAGCCTATTCCTTTTTGAACCTGATGTTGCATTTGGTGGACAAATATTGTGGACGGGAAACGGCCATTTATATTTCCAAGTTTTTTGAGATCGAAATGGATCGGGACAATCAGCACCAGTTCGCTATTTTTCAAGGCCAAAAAGACCATGAGGACGAAGCTATCCGTCAGGCACAGCTCTATATAGAAGGGAATGTCTCGGAAAAGATTTCAGTGGATGCCCTGGCGGAAATGTACGCTATTAGCAGGCGAAACTTTGTAAGACGCTTTAAAAAAGCCACACAGAATACGCCCTTGGAGTATATTCAACGGGTAAAAGTAGAGGCGGCCAAGAAACGTTTGGAATCTACGCAACATAATGTGACGGAAGTTATGTTCGGTGTAGGCTATTCGGATCAAAAGGCATTTCGGAACGTGTTCAAGAAATATGCCGGGCTATCCCCAGTGGCCTATAAGGGCAAATACAATAGGAGTATGGTGAATATTTTGGACAGCCCTACCGCTTGGTAGTTAAAAACAAGATAAAGACCTAAAAAACTCAAAACCTGACTTCCAAGTCGGTTTTATGATGCCGTATACGGAGTTCATGGTGAATACATTTCGATTTTGACCAAAAAAACTTCGTCCAACCGTTAAAATACCGGTAATTATTGTCCAAAAAAAATGCCTTTTAGACCAATGGGTCTGTCATTAGATCGTATTACTTTTCAGATCATGTTGAACCAAGGGGAAATAAAATGGTCATTTGTCGATGAACCGCATAATAATATGGATGTTTTTAAGTTAAACATACATACGTAGATCATCTATTTTGCAACTCGGATATAAACTTATTTTCGCTGGACTTTTGGGAACGGTACTCTTTAACGCCTGTTCTACAAAAAAAGACGCATTCATCAATCGTAATTGGCATGCGTTAAATACAAAGTACAATGTGCTGTACAATGGCAATATCGCTTTTGAAGAAGGCCGTGCAACACTCAATGATACTTATCAGGACGACTATTGGGAAATACTCCCCATAGAACGTTTGGAGGTTTCCGGAGAAATTGAACTGGACTCCGAGAACAACAACCCCAATTTTATCATTGCCGAAGAAAAGGCTACCAAAGCCATACAGAAACACAGTATGGATATTAAGGACGAGGAGCGTAATCCACAAACGGACGAGGCTTTCCTGTTATTGGGCAAGGCCCGTTATTTTGATGAACGTTACATTCCGGCATTGGAATCCTTCAATTACATACTCAATAAATATGTGACGAGCGATAAATTGAACGAAGCCACCATTTGGCGGGAAAAGGTGAACATAAGGCTTCAGAACGAAGAGCTTGCCATCAAGAATTTGAAACGTCTCATGAAATTCGAGACGTTAAAAAATCAAGAACATGCAGATGCCAGGGCCATGCTGGCCCAGGCCTACATTAACCTGAACGTTCCCGATACCGCCATCCAGA
The DNA here is from genome assembly GCF_047345125.1 of Maribacter spongiae. NCBI lineage: Bacteria > Pseudomonadati > Bacteroidota > Flavobacteriia > Flavobacteriales > Flavobacteriaceae > Maribacter > Maribacter spongiae. The sequence continues at coordinate 330,821 of NZ_JBLFEQ010000002.1, read as the reverse complement.
ACCTCAAAATAGCATCGTATTATACTAAAAAGAATTCGGAAAAGGGAAGATACTACTACATTATCGGACAATTGTATAATCAACTGGGCTTTAAGGACAGTGCCAATTATGCTTTTGACAAGGTAATCGACCTGAACAGGAAATCACCTCGGGTCTATATGATCAATGCCGAAATCCAAAAAATAAAGAATACCAAGATCACTCCGGAAAATAAGGAACATATCTACGAATATTTGACGGGTTTGGAAGAGCATAGGGAAAATAGGCCTTTTTTGGATAAAATCTATCGTCAAGTGGCGGAATTTCATTTGGGACAGGGGTCGGACAGTTTGGCGTTGGTGTATTTTAACCGGTCGCTTCGTGCAACCCAAAATGAACCAAAATTGAATGCACTGAACTACGAAAATCTGGCAGAATACAATTTTGACCAGAACAGTTACAAAAATGCAGGAGCCTATTATGACAGTGTTTTGGTGAATTTGAATGAAAACACGAGGAAATACCGATCGATCAAAAAGAAATTGGACAATTTGGAAGATGTCATCAAATACGAGGACATCGTTCAATGTGCGGATAGTGTGATTACGCTCTATGAAATGCCCAAAGACGATCAGATCGCCTATTTTGAGGAGTACATTGCAAAATTAAAAGAAGCGCAAGAAGCGGCACAAAAAAAAGAAAAGGACCGTATTACGGAAGGGTTCGCTTCTTTTATAAAAAGTAAGGGCGGAAAGGAAAACAAGGGCAAGTTCTATTTTTATAATATTACCAGCTTGGGCTATGGCCAGAATGATTTTAAGAACAAATGGGGCAATAGGGCACTTTCCGATGATTGGCGGTGGTCCAATAAATCCATTTCCGCTCCTTCCGAGATCACGGGCGAGCCTTTGGCAGGTAAAACGGAAACCAGATTGGACCCAACGGATACGGAACGGTTCTCGCTGGATTTTTATATGGACAGGATACCTACCGATATTGTGGTCATGGATAGCTTAAGAACGGAACGAAATTTTGCCAATTATCAATTGGGGTTGATATACAAAGAGAAATTCAAGGAAAACCTCCTTGCGGCGGATAAATTGGAGAACGTATTGGCATCGAACCCTGAGGAACGGTTGATACTTCCTTCAAAATATAATTTATACAAGATTTACGAAGCAGAAGGAAGCGCACTGGCCAATACTATGAAAACCGATATTGTCGCCAATCATGGCGATTCCCGTTATGCCGAAATATTATTGAATCCGCAAGCCGTATTGGCCGATGATTCGGACGGTCCGGATAAGCGTTATGCAGATCTCTTTAAAAAATTCAGGAACCAGGAGTTCTTGCAGGTCATTACAGGGGCAGAGACCAATATCAATCGATATACCGGAGACCCTATCGTACCCAAGTTTGAAATGCTGAAGGCCAATGCCATTGGAAGATTACAGGGGTTTGATGCTTTTAAGGAAGCATTGAATTACGTGGCTTTGACGTATCCCAATAACCCAGAGGGTAAAAAGGCGGAAGAAATGATAGCCGAACAACTGCCAAAATTGGAACCCAAAAATTTTTCACAAGAAATAGATTCCAAGAGAACCGCCAATTGGAAGGTCGTTTTTCCGTTCAAAAGAAGCAATAATGCAAGAGCGATTAAGTTAAAGGGGCTTTTGGAAAAATCCGTCAAGGATTTAAGATATAGGAACATCGTTTCCAAGGATGTATATAATGTAGAAGACCAATTTGTAGTGGTCCACGGCTTTGGGTCCAGGGAATTTGCACTGGGTTATGTAGAGCTGTTAAAAAACAATAAAGATTACAGGATCGCTGATGAGAATTTTGTAATTTTATCGGACAATTATAAGATTGTGCAGGTGCACAAAAACCTACAGGAGTATAGAGATACACTTTTAACCCCAAAACCATGATTAATGTTTTCAGACAAACAAAAACCTAGAACTATGAACGAAATAGGAGGGCAGCCCAACAGAATTGAGAAAAATACAAAGATCAAAGGAGATATTGTTTCCGAGGCCGATTTTAGGATCGACGGAAAACTGGACGGTAACGTAAAGACTTCCGGAAAAGTCGTTATAGGAAAAGGTGGCTATATCCACGGAAAAGTAGAATGCGTTAATGCGGATATAGAAGGTAGTTTTAATGGTGAGCTTATGGTGTCGGACCTATTGTCCCTTAAATCCTCGGCAGTAATAGAGGGTACCGTAGCGGTTACAAAATTGGCCGTTGAGCCCGGTGCTACCTTTAATGCCGCTTGTACCATGAAAGGCAAAGGCGGTATAGGTTCCAATGCTTCTTCCGGTTCTGGCCTTAAACCTTCTTTGAGCGGAAACGCCAATAATAAGAATGAACCAGCAAAAGCCTCGTAAAGAGAAGCCTTTTAATTCTTACGCAAGATTTTCGGGAATAGTATTTCAGATGATCGCCATAATAGTGGCAGGTACCTTTATTGGTATAAAATTAGATGAACACTTTCCCAATGAAAACAATTTATTTACCATAATTTTGGCGTTTACGGCCGTGATAATATCGGTGATATTTGTAATCAGAAGTATTAATGCGGCCTCAAAGTAACCTGAGATGGACACAAAGTTTGATAAAAGGCAGATTTCCTTTTTTGTAAAATTATCGTTGACGACCCTCATATTGGGAGGTGTTCACTTTTATTTATATTATAGTTTTTTTGCTGACACCCTACTGCATTTTCCACTATGGCAGATTTATATGTTTAATATAATTGCGGTCGCCTTACTCTTTACCGTTATCAATTATAGATTCTCCAGAGGGAATAAATTTGTTTTTAACGGTTTCATGTTAGGTACATTGGTTAAAATGATTCTTGCCATTCTTTTTTTACTGCCAATGTTATTGTCCGATATAGAGAACAAGAAGCCCGATGTCATCAATTTTTTTATTCCCTACTTCTTGTTTTTGGCATTTGAAATCTACTGTTTAACGGTCTTCTTGAAAAATGAACGGTAAGTTCGGGAAGAGGCAAAATAAAGGTCTGGAAGTCAATTGAAATATTGTTTGTCAATTCGGTAATTGTACTTACATTTGCACCGAATTTTAAGAGGCGTATTTTTAATTGATTCGGAATGAAGTTTTACAACTCAAAGTCATTACTTTTTTTACTTGCACTAACACTTTTTGCTTCAAGTTTCACTTTTGCCACTGATTCTGAAAAAGAAGGCGAGGAATTTGACCCCCAATCAATGATTATCCATCATGTCCTGGATGCCCATGAATTTCATGTTATCGATTGGAACGACAAGCCGATTTCTGTTCCCTTACCGATAATCCTATGGACGGATAATGGGTTGACCACCTTCATGTCCAGCGCATTTCACCATGATGACTCCGGTAGTGTTATAGTTGAAAGCAATGGAGGGAAATTTGTAAAGCTTCATGAAAAAATATATCAATTAAATGATAATGCCAGAGTAGTTGAGTTTGATAGTGAGGGCCACCCGACAAATGCTAAAAAACCTACGGATATATCCATAACAAGAAACGTCTTTATGATGTGGATATCCGTAATAGTGTTATTGCTCATTTTTACGGCAGCAGCTAAGAGATATAAAAAATCTGCCGATAATGTACCTACTGGAATAGCTGGTTTTGTTGAGCCTTTAGTGGTTTTTGTACGGGACGAGATAGGTATTCCTATGATCGGCGAGCATAAGTACAAAAGATATATGCCTTATTTGTTGACCATCTTTTTCTTTATATGGTTAAACAATATTTTTGGATTGATTCCAATTTTTAATGGGGCAAACTTAAGTGGAAATATCGCCTTTACGTTTACGTTGGCTGTTTTTACGTTCATCATTACTACATTTAGCGGAAATAAAAACTACTGGAAACATATTTTTTGGATGCCAGGCGTTCCCGTTCCCATGAAAATATTTTTGGCACCTATAGAAGTGATAGGGATGTTCGTTAAACCGATTTCCTTAATGATTCGTTTGTTTGCCAACATTACCGCCGGACACATTATCGTATTGGCCTTAATGTCCCTCATATTTATATTCAAATCTGTTTGGATCGCACCGGTATCCGTAGCTTTCTCTTTGTTCATAGGAATTATCGAGATTATCGTTACCGCTATTCAGGCTTATATATTTACCGTATTGTCCGCCCTTTATTTTGGGATGGCAACAGAAGAAGAACATCATTAATTAATTTAAATATTTTAGAACTATGAGTCTAGCATTAGTACAGGAAGTTGCTGCCGCAGCGGATTATGGCGCAATCGCAGCGATCGGAGCCGGTTTGGCGGCAATTGGAGCAGGCGTTGGTATTGGTAACATTGGTGGTAGAGCCATGGAAGCAATGGCACGTCAGCCAGAAATGCATGGAAAGATTCAATCCTCTGCTTTAATTTTGGCTGCCTTTGTTGAGGCGGTAGCGTTATTTGCGGTGGTTGTATCATTCTTAAAGTAAAAAGATTAAGGCGTAACGGTTGGTTGCGCCTTAATTTAATGATGTTTTAAAAAATTATTAGAAATGGACAGTACTCAATTTGTAACCCCTGGTTTTGGATTAGTTTTTTGGACAGTAATTACTTTTCTGTTCTTATTGATCATCCTTAAAAAATTTGCATGGAAACCTATTCTTGGAGCCGTTAGTGAGAGAGAGGAATCTATTAAAGGAGCTTTGGCCGCCGCGGAAGAGGCAAAGAAAGAAATGCAGAACCTTCAGGCGGACAACGAACGTATTTTAAAGGAGGCCAGAGCGGAAAGGGACGGAATGTTGAAGGAAGCTAGGGAGATGAAGGAGAACATTGTATCGGACGCAAAAGAACAAGCCAAGGTGGAAGCCGATAAAATGATCAAGCAGGCACAGGCCACTATCGAAAGTGAGAAAAAGGCTGCCGTTGCCGATATTAAAAATCAAGTGGCCGACCTATCGGTAGCCATCGCCGAAAAAGTCATCAAAGAACAATTATCCGATAAGGACAGGCAATTGAAGTTGGTAGATGATATGTTGGGCGATATCAAATTAAGCTAAATAAAAAGTTACCGGATTACTTGGGGATTAGATGGAATTAAAGAAACAGAAACACAATAACCAAGTAACGGATAACTTAATAAGGTAAAGAATATGAGTGATTCTAGGGTAGCGGTACGATATGCCAAGGCTATTTTGGATTTGGCGGTAGATAAAAAGGCGACCGATAAGGTAGAAGAGGATATGCGTGCCATCGTAAGCACAATTTCCGAGAGCAAAGACCTTAAGGATATGTTGTCCAGCCCCGTTATTTCCAGTACGGCTAAAAAGGAAGTTTTAAATCGAATCTTCAAAGGTGGCCATGCCATTTCAGAAGGGTTGACCAATTTATTGGTGGACAACAAAAGGATTTCCATTTTAAATGAAGTGGCGTTAAAATATATCATCCTCAATGAGCAATTAAAGGGGAAAGATGTGGCCTATGTAACCACGGCCGTTCCTATGAACGGTGCCTTGGAGAAAAAGGTGTTGAAACAAGTTACCGCTATTACCGGGAATGAAGTGACCATAGAGAATAAGATCGACGAAAGTATTATCGGAGGTTTTGTTTTACGTGTGGGCGATTTGCAATACGATGCGAGCATCGCCAATAAATTGAGCAATTTAAAAAGAGAATTTACAAACAGTCTATAAACATAATATCGGACAGTGGGCGCACGGCGTCGTATGTCCCGTATCTTATATCTAATTAAAAATGGCAGGAGTAAAAGCCGCTGAGGTATCAGCAATTTTGAAGGAACAATTATCAGGATTTGATGCAACCGCTTCTTTAGATGAGGTAGGAACCGTATTGCAAGTAGGTGATGGTATTGCCCGTGTATATGGTCTGGCCAATGCCCAATATGGGGAATTGGTAGAGTTTGAAGGTGGGATGCAAGGTATTGTATTGAACCTGGAAGAAGATAACGTAGGGGTTGTATTATTGGGACCATCTAAAGAAATTAAAGAGGGCGCTACCGTAAAACGTACACAGACGATTGCATCTATCAAGGTTGGTGAAGGAATTGTTGGCCGTGTTGTAAATACATTGGGACAACCCATAGATGGTAAAGGCCCTATCGCCGGAAAAACATTTGAAATGCCGTTGGAGCGTAAGGCACCAGGGGTAATTTTCCGTCAGCCGGTAAACGAACCGTTGCAGACAGGTATCAAAGCGATCGATGCCATGATTCCTGTAGGTAGAGGTCAGCGTGAGTTGGTGATCGGTGACCGTCAAACAGGAAAGACGACGGTTTGTATCGATACCATTTTGAATCAAAAGGAATTTTATGATGCCGGTAAACCGGTTTATTGTATCTATGTGGCCGTTGGGCAAAAAGCATCGACTGTTGCCGCCATTGCCAAAACATTGGAAGATAAAGGCGCATTGGCCTATACGACCATTGTTGCCGCAAATGCTTCCGATCCCGCACCAATGCAAGTATATGCTCCTTTTGCCGGAGCTTCTATCGGGGAGTATTTCCGTGATACAGGTCGCCCGGCATTGATTATCTATGATGACCTGTCCAAGCAGGCTGTTGCCTATCGTGAGGTATCCCTGTTGTTGAGAAGGCCACCGGGGCGAGAGGCATACCCAGGTGATGTCTTCTATCTGCACTCAAGATTATTGGAACGTGCCGCTAAGGTAATTGCCGATGATGATATTGCAAAGAATATGAACGACCTGCCGGAATCTTTAAAGTCCGAAGTAAAAGGTGGAGGTTCTTTAACGGCACTACCTATTATCGAAACACAGGCGGGTGATGTATCGGCCTATATCCCTACCAACGTAATATCCATTACGGACGGTCAGATATTCTTGGAGCAGGATTTGTTCAACCAGGGGGTTCGTCCGGCGATCAACGTGGGTATTTCTGTATCCCGTGTTGGAGGTTCAGCTCAGATAAAGTCCATGAAGAAAGTTGCGGGTACGCTAAAACTGGATCAGGCACAGTTCCGTGAATTGGAAGCATTTGCCAAGTTTGGTTCCGATTTGGATGCCGCTACTTTGAACGTGATTGAAAAAGGACGAAGAAACGTTGAGATTTTAAAACAGGCGCAGAACGATCCCTTTACCGTAGAAAATCAAGTAGCGATTATCTATGCCGGTTCCAAAAACTTGCTAAGGGACGTTCCGGTTGAAAAAGTAAAAGAGTTTGAAAGGGATTTCTTGGAATTCCTAAATGCAAAACATAGAAATGTTTTAGATAGTCTTAAAGCGGGTAAACTTACAGATGAAGTAACGGATACGTTAACTTCCGTTTGTAAAGAATTAGCTTCAAAATATAACTAGTTAAGAGTTCAGAATTATGAGCGATGAGTAAATTGAACAATAGTCCTATACGGATAAAGAGTTTTCAATTTGCCTGCGATATAATTTGTTACTGTGACAATCTAAAAGAGCATAAAGATTTTGAACTTGCTTCTCAATTATTAAGAAGTGGAACTAGTATAGGAGCTAATACTAGGGAAGCGCAAAGAGGAGTTAGTACAAAGGATTTTAAAAATAAGTTCGGAATAGCACTAAAAGAGGCAGATGAAACCATGTATTGGTTGGAACTTTTGAATGCCACTAGAAGAAATGTTCCAAAAGGAATGAAAGAAAATTGTGAGGAGTTAATCAGGATTTTGGTAGCATTATCAAAAACTCATAACTCATAACCCATTAACTCATAACTTGAAAGATGGCCAATTTAAAGGAAATACGGAATAGAATAGCATCGGTTTCTTCAACCATGCAGATTACCAGTGCCATGAAAATGGTGTCCGCTGCTAAATTAAAGAAAGCCCAGGATGCCATTACCGCCATGAGACCTTATGCGGATAAGCTTACAGAATTGTTGCAGGGGTTAAGTGCTAGCTTGGATGCCGATTCCGGGAGTAAGTTTTCGGACAACAGGCCCGTAAATAAGGTTTTGGTAGTTGCCATTACCTCCAACAGGGGATTATGTGGTGCTTTTAATTCGAATATACTCAAGCAATGTACGAATCTTGCTGAAACCGTTTATGCAGGAAAGCAGATAGATTTTATCGCTGTAGGTAAAAAAGCGAACGATTTTTTAGGGAAACGATATACCGTATTGGCCAATCACAGTACTATTTTCGATGATTTGACCTTTGATAATAGTGCTATCATAGCCGAAAGCTTAATGGAAAAATTCACGGACGGTTCCTATGATAAAATAGAGGTCGTTTATAATAAGTTCAAGAATGCCGCTACGCAAATTGTAATGACGGAGCAGTTTCTTCCGATAGTGCCGGTGGAAGGTACGGAAGGGTCCAATGCGGATTATATCTTTGAACCTTCCAAAGAGGAAATTGTGGAACAATTGATTCCAAAATCGTTGAAGACCCAATTGTATAAGGGTATTCGCGATTCCTTTGCCAGTGAGCACGGGGCCCGTATGACGGCCATGCATAAAGCGACCGATAATGCTACGGAACTTAGAGATCAATTGAAATTAACGTATAACAAAGCAAGGCAAGCGGCCATTACCAATGAGATTTTGGAAATTGTTGGTGGAGCTGAGGCGTTAAATAACTAAGGTCATTACGATTCCGATAACCTATCGGGAGAAGCAATCTGTTTATCAGGAAAACCATATAGCATATAAACCTCACGGCAACGTGAGGTTTTTTTGTGTTCAAAGCCCTGTAATTCCCTTTTTTAACCGATTTTTGCGCGATTATGCAATCAAAGAAATCCGCTTTACTCTTTATATTCATTACTATTTTGGTGGATGTAATAGGTATTGGCATCATCATACCGATTATTCCGGACCTGATTATGGAATTGACCGGGGAAGGCACGCACATGGCGGTTATCTATGGCATGTGGTTGACTACCGCCTTTGCGGGAATGCAGTTTCTATTCTCCCCAGTTTTAGGAGAGGTTTCGGATAAATATGGAAGGCGTCCCATACTGTTACTTTCGCTTTTGGGCTTAAGTATCGATTATTTGATACACGCATGGGCACCCAGTTTAATATGGTTGTTTCTGGGCAGGTTTCTTGCCGGGATAACGGGGGCGAGCTTTACCGTGGCTTCGGCCTATATTGCGGATATAAGTACCAAGGAAAATAAAGCGAAGAACTTTGGCCTTATCGGTGCCGCATTCGGCCTTGGTTTTATTATTGGCCCCGGAATAGGAGGTTTTTTTGGTGAGTTGGATATTCGATTACCTTTTTACATAGCTGCTGGATTAACCTTTGCCAATTTTCTTTTCGGATGGTTTTTTGTTCCTGAATCCTTGGTGCCGGAAAATAGAAGAGCTATTCAAGTTTTAAAAATGGTCCCAGGGGTATCTTTGGTAAGCTTGAGGAATTACAAGGGGGTGTTATTACTTATCTCGGCTTTCTTTTTGGCCAATTTGGCGGGGCAGGCATTGCCATCTACCTGGTCTTATTATGGTATTGAGCGTTATGACTGGAGCCCTAAGGAAATAGGGATATCATTAATGGTAGTAGGTTTGTTGGTGGCCATTGTGCAGGGGGCGTTAGTAGGCATGCTGGTTAAAAAATTCGGTAAAAAAACGGTCGTTATGTCCGGTTTTCTATTATGGACCATTGGCATGTTTCTATTTTCTGTAGCGGAAGAGCCATGGATGTTATATGCCTTTTTGGTCCCCTATGCCCTGGGTGGCGTAGCAGGGCCAACGGTACAAGGACTTATTTCCAATCAAGTATCGGAAAAAGAGCAGGGCAACCTCCAAGGCGCCATTACAGGTTTGGTAAGTGTTACCGCCATATTGGGCCAACTGATATTTTCGCCGGTTTTCTATTTCTTTATTCGTCCGGAAGGCAATATCTATTTTCCCGGGGCACCTTATGCCTTGGCCTCCATATTGCTTTTGATCGCTTTTATGTTGGCATCTAGGGCTATGGGAAAAGTAGACCTGGAGGCGGAAGACGTGGTCCAAGAGCTTCAATAATAGTGTTTTGGGTTCCTTACGTTAGAGCTCTTTTTTTACAAGGGATTAATGGCTACTTTTAACGCTTCAATCCGAAATAGTTGAATCCGCTCAAAAAACTTTTTAAACAGACGGCTGTTTATGGTCTGGCCACAGTGTTGCCTAGGATGCTCAATGTTATCCTTGTGCCCATATATACAGAAGTCATGCCTCCGGGTTCCTATGGGCAGGTCATTATTATTTTCTCCTATTTTGCTATTTTCAATGTTTTTTTGGCCTATGGTATGGAGACGGCGTTTTTTCGTTTTTATAAAGAAGCGAATAATCGTAAAAAAGTAGTGACTACCGCCTTAATTTCCATCTTGGGGTCAACACTGTTTTTTTTGATTTTTGGCCTGTGGTTTAGAACGGGTATTGCCGGTCTTTTGAAAATACCCCTGGAATATATGGGTTATTTTATGGGGATATTGGTGTTGGATGCCTTGGTCATTATTCCGTTTGCCTGGCTTAGGGCCAATGAAAAGCCCAAAAGGTATGCCATGGTCAAGATCCTGAACGTAATCATTAATCTGGGCCTGAACGTATTTTTCCTTTTGATTCTTCCGGGACTTGCGCAATCGTCTTCCGCAGGTTTTTTTGCATGGATATATAAATCCAACTTTGAAATATCCTATATTCTTATTTCAAACCTGATCGCAAGTGCGGTTACGTTATTTTTAATGTTTCGGGTATATGTAAGAAGACCATATGTTTTTGATATCGTTATTTGGAACCGTATGATAAGATATGCTGTGCCGGTAATGATAGCCGGGATTGCGTTTACCATAAATGAAGTATTGGACAAGATTATGTTGGAAAGGTTATTGCCAGCGGATATTGCCAGTGCGGAAGTGGGTAAATATGGGGCCTGTATTAAATTGGCCGTATTCATGACCCTTTTTGCAACTGCATTTAGAATGGGAATAGAACCTTTTTTCTTCAATCATTCAGATTCAAAGAACCCACAGAAAGCCTATGCACAGATTACGAATTACTTTGTGGTCTTGGGCAGTATTATTTTATTGGCAGTCGTGGTTTTTGCGGATGTGTTAAAACTTCTTTTTGTTAGGAACGAAGCCTATTGGGAGGCTATGTCCGTTGTGCCTATAATTTTACTGGCGAGTTTCTTTTTAGGCATTTACCATAATCTTTCGGTATGGTACAAGGTAACGGACAGGACCAAATTTGGGGCCTATATTTCTTTGATCGGGGCAATATTGACCATCATCATCAATTTGGCATTAATACAGTATTTTGGGTATGTAGCATCCGCAGTGGCAACTTTGGCGGCCTATGGCAGTATGATGTTGCTTTCTTTTTATTTTGGCCGCATGTATTACCCGATACCCTATAATTTTAGAAAAATTATATTTTACTTAGGAATTTCGATACTCTTTTCCACCGTATCGTTCTATATCTTTGATAGGAACCTTTTAATAGGGGTTTCTTTATTATTGATATTTCTGGGGCTCGTGTACAAATTGGAAATAACCAATCTCAAAAAGGTCTTTATGAAAAAGGAAAGATAAAAACTTAATACAAGATGCTCCGGGCATAAAGTTAAACCTTTCTGCTTTCAGACATCCGAACCCCTTATATCCAAATTGAAAATACATACGCAACGTAACTATGAAAATCAAAATAATCAATACATCGTCCCATAAACTGCCCCATTATGAAACAGGTGCATCCGCAGGAATGGATCTACGGGCCAACATCACCGAAAATATCACCTTACAGCCTTTGGAGAGGGTTATTATACCTACCGGTCTTTTCATGGAGCTGCCCGTAGGTTTTGAGGCACAAGTAAGGCCTAGAAGCGGGCTAGCGGCAAAAAAGGGAGTTACCGTTCTGAATGCACCCGGTACAATTGATGCCGATTATAGGGGAGAGGTAGGCGTGATTTTGGCAAACCTCTCCAATGAAGCATTTACCATTGAAAATGGGGAACGTATTGCGCAAATGGTAATCGCCAAGCATGAACGTGCCGTATGGGAAGAAGTAACCGTGCTTTCCGAGACCCAACGGGGTGACGGTGGCTTTGGGAGTACTGGGGTTAAATAAGGGGACCCTATAGGGAAATTATCGATTTTTTTAAATGAAAGATTGGAATAGAAAAGTGTTTATCTTTTCGTAAAAATTGAATTATTGCTTTCTTGAGAGGCTGCTGGTGGCAATTGGAATTAAGGGTATTTTTATACAGTGAAAAGAATATTGGTTATATCGATAACTTGTTTGGGGTCAATTATGGTCTCTCTAACGGCTTCTGCGCAAGAAGAAATAGGCATGGAAGAAAGTGCCGAAGTCTTTTTAGAGGAGTATTCGGATGCCTTTCAGGAGAACTTTTTTGAGGCGTTGAAACAAAAGGGAATCCAGAACTATGATAAAGCCGTTAATCACCTGTTGTTATGCAGGCAATTGGAGCCGGAAAACGAGGTGGTGTCCCACGAATTGGCCAAGGCATATCTTCTGGACAAGAAATACAGTCAAGGTAGGGAATATGCTATTGAAGCTTTAAACGGGGAGCCTAAAAACTATTGGTACCTGAATACGTTGACAGCACTTTTAGCTGCGCAAAGAAGCACTATGGAAGAAGTACGAGACCGTATTCCGTGGGAAAATAGAGTTTTGAAAGAAAATTTGGCTACTATATATTATAAGGAGGCAAAATATGAATCGGCGCTCATATTGTTAAAAGAGTTGGGCGGTTCAGAAGAGGTTAAAAGGCTAAGGGAAAAAATAAATGATTCCATTGCTAAAAACAAAAAGCAAAAAACGGCGGTAAACAATCGGGCTATTGTGGAAAACAATGGCCTTACTAATCTGCAACAATATAAAACGAAGTTGGAAAATTTGCTGATGACCAAAACGGATGTGCCGTTATTGCTCCAAATTTCGGGAGAAGCCCTGGAAAAGTACCCTTTGCAGCCCTATTTTTATTATACCAATGGGTATGCTCTAAACAAGGGCAATAGACCAAAAGATGCCATAGAAATTTTAGAAACGGCCCTAGATTATCTTATCGACGATGTTTCTTTGGCGAACAAGATATATAAGGAACTGGCAGATGCCTACAATGCCATTTTAGACCCATCAAAGGCAAATATGTATCTTAGTAAGATAAAACCCGGATTTTAACAATGAGCATCTACAATAGCCTTAAACCACCATATTTTTTATTAGCCCTCACCCTTGTTCTTTTTGCTTCCTGTAGAAGTACAAAAGTGGTATCGGACGGTACCGTAGACAGTAGGTTATCTGCAAGGGCAGTTATAAAAAGACACTATCAAAACAACTTGGATTTCAATACGCTAAGGGGAAAAGTAAAGATTGGATATTCTGATGGGGAATCTTCGCAGAACTTTACCGTTAGCCTACGTATGGAAAAAAACAGGGGAATTTGGATGAGTGCCCCTTTGGGCATTGTCAAGGCCTATATAACACCGGAAAGGGTCTCGTTCTATAATAAATTGGAAAATGAATATTTTGATGGGGATTTTTCATACCTGAGCAATTTGTTGGGGACCGAAGTTGATTTTAACATTGTGCAGAATTTACTTTTGGGCCAGGCCTTATCGGATTTACGAGATCAAAAATACAAGTTGTCCGTTGCAGGGGAAAAGTACCGGCTAACCCCAAAAGTACAGGAAACCCTGTACAAAACCCTTTTTCAAGTAGAACCGCAGAACTTTAAGATGGCATTACAACAACTTTCGCAACCCTTAAAAGAAAGAACACTCATAATTAAATACCAAAACTATCAGCAAATAGGTGAAGCGGTGTTGCCCAATAAAATAGACATCATGGCTATGGAGGAGAAGACCGAAAACAAAATTTCATTGGAATATCGGAACATAACCTTGAACCAACCCATTAATTTCCCTTATAAAATACCAAAAGGTTTTAAAAAGATTGTCTTAAAGTAACATGAAACGATCTAGGCGACAAAAACTTTTATTCGTGTTATTTATGATCCTGTGGGGTCAAAGTTTTTATGGGCAAACTAGTGAACAAAAAGCCCTAGAGGAAAAAAGAGAGCAACTTCAAAATGAGATAAGAAACATTAACCGGTTGCTCTTTGCGGAAAAAAAAGAAAGGGGATCCGTATTGGATCAGATGGAAGCCCTGGATAAAAAAATCACCGTGCGTCAACAATTGATCCGCGTCACCAACCAACAATCGAACTTGCTTAATAGGCAAATCAATACGAACATTAGAAACATTGGCAAACTAAGGTCCGAACTTCGGGAAATTAAGGAAGAATATGGACGAATGATCCAGAAATCCTATCAGAACCGTTCCAAACAAAATAGATTGATGTTTCTGTTGTCCTCAGAAAGTTTTTATCAGGCATTTAAGAGGCTACAGTATATGAAACAATATACGGACCATAGAAAGGAACAGGGCCAACGGATACTGGTAAAAACGGATGAATTAACGCGGTTAAACAGTGACTTGAACGAGGAACGAAAAGTAAAAGAAGTGCTTTTGGCCCAAAACAAGAAAGCCAAGGACCAATTGTTCGATGAAATACAGGATCAAAAGGCACTTTTGGGAACCATTAGACAGAACGAAAGTAAATACGCCCGTGCCATTGACCAAAAGAAACGGGAAGCCCGAAAAATCGACCGGCAAATAGAAAGACTTATCAGAAGTGCCATTGCGGCCTCCAATAAAAAATCGGGCAAGGCAAATACGAGTTCGAGCAAGTTTACGCTTACGCCAGAGGCGACCTTGATCGCCAAAAATTTTTCGGCCAACAGGGGAAAATTGATTTGGCCTGTGGAAAAGGGCATTAAGAGCCAAGGTTTTGGTATCTATAACGATGCCGTCTATCCCGGTATCAAGCACCAGAGCAATGGCGTAATCATAGCTACGGACACCGGGGCAAAGGCACGGGCCATTTTTGAGGGTGAAGTCATTGCCATTTTATCCGTCCCGGGCGGAAAAAAAGGCGTACAGATCAAGCATGGGAACTATATCAGTACGTACTACAACCTATCGGAGCTATTCGTAAAAAAAGGGGACAAAGTAGTGGCAAAAGAAGAGTTGGGCACTGTTTATACCAATCGGTCCAATGGGCAGACACGTCTAAAGTTTTATTTATACCAAAACACTTCTAGGTTGAATCCTGAGGAGTGGGTATATCGACTTTGATCAAAAAGGATTTCTCGGGATTCGTCCGGGAGTTCCTATCCCATTTTTTCTGGAAGGATGCCGAAACCGCCAAGATAATTTTGGGGAGAGAAGTAAACAACGGAAATTGTTTTTTGAACTAATGAGAGCTTAGTTACTACCCTTCCGTAAACAAAGCCTTTAACTCCGTAGCATCTTTGGGTTTCATTTTTCCGGCCAATACCAGACTCAGTTGTTTCCTTCGCAAAGCTCCGGCAAAACGTTCTTTTTCCAGTTTGGTTTCAGGTTCCAGGGGAGGTACTTCGGTAGGCTTTCCCGTATCGTCTACGGCCACGAAGGTGTAAATGGCCTCATTGGCCTTTGTGCACTTGCCATTATAACGATCTTCGATCCAAACGTCCAGATAAACCTCCATAGAGGTATTGTATGCTCTTGAAACAGCTGCTTCAACCGTTACCACACTGCCTAACGGTATGGCCAGATTAAAAGCAACATGGTTCACAGAAGCGGTGACCGTAATCCTTCGGCTATGCCTGCCTGCTGCAATGCTGGCGGCACGGTCCATTCGAGCCAGAAGCTCACCACCGAATAAATTTTGAAGGGCATTGGTCTCACTTGGGAGGACCATATCGGTCATCGTTGTTCTAGAAACTGATGGAGTTTTGGGTTCCATATGCTAAAATTTTCCGCAAAGATACGGTCAATTAAAATACTGTAATAGCACACAATTTATTTTTCGGAATGCAACCATGCATCCGGAGACTGGGTACGTTTGATTTCCCTAAGGGATTTTAAAGCTTCTTTGGGATCCGTATGCCTGTCATAAGTTACCATGTGCAACCCATAGGCATTGGTGCCGTAGTAGGCGGCATCATAACCTAATCTTCGTAACTGCGTTATTTTTCGATCGGCATTGGCTTTTATCCGAAATGCTCCCGCAACAATATGGTGCATTCCCGATAAGTCATTGTTTTTAGAAATGACCGTAGCATCAATATTTACCACAGGTAATTCAACGGGGGCAATATCAAAGAAAGTGGCTTCCTGTATTTCCTTGGCAATTTGCTCCTGGGCCTCTTGCCTGACCAGTTGCTCCGTTACTATGCCATTTTTATAAAAATGATATCCGGTAAGTCCCGTAGACAAGGCCAATAAAAAAATGGCAGCATATTTTAAATAAGGTCTAAAACCCCTATTTTCTCTACGTTCAGGACTTATAACAAACGGTATT
Source organism: Maribacter spongiae (assembly GCF_047345125.1). Taxonomy (NCBI): domain Bacteria; kingdom Pseudomonadati; phylum Bacteroidota; class Flavobacteriia; order Flavobacteriales; family Flavobacteriaceae; genus Maribacter; species Maribacter spongiae. Next base: position 314,514 of record NZ_JBLFEQ010000002.1, on the reverse strand, counting down.
TTTTCCTCCAGGGCCACTACTTCCTCTTTTAAGATTTCCCGGGTTATGGGAACCGTATTAAAAGTGCTAAAACCAAAGGATGAAGTCAGGTAGTTGACTTTTTGCCCTGGCTGGAATTGTATTTTATCATCTTGATTGATCCAAAGCTCTCCTATATTGACCAAACTGAGTTTTTCTCCGGATTCTAAGGTTGTCTTCCATATAGCGATGACTTCTTCAAGTTTGCCCAATGCGTATTCATAGGAAATCTTTTCGGTTTCTGCCATATAGGAAACCAATAATCCATCGTTGGAGGTCAATTGTACATTAAAAGCGAGTGATTTAGAGGGAGCAAAAAAGGTGTTCGTGTCCGTATTGATATGCGCCGATACCTGATGCGCCAAGAACGCCCCAAAATTAGGGATGGTCACACAGTTGTATCGATACAACAAATCGCTTATATAATGTTCTATAACCATGGAACACAAATATGAAAAAAAATAAGGGGCTTAAAAACGGATGTCGTAACTTTTTATTAACATTATATTTGTCCTGTTTTGTGAATAATCATGTCAAATTTTCAACTTACTCAAACCGAACTCGTTGCGACCTTACGGTTACAACGCATTCCTAACGTTGGGGATATTATTGCTAAAAAATTAATTTCCCATTGCGGTAGTCCAGCCGCAATTTTTGAGGATAAAAAGAGTACGTTACTACAGATCGATGGTATTGGGACGCATACGATAAGGCATCTTTTTGATGCCGAACATTTGGAGGCCGCAGAAAGGGAATTTGATTTTTTGACCGGGAATGAAATTGAATGGACTTATTTTCTGGATGCCGATTACCCCCAATATCTTAAACATTGCATAGATGGCCCCATACTTTTATTTAGAAAGGGGAATGTGCATTTGGAACATCGGAAAATCATCAGTGTTGTGGGTACACGCCGGATTACTTCATATGGTATGGCTTTTTGCGAGCAATTTATTGCGGACATAGCTCCTTTGAACCCTGTTATTGTCAGTGGATTTGCCTATGGGGTAGATATTTGCATACAACGGGAAGCCATAAAAAATAACCTGCAGACCATTGGGTGTTTGGCACATGGTCTAAACCAGATATATCCAAAGGCACATGCCAAATATCAAGAAGATGTACTTAAAAATGGGGGATTTTTTACCGAATTTTGGAGTACGAGCAATCCAGATCGAGAGAACTTTTTAAAACGAAACCGTATTATTGCGGGGATGAGCGAAGCGACTATTGTTGTTGAATCCGCAGAAAAAGGAGGTAGTCTTGTTACCGCAGATATTGCTCATGGTTACCATAGGGACGTATTTGCCGTGCCCGGCCGAAGTTCCGATAGATACAGTTTGGGATGCAATAATCTGATCAAACAACAAAAAGCCCATATGCTTACTTCTGCGGCCGATCTGGTCTATCTATTGGATTGGAAAGTAGAAGAAAAGAAAACCCTTCCTGTACAAAAACAATTGTTCGTGGATTTGGATGAAACCGAACAGACGGTTTACACCTATTTACATAACAATGGGAAGCAATTATTGGATAGTATTGCCCTGGCATGTAAAATCCCTATTTTTAAGGCTTCCTCCACACTTTTGACTATGGAAATGAAGGGGATTGTACGGCCATTGCCCGGTAAATTGTTCGAAGCGGTATAGGTTTTTTAGACCGATTGGTCCGTAAAAGAAACTTTAAGTGTTCGCTGGCTTAAAATAAAGTGTGTTTTAACGGGTTTTTACTTTTTTCACCTTATTTACACTAGAAAGATCACGTTATAAAAAACCGATGACAGACCACACGGTCTTTATAGTTGATTAAACAGTTTTTTTAGTACTGAAACGGGATTTTAGTAATCTTGCCTACTGCGTTGATGGAGAAGACTTTGACCGGAACCCGAAAAATTGTGCTGCCGGTTTTGGCGAAGGCTAAAAATTGCCATGGCAACGTAAATTTCCAATTCTCCGATTTTGGAAGAATCAAAGAAGCTTAGTACCCCAGCTTCTCTCGTACCCTGCCCAATACACTATCCGCTACCTTTTTTGCTTTTTCGGCACCAATGGCAAGGGCATTGTCAATTTCGGGTAAGTGGTTCATGTAGTAATCGAATTTTTCCCTGGGTTCTTGAAATTTATTCAAGATGACATCATAAAGTGCCTGTTTAGCATGGCCATAACCATAATTTCCGGCTAGGTAATTGGCGCTCATCTCCTCAATTTCCGGTTGGGAAGCCAAAAGTTTATACAGTGCGAATACATTATCGGTTGCCGGATTTTTGGGCTCTTCCATTGGAATGCTGTCCGTTTTTATGCCCATGATCTGTTTTCGCAGCTTTTTATCGGCCTGGAAAAGGTTAATGAGGTTTCCCTTGCTTTTGCTCATTTTCTCCCCATCCGTACCTGGAACGTACATGGTCTCTTCCTGTACTTTTGCTTCGGGCAGCACAAAGGTCTCCCCTAATTTGGCATGAAAGCGGGAAGCCACGTCCCGGGTCATCTCCAAGTGCTGTAGTTGATCCTTCCCTACAGGGACGATATTGGCATCATAGAGCAGAATATCCGCGGCCATGAGCATGGGATAGGTAAATAGCCCGGCATTTACATCTTCTAACCGATCAGCCTTATCCTTAAAGGAATGGGCCAGGGTCAACCGTTGGTATGGAAAAAAGCAACTCAAGTACCAGGCAAGTTCGGTGACTTGGGGAACATCACTTTGTCTATAAAAGACCGTTTTTTCAATATCCAGTCCAAAAGCCAGCCATGTGGCAGCCGTGGCATAGGTATTGTTTCGCAGTTCCCCACCATTTTTTATTTGGGTAAGCGAGTGCATATCCGCTATAAAAAGAAAGGATTCGTTCTCCGGATCTTGGGCCATTGCTATAGCCGGTATAATGGCTCCCAGTATATTGCCTAAATGCGGCGTTCCCGTACTCTGTATCCCTGTTAAAATTCTTGCCATTGGATGCTTGTCTAAGTGCGCAAAGGTAAAACAAATAGCAAAAAACAAATGCAAATAACTATTTTTGATCCATGCTCAAAATAGTTAAACGAACAGGCCAGGCGCTGTACAGGGTATGGTTTTACATTTTGGTTGCCGTTCCTATCTTTTTGTGCTTCCCTTTTTTGTTACTGTTCGCTTCAAAGGAAGAATGGTACCCCCGGTTTTTCTGGCTTGCCCGAAACTTTTGGGCCAAACCTATCCTATATGGTATGGCCTGCCCTCCCAGGGTAATCTTTGAACAAAAATTGATCAGGGGAAAAAGCTATATGCTCGTGGCCAATCATACCAGTATGCTGGATATTATGCTCATGCTGTATGCGAGCAAAAACCCATTTGTTTTTGTCGGAAAAAAGGAATTGGTAAAGATTCCGGTTTTTGGGTTTTTTTATAAACGCGTTTGTATTATGGTCGATAGGGAAGATACTCGGAGCAGGACGGGGGTATATCGGAGAGCACAAAGAAGGTTGCGGCAGGGTTTGAGCATTTGTATATTTCCTGAAGGTGGTGTTCCCGAAGAGCATGTTGTTTTGGATGCATTTAAGGACGGAGCCTTTAAAATGGCCATTTCCCATAAAATTCCGGTCGTCCCTATGACATTCTATGACAACAAGAAACGTTTTCCATTTACCTTCTTTAGCGGAGGTCCTGGCATGAGTAGAGCAAAGGTCCATTCTTTTTTTGAAACGGGAATCTTGGGCGAGGAGGATAAATCCACGCTTAGGGAAGAGGTTCGGGATACGATTCTTAACGAGTTAAAGGGCGAAGCCTAAAACTTGAATCTCAGGCCACTATATATTCCTATGGAATAAGGCCTAAAGGTACCATCGGTTTCGGAAAAGGTGTTTAGCTGATACTTGAACATGGGCTCCACATTGATCTGCACATTCTGTAAAAGCCTATAATTAACACCGAGACCTATATTGGTACTAAAATTAACGTTATTTATATTATTGGCTTCACCCACTTCTGTGGTCAAATTTCCCGAAGTTAGCGCAATGGAGTTATCGATCAAGAATAAGGAACTTATCCCACCAATAATATTTACCCCAAATTTTTTGGCGATCAATGCATAATTAAGTTCTACGGGTACTTCCAAATAACCAAAACGTTGGGACATAAAACCTTCTCTGGTCGGGTTTCTGGCCGTAACATCTATAAGACTGTTTGCCAGTTTGTCGAACGAGGCTTCCTGAGTATTGCTAAAAACCACTAGATTTTCAGAAGTAGTGCTATAGTTTATACGATCAATTTGTGTATTTGTAGACGCCGACAAAGAGGAAGAAAACACCACATCATTGGTATCGTAACCGTAATCCACTTTATGGATTCCGGATCGGACCGTAAGCCTGTTCGTTAGTTCGTATGCTACGGAAAGGCCATAACTTAAATTGGTGTCTCCTGATTTTGAGTTGGATACAAAGCTGGAATTTATAGGGGAACCCTGGCCTATGGCATTATAGTAAACCGGTGCGATACTTGGTCCTGCCGACCATTTTTTATTGGATTTTTCCGCTATGGTTTCCTCTTCTTTTTCAATTTCCTCGAAAATATCTTTTTTCTCGGACCCCTCCGCAACAACGGTTATTCCTGAAATGTCTTTTTCCCTTTTCCCTTCGGGCTTTACATCGGCCACGGCCTCTTCTAGCACCTTATTCACGGGAAAATCCTGGGGATTGTCGATTTTGGATTCGTCTATGGCTCCCGAAGTATCTGAATCTGCAACCGTATTCCCTTTAGTTGTATCCAAATGGGGTTCGGTTACGGTCACTGCGTCTTTGGTTAAAATGGATTTTTGAAAACCCAGTTCCTTTTTTTCCTCATCTCCGATTGAATTTTGCAATTCCTTCCCGGTTTTTTGGGTTACGGCGTCTTCCTGATCATACTTTTCTTTAAAAGGAACGGTTTCTTGGTCTGATCGGCCCAGATTATCGGAATGTTCCTTTACATGGTTATTCTGAACGGTTACAACACCACCCTTATTTTCCTCCAAAAGACGCTCTTTTTTCCCGGCACTCGTTATTTCTGTCGCCGTCTCATGAGTGTTTTCGTCCAAAGGAATCTTTTTGGAGGCTTCAGGCCTGGCTTTTTCAAGTATTTCTTCTTTTGGATTTACATCCGTAATGGTCTCCTCGGAAGGGGTATTGTTCTGCGCAAAGGGATTAAACAATAACAGACCTATGGCCAACACGGCTGCAATACCACCCCATTGCCACCACAGGGGAATAATCCGTTTCTTTTTCTTTTTGTCCAATGAAGCCGCTATGGAATGCCATATGCGCTCGTCTGGCGTTTCCTGAAAGCCCGAGAATTTTTCCCGGAACAGTTCATCTAATTTTTTTTTGCCCATCTTTTTAAGACTATAATTTTTTAAACCTATACTTAGGTCACATATAATTCCCGAGCATCATGAGGACAAAGCCTATCATGGATTGCGAGAATTTGGTTTCTATTTTTTCCTTCAAAAGCATTCTTGCCCTGGCAAGGTTGGATTTGGACGTACCCACCGTTGTTCCCAACAAAGCTCCTATTTCCTTATGGGTATATCCGTCAAGAACGTAAAGGTTGAACGTTGTTCTGTACTTGTTCGGAAGCTCCCTTATATATTCCAACAACGTTTGGAGGCTTATATCCAAATAAATATTGTCTATTTCTACCGTATCCTTGGTGTTTTCATGTACAACATTCAATGGTTCTTCTTTCCTGTATTTTTGTAGAATGGTGTTTACCGTTATACGTTTCATCCATCCTTCAAATGACCCTTGTGATTTGTACTGACCTATTTTTTCATAAATGGTCATAAAACTATCATGTAGATTATCCTCTGCCTCGGCTTTATTGTGTGAGTATTTTAGGCAAATACCGAAAAGCACAGCTGCATAGGTCCTATACAATTGTTCCTGAGCTTTTCGTTCGCCCTTTTTGCATTTATGTATGAGCTCTTTTAGACTCACCAAGGTTGGTTAGGGTTTGTTTATTAATTAATTCTAATTACCGGCACCGTTATTTCCAAATATTCCCGCTCACCGTTATCATTTTCTCCTTGAAAAAATCGAAATACGTAGGGTTGATCGTAAAGGACAACAAAACTGAAGGAAGTCTCTCCTTCTATGATGGCTTGAGTACAGAGGTTTTCATCGGTCCTTACGGAGCCTATCGCCGTTACGTTTCTTACCGTAGTATCTTCTCGGACAAAATCAAAACCTTCAAAAGATGTACAACCGTTCTGTAGAACGTAATGAACATTTATTTCATAGGTTTCATTAAGTTCAAAAGAATCCGGGAGTTCGGCATCGGTAATCCGTAAAGCCTCAAAATGAAAATTGGAGGCATCATCGCCTAAAGAGCAACCGTTTAAGACCAAGGCGAAAAAGACGATCCAGAAGTATGCTATTTTCCTCATCATAGTAATTTCTTTTTACTTTTAAGATGAGTGCAAGGCCTAAAGGTTGCGTAACCCCTTATAAAAATGGATCAAAATGACTTTTTTACGGTTTAAGTGCATTAATTGCCTCCCTAATTTTACCTTCCAACTCTTCAAAAAGTTCCGGATTATCATAGAGCAAGGCTTTTACGGCATCCCTCCCCTGGCCTAGTTTAGTATCGCCATAACTAAACCAGGAACCGCTTTTCTTTACAATTTCATATTCTACGCCCAGATCAATGATTTCCCCCACTTTGGAGACACCTTCTCCGTACATGATGTCAAATTCCGCTGTTCTAAACGGGGGAGCTACCTTGTTTTTGACCACTTTTACACGGGTCTTGTTTCCCTGTACGTCTCCGTCCGTATTTTTTATTTGGGTAGACCTTCTTATATCCAATCTAACGGAAGCATAGAATTTTAGGGCATTACCACCAGTGGTTGTTTCGGGATTTCCGAACATAACGCCAATTTTTTCCCGCAACTGGTTAATGAATACTACCGTACAATTGGTCTTGCTAATGGAACCGGTTAGTTTCCTCAGGGCTTGCGACATTAAACGAGCATGTAACCCCATTTTGGAATCGCCCATTTCACCTTCTATTTCACTTTTAGGTGTTAATGCGGCCACGGAATCTATAATTACGATATCAATGGCTCCCGAACGGATGAGGTTATCCGCAATTTCAAGCGCCTGTTCCCCATTATCCGGTTGTGAAATGATCAAATTATCAATATCCACTCCGAGTTTTTGGGCATAAAAACGATCAAAAGCATGTTCCGCATCAATAAAAGCTGCAATTCCCCCATTTTTTTGGGCCTCTGCAATGGCGTGCAAGGTGAGCGTGGTCTTACCTGAAGACTCGGGACCGTAAATTTCAATGATCCGTCCTCTGGGATACCCCCCCACTCCCAACGCAACATCAAGCCCTAAAGATCCCGATGGAATCACCTCTACATCTTCGACTACACTATCCCCCATTTTCATTACCGCCCCTTTTCCATAGGTTTTGTCCAATTTATCCAGGGTAAGCTTTAATGCCTTTAATTTTGCGTCTTTTTCGGAACTCATCTGTTTTATAATTTTAAAAATATTCTATATCCTCTTTTTTAGGAAAGGGTCGGAACTTTAAAAAAGTTCCGGAGGGGATGACCAATAAACTTCTCCCGGTTAAAATTGATTAGCAATTTCGAGAAAATTTACAAGCAGCTAAATTAGTATTTCTTTTTGGAAAATTAAGAATTGTACAAGGCATTACGCAACCCTTTTGATAAAATCCCATCTTATAGTGAAAGTGATGTAAATTAATTAGATATAAACCGTTGTTTTTAGTGGCAATGGGTATTGGTGGTCAGGTCCTTTTTAAATTTTTGAAAGAATGCTGTGAAGAAGGAAGAAATGGAATGGCCGATGAAGAGTCTTGTACCAACAAGACTCTTTTTTTATAACCATAATTCACCTTGTATTTGTAGGGACTTGTTTCTTAAAAATCATGAATTTATTATTTTTGCCCCTTAAAACATTCTTTAACTTAAATATTGGTATAGCATGCAACTGTACAATACATTAAGTGCAAAAGAAAGGGAAGCATTAATAGAGGCGGCCGGGCAGGAGCGCCTTACTATTTCCTTTTATAAATATGCACATATTGGCAATACCGCCATTTTTAGAAATCATTTATTCATTTATTGGAACGAAATAGATGTCTTGGGCAGAATCTATGTGGCCAAGGAGGGCATTAATGCGCAATTGTCCGTTCCGGCAGAAAATTTTGAGGCATTTAAAATGCACTTGGACAGTATTTCCTTTTTGGAACATGTTCGGTTGAACATAGCCATTGAGCAGGATAATAAATCTTTTTTGAAATTAAAGGTCAAAGTCCGAAACAAAATTGTTGCGGACGGGCTTGACGATGATACTTTTGATGTGACCAATAAGGGAATCCATGTAGATGCCTTAATGTTCAATGAACTGATCGAAGATCCGGATACCATTTTGGTAGATATGCGCAACCATTACGAAAGTGAAATAGGGCATTTTAAAAACGCCATTACACCGGATGTGGATACGTTTAGGGATTCCCTGGATATTATAGAAAGAGACCTGACGGATTACAAAGAGGATAAAAAACTGGTGATGTACTGCACAGGAGGTATCCGCTGTGAAAAAGCCAGTGCTTATTACAAGCATAAGGGTTTTAAGCAAGTATATCAACTGGAAGGGGGAATCATAGAATATACAAGACAGGTCAAGAATAAGAATCTGGAGAACAAATATAGGGGCAAGAACTTTGTGTTCGACCACAGAAGGGGAGAACGTATAAGTAATGACGTAATTGCGCAATGTCACCAATGTGGTGCTCCCTGCGATACCCACGTAAACTGTGCCAATGAAGCCTGTCATTTACTTTTTATCCAATGCAAATCCTGTGCGGGGCAGATGAACGATTGCTGCTCCAATGATTGTAAGGAAATACATGCGCTTCCTTTTGAAGAACAAAAAGCCTTGCGCAAGGGAAAAACGGTAAGTAATAAAATTTTTAAAAAAGGACGTTCAGAAGTGTTGAAATTCAAAAAATAGGCAGTAATGGTTTCTGGTTCCGGTCGGCATAAGACGAAAATCTCGTTGTAAAATGGAAACAATTTTATAGCATGTGTTCAGCGGCAAGTTTTTGGGGGAACGGAATTTTGGCACAAACTGCCGTTGCTACCCAATGAACGACTTTACGCCCTGTACGGCGCATCAAAAAAACACTATCTTTACCGTTAGTTTTTATGAACCTTTTTTGGTAGATACGCATGGGTTCTATCAAATCAATATATAATATATGGGGTGTAGCAGTTGTTCCACCGGTACCGATGGGCAACCAAAGGGATGCAAGAACAATGGTACTTGCGGTACGGATGGTTGTAATAAATTAACTGTTTTTGATTGGCTTTCCAATATGGCGCTTCCCAGCGGGGAACGTCCTTTTGAATTTGTTGAGGTTAGATTTAAGAACAGTAGAAAGGCCTTTTTTAAAAATCCTGAAAATAGTTCACTCGCCATTGGCGACATTGTGGCCACGCAGGCAAAATCTGGCCATGATATTGGTATGGTGACACTCACCGGGGAATTGGTGCGTGTACAGATGAAGCGTAAAAAAGTTGATTTTAAGGGGGAGGATTTTTCAAAGATCTATAGAAAAGCTACCCAGAAGGATATTGATATTTGGCAAAAATGTAGGGCAAGGGAAGAAGAGATAAAGAAGCGTTCCCGGGAAATAGCCATTATCCTAAAGTTACAGATGAAAATCTCCGATGTGGAATTTCAGGGCGATGGGTCCAAGGCCACGTTTTACTACACGGCGGAGGAACGTGTGGACTTTCGTCAGCTGATAAAGGATATGGCCAAGGCTTTTGGCATTCGCATAGAAATGCGCCAAATCGGTTATCGGGAAGAGGCCCAACGACTTGGGGGGATAGGCTCGTGTGGCCGGGAGCTTTGTTGTTCCACCTGGTTAACGGATTTCCGTTCCGTGAGTACTTCGGCGGCCCGTTATCAGCAACTATCCTTGAATCCGCAAAAGTTGGCGGGGCAATGTGGTAAACTTAAATGCTGCCTGAACTATGAGTTGGATGTTTATCTGGATGCCTTAAAGGATTTTCCATCACAGGACACCAAACTCTTTACGGAAAAAGGATTGGCATTTTGTCAAAAGACCGATATTTTCAAGGAAATGTTGTGGTTTTCCTATAAAGAAGATCCGGCAAATTGGCATGTACTTTCCAAAGACCAGGTAAAGGAGATTTTGGAAAAAAACAAAAAGAAACAAAAAGTTGCCAGTCTGGAAATGTATGTGCTTGATGAAGAAGAAGGGGAAAAGGTGGTTTTTGAAAATGTAGTGGGACAGGACAGTTTAACACGTTTTGATAGGCCCAAAGGTAAAAGAAAGAATAATAGAAATAAGAATAGGAACAGAAGAAAAAATAACAATAGGAAGAAGAATCAAAAGAATGCGTAACCCCGTCTGTCTATTTGTTGTTATGTTGAGTATTATTTCCTGTAATACCAATATTGTAAAGTCCGAATACCGATCTCTAAAAGGAGGTGTTTGGAATAAAGATGATGTATTGGAATTCAATTTTTCGCAAATAGATACCCTACAAAAACATCACGTGTTCATTAATCTTAGGAACGATGCCAATTTTCCGTACAGTAACCTTTTTATAATTGCCTCGCTTACTTCTCCAAAGGGGGAGGTTGTACGGGATACATTGGAATATACCATGGCGTTACCGGACGGTACATGGTTGGGTAAAGGGAATGGTAGTGTTAAGGAAAATAAATTATGGTATAAGGAAAACATCGTTTTTTCCTCTTTTGGCGTATATACCATAGAACTGTCCCATGCCATGCGGAAAAATGGCAACGTACATGGTGTTGTTGGATTGGAAGGCATTACGGACGTTGGGATAGAGATTACCAAAAGCAACCTCTAAAGAATGGCAAAAACTACAAAAAAGAAGACCAATACCACTGTTGGCTTCGGCAGGTTTATCAAATGGTTTTGGATTTTATTTATTTCGGGCTTTATGCTGGCGGCCTTGGTTTTTCTTTCGGCCTCATGGGGTCTTTTTGGGGAAATGCCCTCCTATGAACATTTAGAGAATCCACAGACCAACTTGGCCTCCCAAATTATTTCTTCGGACGGAAAATTGATAGGCAAGTTCTATCTGGAAGATAACCGGACCGATGTAAAGTTTGAAGATTTGCCGGAGAATTTGGTAAATACCTTAATGGCCAGTGAGGATATTCGCTTTCAAGAACATTCGGGCATTGATTGGTATGGGACATTGAGAGCGGCTTTCTTTTTGGGAAAAAGAGGAGGGGCCAGTACCATATCACAACAGTTGGCACGTCAACTCTTTGTAGGGGTCCGGTCAAGGAATAAATTTGAAACACTTAAGCAGAAGGCCAAGGAATGGGTTTTGGCCACACGTTTGGAGCGCAGTTATACCAAGGAGGAAATCATAAGCATGTATTTGAATATCTATGATTTTGGGAATAATGCCGATGGGATCCGTTCCGCGGCAAGAATTTATTTTGGCAAGGAGCCTAAGGACTTAAAAATAGAGGAATCGGCCATGTTGGTCGGCATGCTTCAGAATTCATCGTATTTCAACCCGTTACGAAGAGAGGAAAAAACACGGAATAAAAGAAATATTGTTTTGGGCCAATTGGCCAGATATGATTTTATAACCGAAAAAGAAAAAGATTCATTACAGGCCTTAAAAATGGATATCAATTTTAATCCCGAAAACCATAGGGAAGGATTGGCCACTTATTTTAGGATGTACCTGCAACGGTTTATGAAAAATTGGATCAATAAAAACCCAAAACCGGCCTTGGAGGGTGAACGGGATAAATGGAACCTTTATTTGGACGGGCTTCGTATATACACCACCATAGACTCCAAAATGCAGGCCAATGCCGAAGAAGCCGTAGCAGAACATATGGAACGTTTACAGGCGGAGTTTTTTAATCAGAACACCAAAAAACGAAACCCCACGACACCTTTTTTGGATTTGACCCCGGAAGAGACCAATAGGATCATGGAAAGGGCCATGAAAACTTCGGAACGCTGGAGAAAGATGAAAGCTGCGGGCAAATCCGAAAAAGAAATCCGAACCTCCTTTACCAAAAAGACGGAAATGACGGTCTTTGATTGGAAGAGCGAGACCCGGGAAAAAGATACCATACTCACCCCGTTGGATTCCATCCGATATTATAAGACCTTTTTAAGAACGGGCATGATGTCCATGGAACCCCAAACGGGCCATGTAAAAGCATGGGTCGGGGGTATTGATTATACCCATTTTCAATATGATAATGTAATACAAGGGATTCATCAACCGGGTTCTACTTTTAAGCCTTTTGTATATGCAGCGGCCATAGATCAATTGCGATTATCACCTTGTGAAACACTCCCGGACACCCACTATTGTATTGAAGCTGGGAAGCATGGGAATATGGAGGCTTGGTGTCCTAAAAATTCAGATGGAAAATATTCCGGGAAAGAGATGACCCTAAGGCATGCCTTGGCCAATTCCGTGAATACGGTAACGGCACAGCTTATAGACAAAGTGGGGCCAAAATCCGTAGTTTCCATCGTAAAAAATTTGGGATTGACCCGGGAAATACTGGAAGTGCCTTCTATTGCACTGGGAACCGAGGGCTTTAGTGTTTATGAAATGGTAGGTGCCTACGGTACTTTTGCCAATCAGGGAGTATACGTAAAACCGGTTATGGTAACGCGTATAGAAGATAAGAACGGCACCGTATTGTATGAATATGTGCCGGAAACCAAAGATGTATTGAGTAAAGAGGTTTCCTACGCTATGATAAATTTGATGAAGGGTGTAACCGAAGGAGGTTCAGGAACCAGGCTTCGCCACAGTTCCAATAAGGATAACACGGTGTACAAAGAGGTGATTACCGGATACCCCTATGAATTTACCAACCCTATAGCTGGAAAGACAGGAACCACGCAAAACCAAAGTGACGGTTGGTTTATGGGAATGGTCCCTAATTTGGTTACGGGTGTATGGGTAGGAGGAGAAGAAAGGGCTACGCACTTTAAGGGTATTGCTTATGGGCAGGGAGCTTCCATGGCCTTGCCTATTTGGGGGCTTTATATGAAAAAGAATTATGCGAACGAGGACCTGGGGATTTCCAAAGACGATTTTGAAGAGCCCGAAGATATGTCCATTGTTACGGACTGTGCCAAATTCATAAAGGAACAGAATACGGATACGGATATTGAGGAAGACCTTGAGGATTTGGACTTTTAAACAGGAAGGGATTTATATTCTATCTTTGAGCATATAAAATAGCCTGCGAATAGCAGGTTATTTTTTTGACCAATTTCAAGATGTAAAAGGTTTTCTAATGTAGAATACGGGTTAAAATAAGTAAATTAGTGGAACCGTAATGTAATCGGATTATGATCAAAAAAACAGTAAAAGATGTGACCAGGGCGCTGGAAGGAGTGCAAAATGGAATGACATTTATGTTGGGTGGTTTCGGGCTTTGTGGAATACCCGAGAATGCCATAGCTGAATTGGCAAGGCTGGGCGTATCCGATATTACCTGTATCTCCAACAATGCCGGGGTAGATGATTTTGGTTTAGGATTGTTGTTGCAAAACCATCAAATTAAAAAAATGATTTCCTCATACGTTGGCGAGAACGATGAATTTGAACGTCAGATGCTGAGCGGGGAACTGGAGGTAGAGTTGACACCACAAGGTACGTTGGCGGAAAAATGCCGCGCGGCGCAATCGGGTTTTCCGGCTTTCTTCACACCCGCAGGATATGGTACCGAGGTGGCCGAAGGAAAGGAAACCAGGGAATTTAATGGAAAAATGTATGTTATGGAGGAGGCCTATCGAGCTGATTTTTCATTTGTGAAGGCCTGGAAAGGAGATGAAGCGGGAAATCTTATTTTTAAGGGAACGGCAAGAAATTTTAATCCTTGCATGTGCGGAGCGGCCAAGATAACGGTAGCGGAAGTAGAGGAATTAGTTCCCGCAGGGGAGCTTGACCCGAACCAAATACATATTCCGGGCATATTCGTACAACGAATTTTTCAAGGAAAGAATTACGAAAAAAGAATTGAACAAAGAACCGTTCGTAAACCCGAATAATGTATTAAAGGAATTGCTCCTTTGAGGAACCCCGGTAACTAGTTGGATCAAGAGTGTTCCTTCTATAAAAATTGAAGCTATGTTAGATAAAAACGGAATTGCCAAAAGAATTGCAAAAGAGGTACAGGACGGCTACTATGTAAATTTGGGAATAGGGATACCTACACTAGTGGCGAATTTTGTAAGAGAAGATATTAATGTGGAATTTCAGAGTGAGAACGGGGTATTGGGTATGGGACCTTTCCCTTTGGAAGGAGAAGAAGATGCAGATCTTATTAATGCAGGAAAGCAAACGATAACCACCTTGCCGGGGGCCTCTTTTTTTGATTCGGCAACAAGTTTTGGAATGATCAGGGGCCAGCATGTGGATTTAACCATTTTGGGAGCCATGGAGGTTTCGGAAGATGGGGATATAGCCAATTGGAAGATACCGGGTAAAATGGTAAAAGGAATGGGTGGAGCCATGGATCTGGTGGCATCTGCGGAAAACATTATTGTTGCCATGATGCACACCAATAGGGCCGGGGCATCTAAATTGCTGCCAAGCTGTGCACTACCATTAACGGGGGTAAAATGTGTTAAGAAAATAGTAACAAATTTAGCGGTCATAGAAGTTACGGATAAAGGTTTTTTGTTGGTGGAAAGAGCACCTGGGGTAACCGTAGAAGAGATTAAGGCCGCTACATTGGGAAAACTCATAATCCCCGATGATGTTCCGGAAATGGCAATCGATGGATAAAACGAATATTTTATCAAATAATGAAGGCTATTTAATTTTCACAACATTTCAGGAGACATTTACAACAATAATTTAGAAAAAAACCGTTATTGATAGTATATTTATAGCACAGAAGTAAACAACGACCCAAATTAAATATAATTTAACCGAAATGGAATCCCAGAATCACATCGCACCGGAAGAAAAAGTACAAGTGTATAAAACCGATTTTTTTAGTGGAATTGTACTTTTGACCAAAAAATTATTTATGTTTTAAATCATTTAAAAAATTAATGAAAAGAGCAACCTCCCCAAGTTGCTCTTTTTTTATGTCTTTTTTTGAGCCAAGGGGCATTAATACCATTTCTTGTTTAATTTATTATGCGAATAAAGGAAGCACGTAATTGATGAAGTATGGTATTTTAAGGAACTCACAACAAAAAATTGAGTTTTTACCACAATCTTTCTTTTAAAATAAGGAATTTTCCTACATTTATAATATTGGACATTATCATAGAAATGATATTTATACCATATTAGAAAATTTAATACCAATGCCTACTGTTATGGAGAAACCCGGATTAGCCATGGATTAATTGATGCCAGAGGCCTTTAAATCGATTTAAGAGATTTTTTAAGGTGCCTTAGGGCTTACCAAAAAGTAAAGAACTTTATGGTAAAAATCCCCCGGAGGGAGCAAAGCGATTTGCTCCTTTTTTTATTTTAGGGCTATGGACCTGGAATTTAAAAAATGTCGCCTTCATGATATCCCAAAGTTGACCAAAATAGCAAAACGGACGTTTAGGGCCGCTTTTGAACAGGGCAATGACCCTAAGGATTTTAAAATCTACATGGATGGGGCGTTCACGAAAAATAAAATGACCACGGAACTAATAAATCCCGATACATATTTCTATTTTGTGTATAAGGATAGAAAATTGATCGGCTATTTTAAATTGAATCAGAATCTGGCTCAAACCGATTTAAAGCTGCCTGAAAGTATGGAACTGGAACGTCTTTATATACTTGTGGAATTTCAGGATGCCGGTCTGGGAACGATCATTCTCCACAAAGTGAAGGAAATGGCATATAAAAAAGACAAGGACTTTTTATGGTTGGGAGTTTGGGAGAAAAATAAGGATGCTATTCGATTCTACATAAAGAATGGATTTGTGAAGTTTGGAACCCATCCATATTTCATTGGAACAGATGAACAAACAGATTGGTTAATGCGCTATGATTTGGTTAACTTCAACCATCAATAATTTAATATAGGATGAAAAAAGCTGTCGGTATCGTTCTTCTTTGCCTTGCTTCCCTATTAAGTAGGGCGCAGGAGTGTTATTTTCCGGAAAGAAATGTACAATGGGAACAAAGGTCTCCCCACACCTATAAAATTGACGGGCAGCGATTAAATGAAGCCGTTTCTTTTGCAAATGCAAATGAGTATTCCGGATCTAGAGACTTGCGTATTGCTATTTTAAAAGGTTTTGAACGGGAACCCTTTCATGAAATTTTGGGCCCGACGAAGAAAAGAGGAGGGCCCGCGGGGATGATTTTAAAGCATGGATACCTTATAGCACAATGGGGAGATACCAAAAGAGTAGATATGACTTTTAGCGTAACCAAGAGTTTTTTAAGTACCATGGCCGGTTTGGCGGTGGACAAAGGTTTGATTTCGAGTACGGACGATAAAGTGGGAACCTATATTTGGGACGGAACCTTTGACGGTGCACATAACTCAAAGATTACCTGGGAACATCTTTTGCAACAAAATTCGGATTGGTCCGGCGAGCTTTGGGGTGGGAAGGATTGGGCGGACAGACCTCCCAGAACGGGGAAGCTGGATGATTGGAAATTCCGGAAACTGAACGAACCCGGTACCGTTATGGAATATAATGACGTTCGTGTAAACGTGTTGGCCTATGCCCTGACCCATGTATGGCGCAAACCTATGCCCCAAGTACTCAAAGCACGTATTATGGATCAGATCGGTGCCTCCGTTACATGGCGATGGTATGGGTATGGGCATGCCTGGACAGAAATAGATGGGATTAAAATGAAATCGGTTACGGGTGGAGGCCATTCAGGGGCCGGACTTTTTATAAGCACGGAAGACATGGCCAGATTTGGATTACTGTTTCTAAACAATGGAAAGTGGAAAAACAAAGAACTACTGAGCGAGGATTGGATAAAAAAAGCCATTGAACCTTCCAAGCCCAATAACAATTATGGCTATATGTGGTGGCTGAATAAGAAGGGAAGTCGGCATTGGAAAGGACTTTCAGAAAATATTTATTATGCGGCCGGTTTTGGTGGTAATTTTATCGTTATAGATAAGGAAAAAGACCTTGTTGTAGTCACCCGCTGGTTGGAACCGAGTAAAATAGGGGAGTTTATGGCCAAGGTGGAGGCCAGTTTTAACTAAAGGCGGTTTAAAATCTCTAGGGCCCGCTCCAGGGTTTCTTCTTTTTTGGCAAAACAAAAACGCAGCACCTTATCGTCCCTATGGTCAAGATTGAACGAGGAAATAGGGATGCTGGCCAATTTATGGCGAACAATCAACCTTTTGGCCAAATCCTCATCAGGTTCCCGGGTTAGGTTAGTATAGTCCAACAATTGAAAATATGTACCTTCCGAAGGAGAAAATTTAAATTTGGAAGATGCTAATCCGTTCAAAAAAAAATCTCTTTTCTTTTGATAAAAAGCATTTAACGCTAAGTAATGGTTTTCGTTTTTCAGGTATCTCGCCAAGGCCCTTTGTACAGGATGATCTACACAAAAAACAGCAAACTGGTGTACTTTCCTAAATTCTTTCATGAGTTGCGCCGGAGCTGCACAATAGCCCATTTTCCAGCCCGTTACGTGAAAAGTCTTGCCGAAGGAGGCACAGACAAAAGTTCTGGTGGCCAAATCGGGAAATCGGGAGGCGCTTTCATGTTGTCTGCCATCAAAAATAATATGCTCGTACACCTCATCACTTAACATGATAATATTGGTAGGTTTCAGTATTTCCTGTAAGGTCAGCATCTCTTCCTTTGAAAAAATACGGCCACTTGGGTTGTGTGGCGTATTTAAGATTATCATGCATGTCTTAGCGGTAATTTTATTCTTAAGGGCTTCCCAATCTATTTGGTAACCGTTGGTATCCAATTGAACATATACGGGAATGCCGCCATTTACCAAAATGGCCGGCTCATAACAATCATAGGCTGGTTTTATTACGATGACCTCGTCCCCTGGATGAACAAATGCCGAGATGGCGGTATAAATAGCCTGGGTAGCACCCACGGTAACCGTAATCTCACTTTCGGGGTGATAATAACGCCGATGCAACTTTTCTATTTTCCCCGAGATGGTTTCCCGCAGGCCAAAATAACCCGGCATGGCCGCATACTGGTTATGCCCTTTGTGCATGGCGTTTGAAACCAGATCCATTAAGTTACGATCCGCTTCAAAGTTTGGAAAACCTTGTGACAGGTCAATGGCATTGTGCTGCCTGGCCAGATTACCTATTGTGGTAAATATGGAGGTTTTAATATCCGGTAGCTTGGAACGCGAACTTTTTTTCAAGACGAACAAGGCAATTTGAGTACTAACTCAAAAGTACGCATTAGCCATCAAAAATTCCAACACCGGTGAATCGCATATCTACAATAAACCGTTCAGGAACTTTTTGTCGCCCTCTGCCTGTAACTGTTTGGCCAATGCATTGTCCAATGCAATTTTAATAAGGGCCTTTATAGCCCTGGAATTTCCTTTAGTAAGACTATTGGTCCTGTAGACCACATCTCTAATGGTCGAAAAACTAATACTGGTACTTGAGGCCACATTGGCGTAATCTTCTTTTGTAGTGTTTCTTCTTAGGGTTGTAGACAATTGTTCGTCTATTGGCTTTCCATAATGATTTGTATTGAACATGGTATTAACGTGTTTAGATTTTATCGTTTTTTATGATGTTAGGCATATAGGTGTATTTGTTCGTAATAATTAACAAGATTGCATATTTCATTATATTTGTTTGTAATCCGATTACAGATATATGCAATTTGATTAGGTGTAATCTACAATATATGTAAGATTATTACGCAAAACTATAATTTAATGTTGATATTAAAGCAATTAAGACGCAAAAAAAATGTTAATCAGACAGATTTAGCGGAAGCCATAGGTGTAAGCCTGCGTACAATTCAACTTTATGAGCGGGAAAATGCCAATATTCCAATAAAGAACCTTACCAAGATTGCTCAATATTTTGATGTTACTATAGCCGAGTTATATTCTTATGAAGTAAACGAAACGAATGGAGATTACGGTGACAAGCGTACAATTTCGAGTAACGGAACGGAAATCAATTGTATTGATGAGGGGAAGTTTTTAATGGCCGTTCCTTTAATATTGGAATCCCAACAGAAAAATTACATTCAAAATATAGACATTGCCAATGAGGTTTTAAGTGAATTGCCACAGATTAGCTTTTTTATGAACCAGTGGGAAGATGTGGAGTATACCGCGTTTGAAATAACCGGGAATGCGATGGTGAATAATAACGGGGTTAGGGATATTCCGGGCAATTCAATTATACTGGGAAAATCAATTCCCGTACATATGATCGAAAAACCTTCTCTGACACAAAAGATTTATGTCATAGTGTATAAGGATGGAATCCTTTGTAAGGAAATCATAACTGCGGACCGATCGAACAAAACTATAGTTTGCCATAGTTTTAACACATCTCCCGAATTTGCGGATTTTGAGATTCCGATAGCGGATATCAAAAAACTTTTTCTGGTCGTTAAAAAACAGGTGAATAGCTGAGTTTAGTTAAGATGATCGGTACTGAGGGTGATTGTTCACGCTGTTTAAGATAGACCATGGTTTTAAATATAAACGCAATAACGGGATGGAAAAGAGGATTATTCTGTTTCAACGGATTCCAAATGGGATATTACTTCTTTAATGCAACGTTCCAATTCTTTTTTTACTTCACTTTCCCAAAACCGGAATACTTTATAGCCCAATAGTTGTAGTTCCGTATTTACCTCTTGGTCCCGCTGTATGTTACGCTCAATTTTAGCGATCCAAAATTCCCGATTGGTCTTGATCTTGGGCTTGCGTTCCTGCCAGTTGTGGCCATGCCAATATTCACCATCAATAAAAATGAGGGTTTTATATTTTTTTAAGGCGATATCCGGTTTGCCGATCAGTTTTTTGTAATCGATGCGATATCTATAGCCTTTGGCATATAAGGCCTTTCTAAAGGCCAATTCCGGTTTGGTGTTTTTCCCTCGGATCTTCCCCATGATCTTAGACCGTTGGGGCGTAGTATAAAACCCCGATTCCTCGTTAAAACGAGGGACTTTTATACGGTCTTCCGGGTACTTTTTGGGCATAACTGAAGATTATCTTCGGGTTTTCTTTACAATTTCGAGTTTATATCCCACGCCATGGACATTAATAATATTTATGTGATGGTCATCTTTAAATTTCTTTCTAAGTTTTGAAATAAAAGTGTCCAGACTTCTTCCCACAAAAACCCCTTTGTCTTCCCAAACTTCTTTAAGCAGAAAATCACGCTTTACAACTTGATTAGAATTATCACAGAATATTTGCAATAACTCGGATTCTTTGGAGGTAAGTTTAATATTCAGGTCATTTTTCACCAGTTCATTTTGGTCTTTATAAAATTTGTAATCTCCTAGAGTTATAAAAGATAGTACATCATGTAATTTGGTTTCTTGCTTCTTTTTGGTCCAATAAAGCAATGCTATGCCCATTATGCCCAAAAGAACCAGTGCATACCACGAGAGGCCAAAGTTCAACCCCATTAATGAAACACTATTCTCGAAGAACACATGTACAGTATAGCAACCTAAAGGTAGATTTCGCCCTAAACAGGGAATAATACTTTTTTCCTTGTTGTTGGATACAGAATAGCTATAAGAAACCTCCTTACTATTACGATCGATTACTTCAACGATATACTCGTTCGGTAAGCCCAAGGCCTTAAAATTTCTATTTATGATCTTTACGAGACTATCGGGTGTTATCCGCAATTCTTTTTCAAATGATAGTTGGAAATTGTTTTTCTTCCATTCAGTCACTGGTAATACCAAAGAAGTGGAGTCATTGTTTTGTAATAGCAACGTATTTCCAGTATTTCTTAGTGCCACTTTGACCAAACTTGAGAAAGTTTCTTTTTCTGCCTTTGTTGAATAACTGCTTATTACAAAGGAAAGCACCAACAAGAAAAGAGTACAAAATGAATAAGTAACCGTTTTCATTCTTATTAAATTCAGAATGCAAAAATTGCAATTTTTTGCACTTCGTTTACATTTTATTCACAACTCGGGAGTTGCCCGGTTATAGATTTGTCCAAAAATACAGGACAATGAAAAAAATCATCATCTTATTGGTAAGCATCGGCACTATTTCACTAGCGCAAGGACAAGGTAACATAAAAATTGACACGGCAAAGAGCATGATCAAATGGAGAGGCTCCAATCTTTTTAAGTTTAACCAGCATTATGGAACGGTAAAGTTTTTGAGTGGGGAAATTTCCATGAATGGGAGTTCCATATCTGGAGGAAAATTTGTTGTGGATATGAACAGCATTATGAATACCGATGGCAAATACAATGAAATGTTGGTTTCCCATCTAAAGCATCGAGATTTTTTTGATGTTGAAAAACATCAAACGGCCAAGCTGGAGATTAGCCAAATAAAACCTGGGGATAACGGGCAGATGGAAATTGATGCTTTATTGACGATAAAAGGAATTTCAAAACCCATAAAGTTTAGTTCTACTATTGAAAAAGGCCCTAGAGAAACCTTATTTAAATCGAAATTTATAATTGATAGAACGCGTTGGGGCATCCGTTACGAATCCAAGGGAATTGTTGGAAGTGTCAAGGAGGGGATTATTTCTGATGCCATTGAATTTGAAGTAATCGTGGTTTTTCGACTATGTTGATTTCAGCGGTTGAAAACATGAAAAACCCAAACTCCATTTGGAGTTTGGGTTTTTCTATATGTTTTATTTCTGTCAGGAATGTTATCCTTTTACACTGGCAGAAAGATATTCCCGGTTTAGACGGGCTATGTTCTCCAGGGAGATCCCTTTAGGGCATTCCACTTCACAAGCTCCGGTATTGGTACAGTTTCCAAAGCCTTCCAAATCCATTTGGCGCACCATATTCTGTACACGATCCGTAGCTTCTACCTGTCCCTGGGGCAATAGGGCAAATTGTGAAACTTTGGCCGAGGTGAACAACATGGCACTCGCATTTTTACAAGCGGCTACACAGGCTCCGCAGCCTATACAGGTAGCGGCATCCATTGCGGTATCGGCGGTGTGCTTTTCAATAGGAATAGCATTGGCATCTACCGTATTGCCCGAAGTATTTACGGAAATGTATCCGCCGGCTTGCTGGATGCGGTCAAAAGCACCACGGTCTACGATCAGATCCTTGATAACGGGGAAAGCCTTTGCCCTAAACGGCTCAATAACGATAGTGTCGCCATCGTTGAATTTGCGCATATGCAGTTGGCAGGTGGTAACCAACCTGTCCGGGCCATGGGGCTCGCCATTGATCTGTAAGGAGCATGTGCCACAAATACCTTCACGACAGTCATGGTCAAATTCTACGGGCTCTTCTCCCTTGTTTATAAGTTCCTCGTTAAGAACGTCCAACATTTCCAGAAAGGACATATCACCTTCTATTCCGGATATGGGATAGTTCATCATTTTACCTTTAGAGCCGGCATCTTTTTGACGCCATATTTTTAATGTTAGCTTCATAACTTCGTTATTCTTAGTTATTGATTAATGGGTTAAATGTTATTTGGTATCGTCTGCTTTGATCAAATAGTTGCTATATCCATTTAAAATCTTGTAACCTTTAACCCATAACAATTAACCGAGCTACTTGTAGCTCCTCGTCTTTAATTCAATATTTTCGTACGTTAATTCTTCCTTGTGCAAAACGGCATCCTTTGGCTCATCTTTATATTCCCAGGCAGATACAAACTTGAAATTTTCATCGTCCCGTAGGGCCTCACCTTCCGGAGTTTGGTATTCTTCCCTAAAATGTCCGCCGCAAGACTCGTTCCGCGTTAGGGCATCTTTGGCAAATAGTTCTCCCAATTCCAGAAAATCCGCCACACGGCCCGCTTTTTCCAATTCCTGGTTCTTGCTATCTATAGTTCCGGGAACTCGAACGTTTTCCCAAAAATCCTTGCGCAGCTCCGAAATCTCGTCAATAGCCTCTTGGAGTTCTTTGGCGTTACGGGACATGCCGCATTTGTTCCACATGATTTTGCCCAACTTCTTATGATAATAATCAACGGAATGGGATCCGTTACCACCCATAAGTTTCTCCATTCTGTCCCGGACCTCTTTTTCAACGGCCTCGAACTCGGGGGTATCGGTCGGGATGGTTCCTGTTCTAATATCTTTGGACAGATAATCCCCTATAGTGTAGGGCAATACAAAATAACCGTCGGCCAGACCCTGCATTAGGGCAGATGCTCCTAATCTGTTCGCACCATGGTCGCTAAAGTTGGCTTCACCTGCCGCATAGCAACCCTCTATTGTAGTCTGTAAATTATAATCTACCCAAAGCCCGCCCATGGTATAGTGTACGGCAGGGTAGATCATCATAGGTGTTTTGTACGGGTTTTCATCCACGATTTTCTCGTACATCTGAAAAAGGTTTCCGTATTTGGCCTCGATAATATCTTCTCCTAAAGCACGAATGGTTCGCTCATCGGCATTCTTCATACCCGAAGTCAGGGCTTTTTCATTTCCATAGCGCATAATGGCGGCACTGAAATCCAAGTACACGGCTTCACCCGTTTTATTCACGCCAAATCCGGCATCACAACGTTCCTTAGCAGCTCTGGAAGCCACATCACGGGGCACTAGGTTGCCAAAAGCGGGATAACGTCTTTCCAGATAATAGTCCCGGTCCTCTTCTTTAAGTTGTGTGGGTTTTAGTTTGCCTTCGCGGATCGCTTCAGCATCTTCCAATCTTTTTGGCACCCAAATACGCCCATCGTTACGCAAGGATTCCGACATCAATGTCAATTTGGATTGATGGTCCCCGGAAACCGGGATACAGGTCGGGTGAATTTGTGTAAAACAGGGGTTGGCAAAATATGCTCCCCTGCGATGTGCCCTCCAAGCGGCCATTACATTACTTCCCATGGCATTGGTAGAAAGGAAGAATACATTTCCGTAACCACCGGTCGCCAAAACAACGGCATGGGCGGCATGGCGTTCAATTTCGCCAGTGACCAGGTTACGCGCTATAATACCACGTGCTTTGCCATCGATTTTGACCAGATCCATCATTTCATGACGGTTATAGGCCTTTATTTTTCCTCTGTTTATTTGACGGTTCATAGCGGAATATGCGCCTAACAGCAATTGCTGCCCGGTTTGTCCTTTTGCATAAAAGGTCCTGGAAACCAAAACACCCCCAAAAGAACGGTTATCCAACAATCCGCCATACTCCCGCGCAAAGGGGACCCCTTGTGCCACACATTGATCGATGATATTTGCGGATTCCTGGGCCAGGCGATATACATTGGCTTCCCGGGCGCGGTAATCACCACCTTTTACCGTGTCATAAAATAAGCGGTACGGGCTATCCCCGTCTCCTTGGTAATTTTTTGCGGCATTGATACCACCTTGCGCCGCAATGGAATGTGCACGCCTTGGCGAATCTTGATAACAGAAAGTTTTCACATTATAGCCTAGCTCCGCTAAAGTTGCAGCAGCAGATCCCCCCGCCAATCCGGTACCTACAACAATAATATCTATGTTGCGTTTGTTGGCCGGGTTAACCAGGTCAATTTCGTTTTTATGTTTGGTCCATTTGTCGGCCAATGGCCCGGACGGAATTTTAGAATCCAATATGCCCATACTTAATGTGTTATTGGGTTAAGATGATGATATACGGCTATGAATACAAACCCTAGGGGAATGGTTATAGCAAATATTTTTGTGAATGTTTTTATGGCCGGGGTGTATTTGTTGTTTACTCCCATAGTCTGGAAGGAGGAAGCAAAACCATGCAAAAGATGCAACGCCAAAAGAACAAAAGAGACAACGTAAAGTAGTGTCCGTATCGGGGATTCAAATTTATGAACCGTCTCTTCGTAATATCTTGTAGCGTCTTCAGGATTGCCCTCTACGTATTTGTATGCCATTTCCGGAAACCAAAAATCATAAAAATGAAGCCCTAAAAAAGCTAGGGTAACCGCTCCGGAAATAATCATGTTTCTGGATATCCACGATGCATTTGCCGCACCTTTATACTTAACATAACCGGTGCCCCTCGCATTTCTGTTTTGGATTTCCAAAACAAAACCCATCACAAAATGGACGATTACCCCGGCGATCAAAATGGGCTGCAGGACATATTGCACCAAAGGATTGTAACCCATAAAATGGGACCAGGAATTGAACGTATCCGGCGCGATCACGGAAGTTATGTTAATGATAAAATGTTGCCCAAGGAAGAAAACCAGAAATAGGCCCGAAAGGGCCATAAGTATTTTACGGGCTATTGAAGATTTTAACAATCCACTCATCTGTTGATTTTTTAGCTTAACAAATTTAAGGTTCGAACTAGATATTAACAACTTTTAAAAGGTTTTCGTATGGTATTTAGAAAGAATTTAACGACCTTATTTCCATTGTTGAAACTATTCTGGAACTTGATTTCAGGATTTAATGGAAAAGAAAGCATTGGATAGCGCAAAAAAACCCCCAGGACAAAATTATAGGCCATATCGATAGCAAGGATCCATTTTTTCACCGATATTCATATATTAGAACCATCGTACTTTATTAAAAATGGATATCGGACTTCTTTCCGTAAGCATGAATGTCTACTCTACCAAGCGAATTGCAGAGGAAGCCGAAAGAGCGGGCCATTATATTGAACAGATAGATCACACCAAGTGTTCCGTAAAACTGGGTTCCCAAAAACCCAAAATTTATTTTAAGGAAGAGGATATTACCCATGATTTTGACGCTATTGTCCCAAGGATCGGAACCAAGGTAACACGGCACGGTATAGCCATAGTAAAGCAGTTTGAAATGAACGGTGTCTTTAGCACGGCCCGTTCTTTGAGTATTGCCAGGGCCCGCAATAAGGTAAGAACGCTTCAGATTATGGACAGAAAGGGGATTCCTGTTCCCCAAACCCTATTTTCCATAAATCCGGACAACATCAAGGAGCAAATCGAGATATTGGGAGGAACCCCCGTTATTATCAAAATACAGGAAGGCACGCAGGGGATGGGGGTCATTTTGGCGGAAACGAAAAAATCCGCCAAATCCATTATCGATACTTTTTATAAAATGGACACCAGTATTCTTTTGCAGGAGTATATTGAGGAATGTAATGGTGAGGACATACGCATTATCGTTGTGGGCCATAAAATTGTAGCCAGTATGAAACGTACTAGCGAACTGGGAGAGTTCCGTTCCAATGTACATCGAGGGGGTATTACGGAAAGTGTAAAATTATCCGCCAAAGAACAGTTCATAGCACTTAATGCCGCTAAATATTTAGGTTTGGGGGTGGCCGGGGTAGATTTGATCCGTTCCAAGAGAGGCCCGTTGCTGATCGAGGTCAACGCTTCTCCAGGCCTACAGGGTATTGAAGCCGCAACGGGAATCAACGTGGCGGGGGAGATCATAAAATTTGTGGAGAAAAACGCACGACGCAAGCGAAAATAGACGATAAGGGTGGATGCAATACATAGAAGTATGGAAGAAAACAGGAATATCGTCATCGGCGGAGAATCGGTTTCCCCGGGGCAGGAAAAACTTTTAAAAATAAGGATAGATCGCCTTCCTACGGGAACCTTGATAGATATTCCGGTATATGTTTTCAATGCAAAGAAACCCGGACCTATAGTATTGATACAGGCCGGCTTGCATGGCGATGAGATAAACGGGATAGAAATAGTGAGGCGGATGCTGGAGGAAAAACAGTTTAAAACGAATTCGGGAGCGGTGATAGCCGTACCCATTTTGAATATTTTCGGCTTTATTCATTTCTCCCGGGATGTGCCGGACGGAAAGGATGTAAACCGGAGTTTTCCGGGTATCAAATCCGGTTCCATGGCCAGCCGGATTGCCTATCATTATGTTTCTGAAATTATGCATCAGATCGATGTGGCCATTGATCTGCATACCGGAGGGGGCCAACGCCATAATTACCCTCAGATACGATTTACCCAAGAAGATGAAAGAAGTATAACATTGGCAAAAGCCTTTAATGCGCCGATTACTTTTTCGGCAAAGCTAATCAGGGGGTCGTTTAGGAATGCGGCCTATAAGATGAACAAACCGACTATTGTTTACGAGGCGGGGGAAAGTATGCGGTTTGATGATTTTGCCATTATGGAAGGCATACAGGGCATTTTGAACATTCTCCACCATTTGGGGATGATCTCTAAAATTGAACCGAAATATATAGAGCGGACCGATACCATAGAACTCCATGAACGAAAATGGCTCAGGGCCCCAACGGCGGGTATGTTCGTGCCAAAGGTGGTCAATGGCGGTGAAATTGAGAAAGGACAGGAAATAGGCCTGGTCTCCGACACCTACGCCAAAAAAACAAAAAGGATTAAATCACCTTTTAATGGATATGTCATTTGTACCAATCATCAGGCGGTAGTGAACCAGGGTGATGCCCTTTTTCATATCGGCAGATAAAAAACCGTACATGGCCTTTTTATAGGGCATGTACGGTTTTAATTTTTAAGACCTTTTTTTGACCTCCCTTTTTGAGCTGTATCCTATATCCTCTTTTGACCTTATCCTCTTTCCCATAAGTTATGGTATACTTGTTTTTTCCAAAGAACCATCCGGGATTTTCCCTGGCTATTTTTTGGGTTATTTCATAAGGAACTTTTACATTTTTATACTGTTCCACAGAATATAGAACAATTCCCTTTTGATCGTATCTTATGTAGAGTTTTGCGTTTTTTTCACCGATAACCAGATCGTAGAACGACTTTTCTTTTTTTGAATAAATTTTATGTGGTTCCAAATTATAATGAGCTATTTTTTTCTGAAGATCACTTATAAATTTTGATTGGTCACTTTTATGGATGTTCGATAAATAAACGCTGTTTTTAATCGTGTTTTTTACAACCCCGGCCTTGCTTCTTATAGCAGGCGTATACAATGCTAAAAGATTATGTTCTTGTGCTTTTAAATGCATAGTCAGTGCGAAAAGAATAACCGAAAATAATATTGTATTTTTCATGATTTCTAATTTTTAAGATACTTCTTGTTTTTAATTCCTTTTTAGTTTCCGATAATTTGTTTTCCCGTGAATTCATATTGATTCCATTTAGGTAGTGGATGAAATGTGGATGCCTGAACATCCCTAAATAACCTTTCTATCTCGTGTTCTTTGTAGAAACCCTGCCCTCCGATAATCTCAAGGGCTTGGGATACCGTTTCTTTTGCCAAATTCGAAACGTTCGTTTTATAGGCTAGTGTATCTGCCGTGTTTCTTGATAATGGTTTAAAATCGAGGTTGTTTGCCATTTCCAACATGGCGTTCCATTGTACTTTACAGCCTAAGAAAGTAGTATGCAATTGACCAATACTATAGTTCGTATGGTTTTGCGATCGTCTCTTTGCGGATTCAATGGCCAGTGCTTCCGCTTTCTGGGCCAGGCCAATATAGGCGGACATGATCAAGGGCATTGCTACGGTTAGGACCACGTTCCAAACAGGATGGAATTCATTTCCATCCCTTTTTAAGGCTATTGCTCCTTTTGGGATAAAAACCTTATTGAAAACAATGGTTTGTGACCCTGTTGCACGCATTCCCAGTGTGTTCCAATCATCCAAAAATGTCACTCCTTTTTGCTGTAATGGTGTAGAGAAATGCAACACGGATTCCTTTCCTTCCAAATCCTTGAAAATGGAACTGGTAACAGCTATATCGCCAACTACGGACTGACTCGCAAAATGTTTTTTTGCGGACAAAAGGTAACCACCTTCCGTTTGTATCAATTCGCCATTGGAACCCAACCAGTCTTTGGCGCCCGTGCTTACCAGGGTCAGCTGGTCCTTGGCAATTCTACGAAGTGTTTCGGCCCCTTCGTTTTTGTGTTTGTACTTCCACACGGTCGTGGCGACCAGATGTTGGTGCATTGAAAAGGCCAATGCCGTAGATCCGCAATAATGGGCCATAATTCTGATAATGTTACACATTTCATTATAGGTAACACCACCGCCTCCAAGCTCGGTCGGGATTAATGCCGAGAAGAACTTTTCGGATTTTAGCAGTGCATAGTTTTCATGTGCAAAACGGCCTTCGGCATCGTTTTGATCTACATTTTTGGCGAAGGAGGGCCCTAATTTATGTGTTAGCTGCTTCCAGTCTTTTGTTCGTACAGTTGTTTCCATGGTATTGTTATATGATTACCATGCAAAATTGTAACAACCAATTTTGGAAAGGTTTTCCTAAAAGTTCAAATAGTTTGTTCTAGGGTCCAAAAGGATTATAGGGGTGATTTTACGCCATTGGATTATTTAGACGATACTGTTGCGGAGGAAGTCGGTACTTGTCCTTGAAGGCCTTATTAAAGTGGGAAGGGTTTTTGAATCCGCTTTCATAGCAGATCTCGTTAATGGTCATGTGGGGTTTTGAAAGTAATCCTTTGGCCAGTTCTAAACGTTTGTTCTTTATCCAATGGCCCGGTGTTTCCCCAAAACTGGCTTTGAAATCCCTTTTAAAACTGGAAAGACTTTTACCGGAAAGGCGGGCAAATTCTTCCAGGCTCAGATCGTGCTTAAAGTTTTGGAGCATAACGGTTTCCAGATCGGCATTGTTTCGCCCTGCAATAGCACTTAAATAGGAAACCAAACCGTAGTTTTTGGAATTTAACAGAATGTTGTACAATAGTTCCCTAAATTTTATTTCTACCAATGCTTTGGGCATTCTTTTACCCAATGTCAGGTAATTGAACATACTTAATATTATGGCTTTGAAACCATCATCTACATTGATGTTGTAGATATATTTATGGGTTTCTTTTTCTATTAATTCCTTTCGTAACGTTTTGTGTTCCCTTAGAAAATTTGAAATGAACTTATCGTTCAAAAAGAAGACCAAAACACAATAGTCCCTTTCAAAATATTGTTTAGTGGCATAAACTCCCTTTCTTATAAAAAGGGCATCACCTTTATGTATCTCATAGGTACCCTCTGGCGCGATCCAGTCTTTTCTTCCACTAAGAACATAGACAATGATATTGGAATCTGTCCATAATTGAAAATCCTCGATATTAATGGGGCAATTGTATTCAAGAAATAGAAAGTTATCACCTTCCAATTTATTCGGAGTGGGGAGTTTTTTAAAATAATCAATCATATCGACTATCATATCTTAAAGGTACAAAATTTTGAAAATGAGCTTTTTGATAGATAAGCCATGAAGGCCAATTTATAAACTCGTATAAATGTCTGTAGCGTTTGGACATTGATCGGAATGTAACGAAAAACCATATTGGCAAGCAACTTATTGGACAATCCTGCATCTATCATATGAGAAAATTATAGCAGATATTCCGTTCATTTAAACGTATATGGACTTTTTTCCGCGCTGTAATTATTGTGGGATTTAAAAAAAAACAGCTATGAATTCAAGGCCAATTATAAAGACCTGTTTGACAATACTTATTATAATCCTGTTTTTTTCGGCATGTTCGAACGATGACCTGAAACCGGGTTGCTTTCAAGAAAGCGGAAGGGATATAGTCAGTATGGTTAAAACCATTAGTGGGGCTATCGTTCAACAAGATGGATGTTCCGATATTTTTACGATTAAGCCGGACGAGCAACTGGAAAAGAACCCAATAGGAATCTTGGTCCCATGCAATTTGGATAAAGACTTCCAGATAGATGGGAAAAGAGTAATATTCAGTGGGTATATCTATGAATCTTTTGATACAGAGAATATATGTGCGGATTTTTTTGAATTGACGGAAATAAAATCATTAAGCCAATAAACATTTAGCGGAATTTTGGAAAGGGCCATAGAGTTTAAGGAATCTGGAGAAGCGTTTAAAATGAATGTAGGCGATTTGAAAAAAGAGCGTTATTTTCTTAAAATAAGAGGGAATAATATTAATGAAATACACCATGCTCTTCCTCTTTGGTTTAAGTGCTAAAACTCCATGACCACGGTTTAATATTAATGCCAAATGTGTATTTTGTCCTACTTTTTGGCATGAAGCCTTAACGGCTATCCTTTCTGGGCATTTATTTTAGCCAGGCTCCATTCAATGGCCTGCTCTAAATCAGAAAATTTAGGAATGGGCTTTCTAAAAAAGAAACGTTCCAATACAATACTCGTTAAACTTTCATTTGTGTTTCCGACAACGGAATAAAAGTTTAGTTTTTCCCTGTTTCTATGGAATTTCATCCAGTCAATGGGCATAATGTAATAATTGTTTATACGATTGGAGATGTAAACAAAGGGTGCTTCGTTACCGTATATTTCATGGGTTGCCCTTATTGCTTTTTCGGCCATGTTCCAACTAAAAACGACACCTTCCTTTATTTCGGAAATAACGAATTCATTGAAATAATAAAAAATCCCGAATTCAAACTCCCTAACTTCCCTGATATTTTTAAAAAAATCAAGTTGTTTAACGCTTTTCACGATAAGAATGTTAATGGTTAGGGTAAATATATCATTATTCTTCGTCTTTTTTCGCAAATAAATAAATACGGAAAACGATGAAGTTTCTGACGTTATGATGATGTGGAAGTCAGGTCTCCATATCCTTGAGCTGAATGCCCAAGGCTTTTGTGGACAATTGCACCTCTACAAGCGATAGCACCAAAGAAAGCATTAAAAAAACCAGGCTTGCCCCAAAAATGATATAGGCCCAAACGGTTAGTTGAATATAGATCAAAAGCATGGTAATGGCGGAGGATAAAAAACTGATGATCGCACTGGACTGCATGTTCTTGATAATACGTAAGCGTTTTCTCAATAGCTTTATTTGCCGTTCAAGGGGCGTGGATGCCGTTTCTTGATATTTTGCATATAATTGCCTTATCAAGGCCGCAATGGCCAAATATCGGGCATTGTAGGCCAACATGGTCAAAGAAATTGCTGGAAATAATAGGGCGGGAATACTTAGCGTGAGTTCCATTCTTTGATTGGTTTCTTTTTGAAAAGAGCTAAGCTATTTAAGATTAAGGTCGACTTTCTCTTTTGTACCATTACCGTTAAGAATAATAGTATAGGTTCCTTTGGGAAGATACGTTTTTCCATTTTTGGCTTGGGTCAACGCTGTTTTATGTTTTTTCAGGTAATTCATTTTTCCCAATTTGGAAAATGCAATATCAAATGAAAGGATATTTAACCCACGATCGGCTTTTACTATTGTTTTGCTCAATTCAATACCGTCAGAAGACATAACTCGTGCTGTAAAATTATCCGATCGGGAACTATAAAAAACAAGGTCTGCACCCGGAGTTTTTGGGTTGGTCCATGGACTGGAAGCATTTCCCCAATTTTTGGAATGTTTAATAGGTTGCAAAGGAAATACATGTAGGTTTTTGTCCATAAGTTCAGGAGTCATTAGCTGTAGTTTGGAAATATCGGCCTTATAGATACTTCTCCCATGGGTTCCTACCAACAAATGTTTTGCCCTCGGTTGGATGACCAGATCATGAACGGCCACATTGGGCATGCCGTTCTGGAATACTTCCCAGGATGCACCTTGGTCAAAGGAAACATAAAGCCCATTGTCTGTTCCCGCAAATAAAAGATTTTCATTTTCGGGGTCTTCCAAAATCACGTTCACAGGGGCAGCTGGAATGTTTGAGGCAATGTTCTTCCATGACTTCCCATAATCTTCACTTACATAGATATAGGGCGTAAAATCATCCCATCTGTAACCATTTAAACTTACATATACCCGCTCTTTCTTATGTATGGAAGCTGCTATGCGGCTCACCCACAATTCTGGGGTTTTAGCTTTTAAACCATTGGATGAAACCCCAATTTTGATTTTACTGGAATCAAAAGGAATCCCAATGCTTAAATTTTCCCAACTTCCACCACCGTTATGGGTTACCTGTACCAAACCATCATCACTACCCGTATAGATCAATCCAAATTTAAATGGAGATTCGGACAAGGTGGTCAAGGTGCCGTACGCTACATTTCCTTCTTTACCTCCTTTGGTCAAATCAGGGGAAATGGTTTCCCAGTCATCCCCTTGGTTCATGGAACGATGCAATTTGTTGCCACCCAAATATAGGATATCCTGATTGTGGGGAGATAGCAATATAGGCGTTTGCCAGTTGAACCTGTATGGAACTTCGCCCAATTCATGTTTGGGCTGAATGTACTTTCGTTTTTTGTGCTGTAGGTCCAAACGGAAATAATTTCCAAATTGATAACCGGTATAGACGATATCCGAATTTCTGTTGTCTATTTGAACCTGCATACCATCACCTCCCAAAATAGATTCCCATGGATAATGACCCGTTTGGTGCCACTTGCTATTTTCTTCTCCATTATGGGGTCCTTTCCATACCCCATTATCCTGCAATCCTCCATAAACGTTATAAGGTTTTTGGTTATCTACATTAATGGCGTAGAACTGGGCCACAGAAGAAGCGTTGTTTTTTATCCAATTTTCACCATCGTCATACGAAATATTTATACCGCCGTCATTACCGTTAATAAGATGCCCGGACATTCTGGGATTTACCCATAGGGCATGGTGGTCCGCATGCACATTATCCTTGTTTATGGCGCTATAGGTTTTTCCACCGTCATTGGATTTTATAATAGGCACCCCTGCCAAATAGATTTTATCAACGTTTGATGGATCTACGGTTATTTGGGCAAAGTAGTATCCATAACTGTAGAAAAGATCATCTATATACTCCTCATTTTGTTTTTTCCAGGTTTTTCCACCATCATTACTCCTATAGACTTCCGCTCCAATAACCGGGGTGTCAAATAATCTGGAGTTGGCATTCTCCAAATACTTGGTCAAATCTATGGGCAGGACGGCCCCACTGCGGACCATTTGCTTTACATTGTCCGCACGATATTTTTCCTGAAAATTATGGGTTTTTAAAAAAGTGTTCAGTTTTTTATCATTAAGGGATAGAAAATCTTTGGTGGACATGGTCTTGAAATCTTCCTTGACCAGTCCGTCTGTTTTCTTTTGCTCTCCAGATTTTTTGGGTCTTCTAAACTGATTGTCATGAACAGCATAAACAGTAGTTGCATTAAATACGGCCAATCCTATTCTTCCCACGCCTTCCCCGGTAGGAAAACCGCTTTCTACAGTAGATATTTTGATCCAGGTATTTCCACCATTCGTACTTTTATAGATACCGGAAGTATTGCCACTACCTTTAAAATCCCAGGCTTTTCTGTCTTTTTCCCAGGCCGCCGCAAACATGATATTGAAATCTTCCGGGGCATGTGCTACGTCTATAATGCCTGTTTCATCAGAAACAAAAAGTGTCTTTTTCCATGTATTCCCGCCATCTGTTGTTTTATAAATACCCCTTTCCGCATTGGGGGAATATAAATGTCCTGTGACACCAACTACCACTTCATCCGGATTTTCAGGATTGATCCGGATACGGCCAATGTGGTGTGAATCCTGCAATCCCATATGTTGCCAGGTTTTGCCATTGTCCATGGATCTAAGAAGGCCCATACCCGCATAGGAGGAGCGGGAAGCATTGTTTTCTCCTGTACCCACCCAAATGGTACGGGAATTCCAGTGTACGGCAATGTCCCCTATGTTCTGTGTCCCGGAATTATCCATGATGGGAACGAAGGTAGTGCCGTTGTTAATGGTGTGCCAGACACCACCAGAGGCATAGCCAACATAAAATTCATTTGGATTTTCAGGATTTACCGCCACATCCACAACACGGCCGCTCATCACGGATGGGCCAATATTTTTTAACGGAATATGTTGTATGATGGATGTTGATTCCATTTCGGCTTTCTGCTCCAAACCTTGGAGGATTTTTTGGGCAGGAGTCGGTTTTACTTGTGCGGCTGCAAGGGGAATCCACAAAAAGGCAAATAGATAAAAAAATCTCATAGTATTCCAAGGTTAAAATAAAGACCGAAAGTTAGTGATTCTTATAACCGGTTACAAGAAATTAACTTGTGACATCTTTATAACACTTTAATAGTCAATTGTATAAATAAATGGACATAAAATTGTCTAATACATTAAAATATTGTTAATTTATTGCATATGTAACCAATTAAACACTTTAAAAATGGAAGAATATTTACCGTTAATCATCCAATTGATCTCCGGAGCGGTCGGAGGAAACGTAGCAGGGAAACTATTACCTAAATTAAATCTGGGAACCTTGGGCAATTCTATCTCCGGTATTTTAGGGGGAGGATTGGGAGGCTATCTATTAGGTATGCTAGGTTTGGGAACAGATGGTGGAATGGACATGGCCGGAATCCTTGGTAGTGTTGCTGGCGGCGGTGTCGGCGGTGGTGTGATTATGGCAATTATCGGAGCCGTTAAGGGAGCAATGGCCAAATAGAAGAAGTCAATCGGCTAACTTAGGACACAGGAGGTTTTCATAAGCCTCCTTTTTTATTGCCGTAACTTTTGGAATTGTATTTGATCGGATAATAGGGCGAGATATAAAAAGTCAAGATGAGTTCAATGGAGTATAGAATGTATTTGTAATTTTAGGCGCTGTGTAAAACGAACATATCATAAGGATAAATACTTTTGAATCCCGACCGAGATAAAATTTTTAAATAAATGAAATACGAACAGATTCCGAATACCTTATTTATAAAAAACCGCAAAAAGTTTATGGCTCAGATGGCCCCTGACAGTATTGCGGTTTTCAATTCCAATGATATTTATCCGATCAGTGCGGATGCCACGATGCCTTTTGAGCAGCATCGGGATATTTTTTACCTGAGCGGAGCGGATCAGGAAGAGACCATTTTGGTTTTGTTTCCAGATGCCACCGATAAAAAACATCGGGAGATACTCTTTGTTCGTGAGACCAATGAGCATATTGCTATCTGGGAAGGAGCAAAATTGACCAAGGAAAAAGCGACCGGGGTTTCAGGGATCGAAACCGTGTATTGGTTGTCGGATTTTGATGCCGTTTTCTTTGATTTGATGACCGAGGCCCAGACCATTTATCTTAACACGAATGAACATTACCGTCAGGCGGTAGAGACCCAGACCCGCGAAGACCGGTTTATATTGGATTGCAAACAAAGGTTCCCGGCGCATAAAGTAGCCAAGAGCAACCCTATTTTACAGCAGATACGTGGCGTAAAGGAGCCCGAAGAAATTGCATTGATGCAGACTGCCTGCAATATTACCGAAAAAGGGTTTCGGCGGCTTTTAGGTTTTATAAAACCCGGTGTTTGGGAGTATGAAATAGAAGCGGAACTGTTGCACGAGTTTGTCCGTAATCGTTCCAAGGGTTTTGCCTATACGCCCATAGTGGCTTCGGGGAACAATGCTAACGTACTACACTATATTGAAAATAACGGGCAATGCTTAGATGGGGATTTGATCTTAATGGACGTGGCCGCCGAATATGCCAATTATTCAAGTGATTTGACCCGAACCGTTCCGGTAAACGGAAAATTTACGGACCGTCAAAAACAAGTGTACAATGCCGTGTTGCGGGTAAAAAACGAAGCGACCAATATGTTGGTGCCCGGAACCATATGGGCAGAATATCATAAGGAAGTGGGCAAAATTATGACTTCCGAACTTTTAGGGCTTGGCCTGTTGGACAAGGCCGATGTACAAAATGAGAATCCGGAACGGCCAGCCTACAAAAAATATTTTATGCATGGGACCAGTCACCATATTGGGCTTAACACCCATGATTATGGAGCACTGAAGACCCCTATGAAAGCCAATATGGTCTTTACCGTGGAACCGGGCATTTATATCCCGAATGAAGGTTTTGGTATTCGTATAGAGGACGATGTGGTCATCCAGGAAAAGGGAACACCTTTTAACCTAATGGTGGATATCCCCATAGAAGTGGAGGAGATAGAGGGATTAATGCAGGCATAGACAGTTTTGTCATTTTCAAATGGAATAAAAAGAATATGGGGGAACCTATAATCATGGCAACATTTTTATCATTACTTCAAGAAACCGACATTGAAAAGAAAATGCAAGAGGCCCCTAATGGTGCCTACGAAATAGGGGTTTTTATTGGCACCTATTTGCCTTTTGTGATATTGGTGGTAATCGCATATCTGTTTTATCGTTATTCAAAAAAGAAGTATGGTTCTGGATAATATAGGGTGTTCAAAAGATTTTTGCTGGACGTAAAAATTGCTTTTTGCCTGTTGTGAAAACAGATTTTATTTTAAATGGCAAGTCCCGGGGGAATATCTTTTTCAATAGCTTTTCTATTATAGAAACAAAGGGAACGAGAGAATCGTATCGGGTATCTTTCGCCCTAAATACCAACAAGCTTACATTATATTTTTGCAAGTTCTGTTGGCGACTCATGTGCTTATCAACATTTAAAAGTATTTTAAAACCTTTTTCTTGCATACACTTTAACAAATCACCGTTCTTGATACCACTCCATACCATATTCAGGTACAGTCAGGACTTCGTGTATATCACTAAAACGGTATTTGAGTTTCTTGGAAGGTTCTCGTCAAGTAACAGTCTCATTGTCGATCTCTATTTCGGTAAGATAAACAGACAATGTTGCCTCATAATGGGCATTACCGTATATTCTTCAGCGACTTTGCTTTATAGAAAAGATATTGGCAACCCCAAAAACTACCAAGGCCGGCAACACCCAGCCCATTTGATATGAATTTAAGGGAATCCAATGAAAAGTGTCTTTACGGATGCCCAAGGGGTCAATGGCAATTAGAAAATCGGGGATACTCAAAATCAGGGTCGTGATGACTACGGCCTTAAAAACCATGGGCGGAGCGTATTTGTCCGGCAAAGCATTTAAAATGATCAGTACAATGGTAATGGGGTAGATCAACATTAAAAAAGGGAAAGCTATCATTATAATAGCCCCTACATCTAACTGCCCCATGACCACACCTAAAATGGCACCGATGATCGCGGTTAATAAATAGGCGTTTTGGGAGTTTTGAAATCTTGATTTTACAAAGTCGGCCGCTCCGGCAACGATTCCCACCGCCGTGGTAAAACAGGCCAGGCTTACCAAGGCACTCAAAAAGAGGTGGCCAATGGCTCCCAAGGTCTCCAGGCTAATGCCCTGTAATAACTCCGTTCTTGTGGTCAATGCCCCAAACCCATTTCGGAATAGTGCCCCGGTAATGATAAGACCGGTATAAATAAGGAACAATCCCGATCCTGCCAACCATCCCGCTTTTTGGATCAGTACCTTCTTTTGGGCATAGGAATCCTCTTTATATTGCAGGTCTATGGAGACAATAATGACTCCACCCACCACCACGGCCCCAATGGCATCAAAAGTTTGGTAACCTTCCAAGATTCCTTTTGAAAAAGGATTCTCATAGGCCAAGGATAAAAATTCAAATTTAAAATTGAAAAAAGCGACCCCGATAATACATAATAAAATTAGGATAATGGCAGGGGTAAGGAACTTGCCTATAATGTTCAAAATCCTGGAGCGGTTCATGACAAAAAGGAAGACCAACGTAAAATAGATGATACTGGTTACCCAGGGCGGACTATCAAAAAAAGGCTGAATGGCCATTTCATGCGTTACCGATGCCGTTCTGGGCGAGGGCAGGCTTATGGAAATGGCATAAATGATAAAGGAGTAGACCAAACTAAAAACAGGGGAAACTTTTTTGCCAAAATCAAAAATAGTGCCCTGTAACTTAGCATGGGCCAATATTCCAAGGATGGGAATAAACACGGCCGAAAGACAAAACCCCAGTGCGACCAATAACCAGAGTTCACCGGATTGAAACCCTAACTTGGGAGGTAGAATTAAATTGCCGGCCCCAAAAAAAAGAGAGAACAAAGCAAAGGCGGTTACGAGTATTTTCTTGCGGTTGTCCATGGCTCAATATTGAGAGGAAAGATAAATGAAAATAAGGGAATTTGAACACTCAAAAAAGCATCACCTATAAAATCGGAAAGTTAACAACAACATTCGATCACATCACAACAAATTATGTTTCAGTTGCTTAAATTATATTACTTTAACAGTGAATATTAAAATTGCCCGTTATTTAATTCGGCTTTACCAAAACAACAATATAAAACATAAGCATTTTCCCGATTCCCCAAATCGAACCAATGCAACTAAAAAAACCTACATCATGAAAAAAGTATTTTGCAATATTTTTGGCCATCACTACTCCATCTCCAAAAAAATCACTTCGCATATTAAGGAATATAAGTGCATTCATTGCCAAAAACGGGTAACTACGGATGTTAGCGGTAATCTTTCTACACTTACCCCTGAGCTTGAAGACATCAACAGAACCCTGGAACGTATTTATCAAAGAAGGCATAATGCCCAACAAGTAGCTTAAAAGGTTAACAGGTTGCGATCTTTTTTAATCTAGGGAACCCACAAATTATTCCTGGAGATCAAGCAAGCGTCAATATTCTTAACTGTCGTATGCCCCACAACGGATAAGTAAGGATCGCTCTTGATTTTCGGGAATTTTTTAATAATACCATAGTTTTGCAAAGCATATAATGCCCATGCAAATTTGATAGTTGAAATGATTCCCTCTTATGGCAGGGTCTTTTATTTAGGCCCGTAAATTTAATCCGAAGATCGGAACGAACTCCAGCCCTGTGCCGTCAATGGAATTTTAGTATCTGACCGTGTTATTAAATTTGTGCCCTCATTGGCATCGGTCATATGGCCGATTACGGAAAGGTTAGGGTTTCCTTTAATTTTATCGTAATCATCCTGATCGATCGTGAACAGCAGTTCATAATCCTCTCCACCACTTAAAGCGACCAGGGTACTGTCTATTTTAAATTCTTCACAAGCTGAGATAACGGTCGGATCTAACGGGATTTTATCCTCAAAAAGATTACAGCCTATTTGACTGTTTTTACAGAGATGTAAAATTTCGGACGATAGGCCATCGCTAATATCGATCATGGCCGTAGGATGTACTTCCAATTTCTCGAGAAGTTCCACAATGTCCTTACGCGCTTCAGGTTTTAATTGGCGTTCAACGATATAGGAGTAGGGTTCCAGATCGGGCTGATTGTTCGGGTTTACTTTGAATACTTCTTTTTCCCTTTCCAATACCTGTAACCCCATGTAAGCACCGCCTAAATCTCCCGAAACTACTAACAAATCGTTTGGTTTGGTTCCTTTTCTATATACGATATCCTTTTCAACGGCTTCCCCAATGGCCGTGATACTGAGCAGCATTCCTGTTTTGGAAGAGGTGGTGTCTCCACCAATTAGATCCACATTGTAAATTTTACAGGCTTGTTGTATGCCCGCATAGAGTTCTTCAAGGGCTTCCAAGGGAAAGCGATTGGATACCGCTAGGGAAACCGTAATCTGAGTAGGTCTGGCATTCATGGCATAAACATCGGATAGGTTCACGATCACGGCCTTATATCCCAAATGTTTCAAGGGCATATAGCTCAGGTCAAAATGGACACCTTCCACCAGCAGATCGGTAGATAAAATAGTTTGTTGCCTTTCAAAATTTAAAACGGCCGCATCGTCCCCTATTCCTTTTACCGTCGATTTTTGGGTAATGGAAAAGTTTTTGGTAAGATGGTCGATAAGGCCAAACTCCCCTAATTTTTCCAAATCGGTTTTTTGAGGGTCTTTATCTTCGATCATAGATTCTTTTTAATAATAAACACGTTACAAGTTCCCCCTTTCCTTTAGAGGTGATGGAAGAGGTTTCCCGGTATTTTGCAAAAGTAAGGAGGAAATACAATATTTTGGGACATAAAAAGGCCAGAACCTACAGTTCCGGCCTTTTATATACTTTATAAGTTAAAGATTACCCTAAAGAATAACCATCCCTGTAGTTACGTTTCACATATGCATTTGCAGGCTCAAAGTTGGTAATCTTCATATTCTTGGCATCCCATAGTAGGCGCTTTCTCCCATAATATTGTTTTCCCCCGCCCCAAAAGCCCGGACTCTCTACGGTGGGATCAACTTCAAAATAGGCCTTTAATGCCAAATTACCGATCAATATACTTTCTGTAAAGGGACCCGCATAGTCAAAAGAAGAACTGGTCTCCGCATTACCGTATCCCGCCATACAGGCATTTACCCATTGTAGGTAATGCCCCTCCGGCACACGGGCCAATGTCTCTTCCACTTCAAATTGTTCGTTCAGGCTCAAAGGAAGCAATCTTGGATTGGCACCGTAGCAATCGGCCAGTAACTTTCCTTTTGTACCTATAAATAGTACGCCACCGTCCCAGCTGCCCAAAGCTTCATCATCTCCCAACTCATCCGGGCGTTCTGGTAAAAGCCCTCCGTCCATCCATGTTACTTTTATCTTTCCTTTCCCGTCCGTTCTGGGATAGCTCAGATGTATCTTGCTCGAATTGGGAAAGCTCTTGGGGTAATCGGTCGTTTGAAACTTGCCCTTAAAAGAATCGGAAACACTACATTCTACCTGGTCGGGATATAGAATGGGGAGTATTCTATATACAGGGTCCATAACATGGCATGCCATGTCTCCAAGGGCTCCCGTGCCAAAATCCGACCATCCTCGCCAATCAAATGGAAGATAAGCATCATTATAATCCCGCATTGCCGCAGTACCCAACCAAAGATCCCAATGTAACCCTTTTGGGATCCTGTCTTTTTTGGTAGGCGTCTGTAAGGCTTGCGGCCATATAGCACGATTTGTCCAACATTTAACGGTATGTACGTCACCTATAATTCCGGTATCATAGATTTCCTTCATTTTTCGCACATCATCTCCCGAACCCCCTTGGTTTCCCATTTGGGTGACTACCTTGAATTTCTTTGCGGCCTCGGTAAGCATTCTGGCTTCCCAGATATCATGGGTAAGCGGTTTTTGCACGTACACATGTTTGCCCATCGCCATTGCCTGATAGGCGGCAACGGCATGGTTATGGTCAGGGGTGGATACCGAAACGGCATCAATGGTATCCCCCTCTTTTTCCAACATTTTTCTAAAATCGTGATAGTAATTTGCGCCTGGGAAAGACTCCCTGGATTTTAGGGCCAGTCTGTCATCGACATCACACAGTGCCACGATATTTACATTGGGGCTTTTCGCAAACGAAGCAATATCACTCTGTCCTTTTCCACCCACTCCAATACCGGCTATATTAAGCTTGTCACTTGGAGGAATATGACCTTTTCCGCCAAGGACATGCCTGGGCACGATCATAAATCCGGCGGAAGCCATCCCCGTATTCTTAATAAATGATCTTCTTGATTTGTTGTTAATGAAATTCTTCTTTTTGGACATGATTTAATTGGACTTTTATATTGATTGTAATAAGATTTTCAATTTAAATTATTTAATCGAATTTTGGCATAGTAAATGTGATATATTTTCTTATGGATATCTTTGTTAATAAAATTGATATGCGCCATAAAGATCTGATTTCTTTTTTTGTCCTACTATTCTTTTTTTCGTGTTCCAAAAACGATGACAATCCTCGGCCTGGAGAAATACCGGATACG
The DNA here is from genome assembly GCF_047345125.1 of Maribacter spongiae. Lineage (NCBI taxonomy): Bacteria > Pseudomonadati > Bacteroidota > Flavobacteriia > Flavobacteriales > Flavobacteriaceae > Maribacter > Maribacter spongiae. The sequence continues at coordinate 271,969 of NZ_JBLFEQ010000002.1, read as the reverse complement.
GATGGTCCTCAAACGGCTTTTACGCCCTGCGAAAATGGAATGGCCGGAGAATATCCTTGTAACGGCTTTGACCTGCTCGGGAGAATTTCCCTAGCTACTTTTCAGGCCGATATGGGAAATGATATTTGGGGATGGACGGACGTTACTACGGACAAGGAGTATGCTTTAATGGGACTGGACAATGGAACTGCGTTCATCGATATTTCCGACACTCAAAATTTAATTTATTTAGGGAAACTGCCCACGGCAACAACGTCCAGTTCTTGGCGAGATATTAAAGTTTATGGAGATTTTGCCTATATCGTATCAGAAGCTAATGGCCATGGAGTCCAGGTATTCGATCTGAAAAAATTACGGGATGTTTCCAATCCGCCCCAAACATTCTCCGCTGACGGGAGATATACGGCCATTGGTAATGCCCATAACATTGTGATCAACGAAACTTCGGGGTTTGCGTATCCCGTAGGCACCGCCCGCAACGATACTTTCAATGGCGGGGTACATTTTTTGGACCTTCAGGATCCTGCATCCCCAACCGCTGCCGGTGGTTGGGGGGATAACGGTTATACCCATGATGCCCAGGTGATTACCTATAGTGGTCCGGATTCCGATTATACGGGTGCAGAGATATTTGTAGGGGCCAATGAGAACCAAGTGGTGGTAGTCGATATTTCCGATAAATCCGCACCCGTGGAGCTATCTACGTTACCCTATCCCAATATTGGTTATACTCATCAGGGATGGTTTACCGAGGATCAGCGTTATTTTATACTTGGGGATGAACTGGATGAGGTAAATTCAGGATTTAGGTCAAGAACATTGATTTTTGATATGGCCGATTTGGACAATCCGATATTACATGACACCTATTTGGGGCCAACAAGTGCCATAGACCATAACGGTTATGTGTTGGGCAATGAGTTCTATTTGGCGAATTATACCGCAGGGGTCCGGATTTTGGATATTTCTCAAATAGACGGAAAGAACATTGGGGAAACCGGTTTTTTTGATACGTTCCCAGAGAGCGACAACACACAGTTTGACGGTGTGTGGAGTGTTTATCCGTACTTTTCAAGCGGAAAAATTCTGGTGAGCGATATCAATAGAGGTTTCTTCGTTATTAAAAAATCAAGTTAAGGTTTATGAAAAAACTATTGCTTCTTTCAGTTGTACTGTTCATTTATTCCTGTTCCAAAAATGGAGCAATAGAAGATATACGGATTTTGGAAACTTCATTTTTGGGAGAGTTGGATTGGGTGAAAAATTTTGGGGGAACCGGAGAAGAAACGGCCCAGGCCGTTATAAAGACTACGGACGGGGGCTATGCCGTGCTTGGATTTACAAATAGTATGGATGGCGATATCTCCGATAAGACGACCGAGGTGAACGATTACTGGTTGTTAAAATTGGATGCCAATGGAGAATTGATGTGGAACAAGACTTATGGGGGCAGTAAAGACGATCGTGGACAAAGCCTGGTACAAACCTCTGATGGCGGTTATGCCCTAACAGGTTATGCCATGAGTAGTGATGGTGACGGTTCCGTTAATAAAGGTTTTCATGATAATTGGCTGTTAAAGCTGGATGCTTCCGGTGATATCATATGGGAAAAGAGCTATGGATTCTCCGGACATGACCATTCTTACGATATTTTGCAGACAGAGGACGGTGGATTCTTTTTTGCGGGCTTTTTGGATATTACTTCCGCTCGTGCGGATGGCAATACGGAGAAAACGAATACCTTAACAAGGCATGGCGTAGGGGAATTTTGGGGGACCAAAATAGACAGTGAGGGGGCATTGCAATGGCGAGGGTACTTTGGAGGTACCAATAATGATAGGGCGCATGCCGTGGTACGAGCTGAGGATGGAGGTTTTGTTATGGCCGGATTTTCCGAGAGTGACGATTTTGATATCAGTGATACCCAGGGGAGCTATGACTTTTGGATGGTGAAAGTAGATGATAAGGGAAATATGCTTTGGGAACGATCCTTTGGCGGTACAGGAATCGAAATTTCTTATGATATCGCCAGGACCAGCGATAATGGCTATGTAATCGTGGGCAACACCTTTAGTACAGATGGCGATGTCTCCAATAATAACGGGGAGTCCGATATTTGGATGATCAAGGTGAACGATGCCGGAAGCTTACTTTGGGAAAAGAGTTTTGGGGGTGCCCAGTTTGATGCCGCCCAGGCGGTCGTTCAGAGTGCTGACGGCGGATACCTTGTAGTCGGAAACTCCAAAAGTGCCAACGGCGATGCCAGTTCCAATGCAGGGGAGAATGATATCTGGCTCGTAAAAACCGATGCGGCAGGTGATATGACATGGCAAAAATCCTTTGGGGGAGCGGGAATCGATTTTGGTTTTGACGTAATGGAAAATCCGGACGGTAGTGTTTTATTGGTAGGCCAAAGCGAAAGCACCGACTTTCCGACGATAACGTCCCGTGGAAAATCCGACTTGATCGTTCTTAAGATCAAATAGCTTTTTTAAGGTTCCGTTGAACCATTCCATAGAAAAAGCTTATCAAAATATACGTTATAATAATGTTAGTAAATAGGTTATAAACCTACTTATCCCCTATATTTGTAAACTATTTAGACCAAATCCAATTAAGAAATGATACAAGTATCGGAAATGGCAAAACAAAAAGTCATCAACCTAATGACAGAGGAGGGTTTTGATGCCGCAAAGGACTATGTACGGGTCGGTGTTAAAAGTGGAGGCTGCAGCGGACTGTCCTATGAATTGAAATTTGATGATAAGATGGATGAGGCCGATAAGGTCTTTGAGGATAATAACGTACGTATAATAGTGGACAAGAAAAGCTTTTTGTACTTGGTAGGGACCACTTTGGAATATTCGGGCGGGCTTAACGGGAAAGGCTTTGTTTTTAACAATCCCAATGCACAACGTACCTGTGGTTGTGGAGAAAGTTTTTCGTTATAGAAAATGAAAAAGTAAAGGTAATAAAAGAGTGAATGTTGTTGAATGGGTAAATATGTTTCTTTTGAAAATTTAGATGTTTATAAAGCAGCTATTATTTTTACTGGAAAAATTTACAAATTGCTTGAAAAGCAACCTTTAAAAAATGATTTTGCGATGGTTGATCAATTAAGAAGAGCAACCATTTCAATTTCAAACAATATATCCGAAGGTTTTGAAAGGGAAACAGACAAGGAACTAATTAGGTTTCTTTATTTTTCAAAAGGTTCTGCGGGCGAGGTAAGGAATCTTTTTAATATAATGGAACAGATTGGATATTTTGATAAAGAGGCATTATTAGTGCTTAAAAATGATGTTGTTAATATATCAAAACAGCTCGCTAATTATATTAAGTATGTTAAAAAGAGGGTAAGCTAAACGTTAACTTCTTTACTTTTTAACTCTTAACTTATTTTAGATTTATGGCATATACAGAAGAGGAATTAAAAAAAGAACTGGAAACCAAGGAATATGAATATGGTTTCTATACGGATATAGAGTCGGATACGCTGCCAACGGGCTTGAGCGAGGAAATTGTAGTGGCCATTTCCAAAAAGAAAGAAGAACCGGAATGGATGACCCAGTGGCGTTTAGAGGCCTTTAAGATTTGGAAGGAAATGGAGGAACCGGAATGGGCAAACGTTACCTACAAAAAGCCTGATTTTCAGGCTATTTCTTATTATTCCGCACCCAATAAAAAACCCAAATACGAAAGTTTGGATGAGGTGGACCCGGAGCTGTTGGATACCTTCAAGAAATTGGGCATCTCTTTGGATGAACAAAAGAAACTGGCCGGGGTTGCGGTAGATATCGTTATGGATTCCGTTTCCGTTGCCACTACGTTTAAAAAGACACTTGCCGAAAAAGGGATTATTTTCTGTTCCATTTCCGAGGCAATAAAGGAACATCCGGATTTAGTAAAGAAATACATAGGTTCCGTGGTGCCCCAAAAAGACAATTTTTACGCCGCCTTAAACTCGGCCGTGTTTTCCGATGGAAGCTTTTGTTACATCCCCAAAGGTGTTCGCTGTCCTATGGAACTATCTACCTATTTCAGGATCAATCAGGCGGGGACGGGGCAGTTTGAGAGGACGCTTGTAATCGCCGATGAAGGCAGTTATGTAAGCTATTTAGAAGGTTGTACCGCTCCATCAAGGGATGAAAACCAACTACATGCGGCAGTTGTTGAATTGATTGCACTGGATGATGCGGAGATAAAATATTCCACGGTTCAGAACTGGTTTCCGGGCGATAAAGATGGAAAAGGAGGCGTTTTCAATTTTGTGACCAAAAGAGGGCTGTGCGAGAAAAATGCAAAGATTTCCTGGACACAGGTAGAAACAGGTTCGGCCGTAACATGGAAATACCCTTCGTGTATTTTAAAGGGCGATAATTCCATAGGGGAGTTTTATTCCATAGCCGTTACCAATAACTATCAACAGGCCGATACCGGGACCAAAATGGTGCATTTGGGCAAGAATACCAAGAGTACCATCATTTCTAAAGGTATTTCGGCCGGAAAATCCCAGAATAGTTATAGGGGCTTGGTACAGGTAAATAGCAGGGCAGAGAACGCACGTAATTTTTCGCAATGCGACTCCCTCTTGATGGGAAATGAATGCGGAGCACATACCTTTCCCTATATAGAAGCTAAAAACAGATCGGCCCAAATAGAACACGAGGCTACGACCAGTAAAATTGGTGAAGACCAGATTTTCTATTGCAACCAAAGAGGAATAGATACGGAAAAGGCCATAGCCTTGATCGTAAACGGGTTCAGTAAAGAAGTACTGAATAAATTGCCCATGGAGTTTGCGGTCGAAGCACAAAAATTATTGGAGATAAGTTTAGAGGGGTCGGTGGGATAAATGTCCTAACCCCTATTTAAAGGACCAAAAACGATACAAAATGAAAAAAATACTGCTCATAGGCGTTTTTGCTTTCACCTTTTTCTCTTGTAAAGAAACAAAGAAGGATGTAAAAAAAGAAGCTGTCGAAGTTGTCGGGCCGGAGGTAAAGCTCTATACGTTCAGTGGCGGAACGGTAATGGTCAATAATTTGGAACTCTTTTCCCAGGATACCACCTACCATGGCCGGACCAAAGAATTTGCAGATCCGTTTTATGTAATAGTCCATCCAAAAGGAACTTTAATGTGGGATGCCGGGCTACCCGAAATGTTGGTAGGCCAGCCCGAATTTACCGATCCCAGCGGTGCGTTTACCGTTTCCAGAAAGGACTCCGTTGCAAACCAGTTGCAGAAAATAGGAATGGCACCAGAAGACATTGAATATATTGCATTGTCCCATACCCATTTTGACCATAGCGGTCATGCAAATGCGATTAAAAATGCAACTTGGTTGGTACAGGAATCCGAATATGATTTTATTACGAGTGAGGAAGTTCAAAAGAACAATGCGGACATTTATGGAGCTATAAAGGAGTTGACCCGTGTTCAAAAACTAAAAGGGGACTTTGATGTTTTTGGGGATGGTACGGTCGTTATTAAATCCATGCCGGGACATACGCCCGGACATCAGGTCCTGTATTTGGGGCTAAAGGAGAATGGCCCGACATTGTTGACCGGAGATCTATATCATCTATATGAAAACAGGGAACATAAAAGAGTGCCCATTTTTAATTATGACGTAGATCAAACGTTGGCCAGTATGAAGAGCTTTGAAGCGTTTGCCAAAGAAAAAAATGCAAAAGTGTATTTGCAACATCAAAAAGAAGATTTTAATAAAATGCCGAAGGCACCAGAATATTTAAAGTAACCCGTTATGTTGAAAATAAATGATCTACACGCACAAGTAGAGGATAAGGAAATACTCAAAGGAATAAACCTAGAGGTAAAGGCAGGAGAGGTACATGCCATTATGGGGCCTAACGGTTCAGGTAAAAGTACATTGGCCTCCGTAATTGCAGGAAAGGAAGAGTTTGAAGTTACGGAAGGTTCCGTAGCGTTGGATGGTGAGAATTTGGAAGATATAGCCCCTGAGGAAAGGGCGCATAAAGGTATTTTTCTTTCTTTTCAATATCCTGTGGAAATCCCCGGGGTATCGGTGACCAATTTTATGAAAACGGCCATTAATGAGTCCAGGAAAGCAAAGGGCATGGAAGATATGCCCGCCAATGAAATGCTGAAGTTGATTCGTGAAAAATCCGAGTTGTTGGAAATCGATAGAAAATTCCTGTCACGATCGCTGAACGAAGGTTTTTCGGGGGGAGAGAAGAAAAGAAACGAAATTTTTCAAATGGCCATGTTGGAGCCCAAAGTGGCCATTTTGGACGAGACCGATTCCGGTTTGGATATTGATGCCCTTCGTATCGTAGCCAACGGGGTGAACAAGTTGAAGAGCAAGGACAATGCCGTCATCGTGATTACGCATTACCAAAGGTTGTTGGATTATATAGTTCCGGATTATGTGCATGTATTGCACAATGGGAAAATCGTAAAATCCGGGGGTAAAGAACTAGCATTGGAGTTGGAAGAAAAAGGATACGATTGGATAAAGAACGAAGCAGTGGTTTAGCATACGGTTTTTCCGCAGGCTAAAACTGAAAACCGAAAAAAATGGATTTAAAAGATAAATTAATTTCTTCCTTTATGGCCTTTGAGAACAACGTGGACCTGGATCACCCCGTTCACGAAGTCCGTATGGCCGCTATTAAGAATTTTGAAGCAAAAGGATTCCCCAATAAAAAGGAGGAAGCATGGAAATATACATCGCTCAACAATCTTCAGAAAATAGATTTCAGTATTTTTCCTAAAGAGGAAAATGCTCTGGAGTATAAAGAGGTAAAACGCTATTTCCTCCATGAAATAGATACCTATAAGATTGTTTTTATTGATGGCATCTATAGTTCCTACCTGTCCGAAACCACTCATGACGGTGTGGACATCTGCTTAATGAGCGCCGCCCTGACCAAAGAAATGTACAAACCCGTTATCGATGTATATTTTAACAAGGTAGCGTCCAAAGATGAATCGTTGACTACCTTGAACACAGCATTTAGTAGGGAGGGAGCGTATATCTATATCCCTAAAAATAAAATGCCCAAAAAACCCGTGGAGATATTACATTTTGCAACGGGCAACGAGGCTTCCTTAATGTTACAGCCGAGAAACCTGATCGTAGTCGAGGAAAATGCCGAGGTTCAAATTATTGAACGCCATCAAAGTTTGACCTCCAATGAGGTTTTGACCAATTCCGTCACGGAAATTTTTGCGGCCAAGAATGCCATCGTAGATTATTATAAGATTCAGAACGATGCCCGTACGGCCTCCTTAATAGACAATACCTATATTGACCAGAAGGATAAAAGTGCGGTCAAAGTACATACCTTTTCCTTTGGAGGCAAATTGACCCGGAATAACCTCAATTTTTTCCAGAACGGGGAACATGTGGACTCTACTATGAAAGGGGTGACCATTTTAGGTGAAAAACAGCATGTGGACCATCATACCTTGGTACACCATATTGAACCCAATTGTGAAAGCCATCAAGATTATAAGGGCATTTACGGTGAAAGTGCTACAGGCGTTTTTAACGGTAAGATCATTGTGGACAAGATCGCCCAAAAGACCAATGCATTTCAGCAGAACAATAACATTCTGATCAGTGATAAGGCCACCATCAATACAAAACCTCAATTGGAGATTTTTGCGGACGATGTAAAATGTTCCCATGGTTGTACCATTGGCCAATTGGACGAAGAAGCATTGTTCTATCTGCAATCGCGTGGAATTCCCAAAAAAGAAGCACAGGCATTGCTCATGTACGCTTTTGCCAATAACGTTTTGGAAAGTGTTCGCATTCAAGAGGTCAAGGCAAGGATCAATAAGCTCATTGCCAAGAAGTTGGGGGTTAACCTTGGATTTAATCTGTAAACCTGCCTAACCAATAGGAGAACTTTTCATGCTCAAAACATCTTTGGACATACAAAAGATACGTAGGGATTTCCCCATTCTCAACAGAGAGGTCAACGGGAAACCTTTGGTCTATTTGGACAATGCCGCTACATCACAGACTCCGCAGCAGGTCATAGATGTTATCGTAGATTACTATCATGGCTATAATGCAAATATTCACCGTGGCGTGCATACCCTTTCACAAGAGGCTACGGATAAATATGAGGAGGCGCGCATCAAGATCCAAAAGCATTTTAATGCGTCCCGGGCACATGAGATTATTTTTACTTCGGGAACGACACATGGTATAAATTTGATTGCGAACGGATTTTCATCGTTGATCAAAAAAGGGGATGAGGTATTGGTCTCGGCCATGGAACACCATTCCAATATTGTGCCTTGGCAGATGTTATGCGAACGAACGGGGGCCGAATTGAAGGTAATACCCATGAACGAGCAGGGTGAATTGCTCATGGATGTTTATGGGGATTTGCTTTCGGACAGGACCAAATTGGTTTTCTGTAACCATATTTCCAATGCGTTGGGTACCATTAACCCGATAGAAGAAATTATAGAAAAAGCGCACAATATGGGTGCGGCCGTTTTGATAGATGGTGCACAGGCAGCACCGCACCTGATAGCGGACATGCAAAAATTGGATGTGGATTTTTATACGGTTTCGGCGCACAAAATGTGCGGCCCTACCGGAGTGGGTATCGTCTACGGAAAAGAAGAATGGCTCCGTAAGCTACCACCTTATCAGGGAGGGGGCGAGATGATTGCCGAAGTGACCTTTGAAAAGACCACCTATGCCGATCTGCCCCATAAATTTGAGGCGGGCACACCAAATATCTGTGGTGGTATAGCCTTTGGGGCGGCTTTGGACTATATGAATAAAATAGGGTTTGATGCTATTGCCGGTTATGAACAGGAACTTTTGGAATACGCAACTTCTGAATTACTGAAAATAGAAGGGCTCAAAATCTATGGAACGGCACAAAAAAAGACCTCCGTTATTTCCTTTAACATAGAGGGCATTCACCCTTATGATATAGGAACTATTTTAGATAAATTGGGGATTGCCGTACGTACGGGCCATCATTGTGCCCAACCTATTATGGATTTTTATAAGATACCGGGAACCGTACGGGCCAGTTTTGCTTTTTACAATACCAAAGAAGAAGTGGATCAGCTGGTAGAAGGCGTGCAAAGAGCTAGAAATATGTTGCTTTAAGATATCGTATCCTTTGTTTTAGAAGTAGCTGAAAATAATCTTACGGGTTTATCCCGCTCATGGCACGTGAAGGTTTTATACTTTTATAAAACTGTTGAAACCAACCGATTCTTATCGTATTTTTGTAAAAAATTTCTCCCTTTGGGGAGGCTAAAAAAGTATATGGATATCAAGGAGATACAAGAGGAAATCGTAGATGAATTTTCCATGTTCGATGACTGGATGCAACGGTATGAATATATGATAGAATTGGGGAAATCCCTTCCATTGATAAACGAACAATATAAAACGGACGATAATATCATTAAAGGATGCCAGAGCAAGGTGTGGGTACATGCCGAACTGGAAGATGATAAGTTGGTATTTACCGCAGATAGTGATGCCATCATAACCAAAGGCATCATTGCCATATTGATCAGGGCCTTTAGCGATCAAAGACCACAGGATATTATTGATGCGGATACCGGATTTATAGATGAAATCGGGTTAAAGGAGCATTTGTCCGCTACCCGTGCGAACGGTCTGGTAAGTATGATAAAGCAATTAAAATTATATGCCGTGGCCTATCAGACACAACTCAGCTAAAACGGTTTATAGGTTTACCGCCCATGGCGTGGTTAAAAAGAGTATCTAAGAAATCTTTTTAATCTTTCGACCCATAACAAAAACATAAAAAATATGAACGAAGAAATAGAGGAAATAGACAGTCCTGAATTGGGAGAGAAGATAGTTAAGGTGCTAAAGACCATTTATGATCCGGAAATCCCCGTGGATATTTATGAATTGGGCCTCATTTATGATGTGTTGGTCAATGAGGATAGCGATGTTAAGATATTGATGACCCTAACATCCCCAAACTGCCCGGTCGCAGAGACTTTACCGGTAGAAGTAGAGGAGAAGGTCAAATCCCTCAACGATGTAAAAGATGCCGAGGTAGAGATTACTTTTGACCCGCCCTGGACCCAGGATCTAATGAGCGAAGAGGCCAAATTGGAACTCGGACTGCTTTAATGAGATGTTGTTCCTTTTAGAGGCTCCAATAATTATTAGGAATCAAGGTGCTCTAAAAAATACTATCTAATTATAATCGGAAAATGCCGGATGAAATTGTAAATAGAGTTGCCCAAAGTGATCTCATCACTTTTAATTTGGAGGATTACTATCCTCAAGGTACCCGGGTGGTCCTGGATATCAAGGATTGGTTGTACGAAGGGTTTATCTTAAGGGAAAAGGAATTCAGGTCCTATGTAAATGCACATGATTGGACACAATATCAGGATGCCTACGTGGCCATGTCCTGCTCTACGGATGCCATTGTTCCCGGGTGGGCTTACATGCTTATTGTAACCAAACTTCAACCTTATGCAAAACAGGTTGTTGAGGGGAATTTGGAACTTTTGGAAACAATGCTTTATCGATCCATAATAGAAAATTTGGAGGTGACCGAATTTAAGGACAGGCCGGTAATCATAAAAGGCTGCAGTACCCTGCCGGTTCCGCCAAATGCGTACTTGATGGCGGTTCGGAAATTGCAACCTGTGGCAAAATCCATTATGTACGGCGAAGCGTGTTCCTCGGTACCGCTTTACAAAAGAAAATAATACATTTTTCCAGTTAAAAAAGTGACTATCCTTACTTTTGTGTTTCTATAAAAATAAACACTATTACGTAATGAAAAACATTTTGTTAACTGCAGTTTTGCTGCTCGTCTGTGTACTTGGATTCTCCCAGACAGAAGAAGAATTAAAAACTCAAATAGGTCCAAAAAAGGACTCGATCGCTGCTATCCAGGGTAGGGTAGATGCCTTGCAAGCGCAAATAGATGCCCTTCCCGGATGGAAAACAGGAGCTTTCGGTACCATAGGGGCCAACCTTTCCACCTTTAACAATTGGTATGCCCAAGGCACGCCTAACAACTCTTCCGGGAATATAGGGGTTACGGTAAATGGTTTTGCCAACCTGTCCCAGGATAAATTCTTTTGGAGAAATTCCGCCAACGTTAATTTGGGATGGGTAAAATTTGACGATAAGGACGATCCGACCGATGATGACAGCTTTAAACAAGCGGCGGATGTATTTACCATTACCTCGCTTTACGGCCGTAAGCTTAGTGATAAATTCGCTATTTCCGGACTTGGGGAATACCGGACGACACTTTTGAACAATTTTAACGACCCGGGGTATCTGGATTTGGGTGTTGGTGCTACCTGGACCCCGATTACCGATTTGGTGGTGGTGATCCATCCATTGAACTATAACTTTGTATTTAGCGATAATGATGCCGTTTTCGAATCTTCTTTGGGGGCTAAGATCGTAGCGGATTATACCAGAAAAATAGGAAAGGTAAATTTTAAGAGTAACCTTTCCATGTTCCAAAGTTATAAGAGCGGCGACCTTTCCAATTTTACCTGGATCAATTCCTTCGGCTATACCCTTTGGAACGGTATAGGCCTTGGTTTTGAATTTGGGTTAAGAGATAATAAACAAGAAGCATTGAACTTTGCTTTGAACGGCCCAGCCCCAGATCCAACGGCTACTTTTGATACCATTGACAATGATCTTCAGACATACCTTCTGTTCGGTCTGAATTATGCATTCTAGGATTTGTTGAAGGACATGTAAAAAAGCCCTCTTTTTAGAGGGCTTTTCTTGGTTAAGTAGGTATCGTAAAATTTGGGATTTTACTTGTTGTCTTGTAAGCTAAATATCGATTTGGGGTCAACACTATCACTTAAACACACTGTAAATCTACAGCAAGGTTTCGCTTTGGAAGAATTTATGTTGTGAACCTATCTCAAAATGTGGTGAAAAATATCAACGGATCGGATTGATCGATGAACTACATAATTTGTAGTTCCATTTGTTGTTAGTACTGATCTAAATGTTCCGGATAAAGAAAGTTATTATAAGGAAATCGGGTCACATGAATATCCCTGACTTCATCATAGACCCGCTTTCTAAATTCGTCCAGGTTCTGTTTGTTCAGGGCCGAGATAAAAAGTGCCCTGTCCCCTACTTTTTCCATCCAGGTCCTTTTCCATTCCTCAATAGTGAAATGTCTAGAAGTTTTTTCGGTTACAAGATCATCGGTATCAATGGTTTCGTTTTTATAACGGTCTATCTTATTAAAGACCATGATGGTCTTTTTGTCCACACTTTTTATTTCGTCCAAAATTTGGTTGACGGAAGCAATATGTTCTTCAAACTGCAGATGGGAGATATCCACCACATGAAGCAAAAGATCGGCTTCCCGTACCTCATCTAACGTACTTTTAAAACTTTCTACCAGTTGGGTGGGTAGTTTACGGATAAATCCAACGGTATCGCTCAACAAAAAGGGCAAGTTGCCAATGACCACTTTTCGTACAGTGGTATCCAAGGTGGCGAACAATTTGTTCTCCGCAAAGACATCGCTCTTACTAACAACGTTCATTAAGGTAGATTTGCCCACATTGGTATATCCAACGAGTGCGACTCGTACCAATGCACCACGATTACCTCTCTGGGTCCCCATTTGCCGGTCAATTTTCTCCAGTTTCTTTTTGAGTAAACTAATACGGTCCCGAACAATACGTCTATCCGTCTCTATTTCTGTTTCACCGGGCCCACGCATTCCAATACCCCCTCTTTGGCGTTCCAGGTGCGTCCAAAGTCCCGTTAATCTGGGCAATAAATATTCATATTGTGCCAGCTCTACTTGGGTACGGGCATAACTGGTCTGTGCCCTTTGGGCAAAGATATCCAGGATAAGACTGGTACGGTCTATGATTTTACAGCGCAATTGTTTTTCGATATTGCGCTGTTGCGCAGGAGAAAGTTCGTCATCAAAAATCACCGAACCTATTTCATGTTCCTTTACATAAGCTTCCACCGTTTCCATCTTTCCCGAACCGATCAGGGTCTTTGGATTCGGAACATCCATGCGTTGTACGAATCTTTTCACGACCTCCCCACCTGCCGTATAGGTAAGAAACTCCAATTCATCCAGATACTCGGTTACTTTTTCCTCGTTCTGTTCCCTATTGATGACCCCAATGAGTACCGCCTTTTCGTATTCCGTTGTTTTCTTCTCTAACATAATTCCGTAAACTGCAAAATTAAGTAAAAGTCCCCGAGCTATTTTAGTAAATTTATTGACTCAATATTTTTCTCCTATGCGGTTTTCACTATTTAAAAAGAAAAAGAACAAACAACTTTATACGGTAGCGTTTTACAATTTGGAAAATCTTTTTGATACCCGGGATGATGATTATACCCTAGACGATGATTTTACGCCCGGAGGATTTAAAAAATGGACCCCTAAACGGTATGAACGAAAATTGGCCAAATTGGCCAGGACCATTTATGCGATCGGAAGAGACAACAACCCCCATGCCCCCATTTTGGTAGGAGTGGCGGAAGTAGAAAATAGTACCGTTCTAAACGATTTGCTGAACACCAAACCATTGGAACACGTTGACTATGGTTTTGTTCATTATCAATCGCCGGACGAGCGTGGCATAGATACCGCACTTATATACCACCGGAAGTACTTTAAGGTAATCAGCTCGGAACCCATACCCTTACTTATCGATAATACCGATGGTGCCCGGGATACCACTAGAGACATATTGTATGTACATGGTGCGCTGAACGGAGAAGAGGTACACCTTTTTGTAAACCATTGGCCGTCCAGAAGGGATGGGGGCCAACTTACAGAATATAAGAGGTTAAAGGCCGCCGAGGTTGTCAAACAAAAAATGTTGGCGATTGCGGCTTTGAATCAAGACCCCAACTATATTGTCATGGGCGATTTTAATGATGATCCCAGCTCTTTGAGCATACAGACCCTGATCGAAGGAACCGGCCTGTACAATCCCATGGAGAAATTACATTCCCCAAAAGAAAGGGGAAGTTCGCATTATAAAAGAAATTGGAGCCTGTTCGATCAGATAATCCTTTCGCATAGTTTTTTTAACTATAAAAAAGGTTCCCATAGTTTTGATAAAGCCAATATTTATGATGATAGGTCTTTGAAGGAATTTGCTGGAAAATATAAAGGAAACCCATACAGGACCTATGCGGGTAAAAAATATTTGGGTGGGTACAGTGATCACTTTCCGGTTTATATTCTATTAAAATACAACGTTTAGCTACTGCTTTGAGGATATTAGTACAAAGGAAAAACTATACAAACATCTAAAATCGGCACTTTCACAACAATAGTATAGGGTTCACTATACGTTTCATCGAATAAATGGATCTTTTTGTCGGAAACGACCGACATTATAATATATTTGTAGTCCAAATCTTACCTTAATTAAATAAACTATGGACTGCCAAAAGCCTACGAACAATTGGAATGCCTTTACGGGATTTCTATTGCTCTTTTTGTTGGTTGGGCCACATATCTTTGCACAATCCGAAAAGTTGAAAACAATGATAAAAGGGGAGTACGATTTTTCAAAAATCGGAGCACTCCATGTTGATCTTGAATTTGATTTTGAAAAGAACAGGGCAAGGACATTGGCTTTGGCCAAAGTGAACAATTGGAAAATCAAGGAAAAACTTCCCAATGGCAAGAAGATAGAATTGCAGGAAGTGGGTGAAGATGGCACCCCTATTTATTATGAGACTTATTCGGATAATGCCAGTCAAGTTTCCAGGGCCGATGCCCTCCAGTCAAAATTGGATATTGATGGTTTTGGTATGCAAGTAGGTATATGGGATGCCGGCGTGGCACGTGTTACGCACCAAGAATACGATACTAGGATCAAAGTTGTAGATGGCAGTACAGAAATAGATGCCCATGCCACATTGGTGACCGGCAGTATTATTTCATCCGGGATAAAAAAAGAGGCACAGGGCGTTGCTTATGCCGCCAATGCTATTTCCCATGATTGGACCCGTGATAAGTTGGAGGTAACGGAAGCTGCTACCAACGGACTTTTGGTTTCCAATCATTCCTATGGTATTAAAACGGACCGTGTGCCGGACTGGTATTTTGGTTCTTATATAAAGGTGGCCCAGGATTGGGATAGAATTATGTTCAATGCTCCTTATTACTTAATGGTTACGGCCGCCGGAAATGCACAAAAGAGAGGGGATAACGAAAGTCCCATCGCAGGTACTAAAACAGATGGTTTTGATGTAATGCTCGGGTTTACCCTCGCCAAAAATGGGATTGCCGTGGCGGCGGCAAATACAGAGATCGATAGAAATGGAATACTGAAAAAAGCCGTAGTTTCCTCTTATAGTAGCTTTGGCCCGGTGGACGATGGTAGAGTTAAACCTGATTTGGCAGGAGACGGGTCTTCCATACTTTCCACATATTCCACGAACGATACAAGCTATAATGTTTCTTCGGGAACCTCCATGGCTACGCCGGGAGTTACGGGTTCACTCCTTTTATTGCAACAGTATAATGAACAGTTGTACGGTTCCTACCTAAAAGCCGCTACCTTAAAAGGCCTGGCATTGCATACTGCCGATGATGTTGGTACCCAAGGCCCGGACTACAAAATGGGATGGGGGATTATGAATACCAAAAAAGCGGCGGAAGTGCTATTGAACAAAGGTTTTAGTACACAGATTTCCGAAGATAATATTTCCGAGAACGAGACCATAAGTTTTACCATAGAGGCTATGGGCAATGAGACCTTAACGACCTCTATTTCCTGGACAGATCCGGAATCGGAATATATTAACAGGGGTGTCTTAAATGATAAAACTCCCGCATTGGTCAATGATCTGGACATACGCATCACAAAAGATGGGAGTACCTTTTATCCTTGGAAATTGAACCCGGCAGACCCAAATGCGACTGCCACAAAAGGAGATAATAAAGTTGATCCCTTTGAACGTATTGAAATACCGGGCGCAAAGGGTGTTTATACCCTGACCATAACCCATAAGGGAACTTTAAGGAACGGTATTCAAGATTTTTCCCTATTGATTTCGGGGGCGAAAATGACGGCATGTAGTGTGGTTGCACCCGAAAATTTAAGTTTGGACGAAGCAACCGGAGAAAGTATCGATTTAAATTGGGACAAAATCGTTGATGGTCTGTATGAAGTGCAATATAAGAATGCCTCAGATAATGATTGGATTACGGAGTATACCTCCACGGGTTCCAGTGTATTGAATGGCCTTATGGTAGGAAAGGATTACGTGGTTAGATTGCGTACTTTTTGTTCTCAGAACATCGCTTCGGAATATACCATGGAATATATATTTACCTTTCAAGGTACGGAGACCGTCATCGGTACTTTAGAGGCCCATGAAGCTTTGGCGGCTACATCGGATATCGATTTTTCGGTTTTTCCAAATCCGGCGGTGGACGAAATCAGTTTGAATATTGAGCTTAGCGATACCGCTATGTATCGTATAGTTTCCACTTTAGGGGTCGTACTAAAGTTTGGAAAGGCGAAAAACGCCAAAATTAATGTTTCCGATATAGCAACGGGATTGTATATCCTACAGGTTCAAGATTTTGAAATGAGTAAAAGCACCAAGTTTTATAAGTACTAGATCGTTACACTTTTTTAATATCATCCTGTTCCAATAAAGTTTCATTTCGTAATCTTAGAAAAACCTGTGCGGTAGTGACCACGTCCAATTCGCAATAGGTGATAATGCGGTCCAGGTTTTTTTCTTTATAAAATACGTCACGCACCATACTACCGTCTATATCCTCTTTAGGGGAAGGGATCCCTAATATATGGGACATTAACTTTAAAGAAGTGTAATGCTTATAATCCCCGAATTTCCATAGGTCCATGGTATCCAAATGCGGAACTTCCCAGGGTTTTTTCCCGAACAAGTCTAATTTATAGGGTAATGAAATACCGTGGATAATCATTCTCCTTGCAATATAGGGGAAGTCAAACTCCTTGCCGTTATGGGCACAGAGTAAATTTTTGGGTTGATTAAAATGCGAGTTCAACAGGTTTTTAAACTCTTGCAGCAGTTTGGTTTCTTCTCCATGGAAAGAGGTAACCCGAAAAATTTTGGAATCTCCGTTCAATTTAAAATACCCCACGGATATGCATATGACCTTTCCGAATTCCGCCCAGATGCCCGCTCTATCGTAAAACTCTTCTGCCGAAAACTCGTCTTTGCGCTGGTATCGTGATTTTTGTTCCCAAAGATCTTGTTTGGCATCGTCCAATTCTTGAAACTTTTCGGTTTCGGGAACGGTTTCAATATCCAGAAAAAGAATATGTTCCAGATTAATTTTATAGAGCATAGGAATTGCATTATGAATACTGCCCTTAATTTAGGGTATTAATTTGATTTTCCCATAAAACAAGGCCCTTAAACATCGGTACTGTCTATTCTTATACCGAAATACGGAAGAGAGTTGTAAAGAGGGTCGGCCACGATCCAAACTTTATACCCCTAAATTGTACGTTTGTAACCCAGAGTCCTGCTTTCGTCGATATTTAGAGGTTACCCTTATTTTTTTTAAGTACTTGCCATAACAAAGATCCACTGATGAAAATAATGAACAAGACCTTAGGAACGGCCATTTTTTTAATAGGGATATCCGCTTGCAAAAATGCAACACCTGTACTTCCCGAAAACCTTGTGGAACACCCTATGCAAATTTCGGTTTTGAATGATAATGGGAATAATGAGACCGTTATTTTCACTGAAAATACGGACAACGATCAGGATTCGGGCATTTCGGTCAAAAAAACCATTGAAAAAGACGAAAACGGAGCATTTACCTATACCTATCAAATGACCGCTTCCCGGGATATGGACATACATTTACATAAAGTCTGGTCCGTTACCGATTATTCTTTTGATAAGGCGGAATTCTTGCTTCCCGGATTTTGGTATAAGCGCAATTTACGCTCCCCGGAAAATGCCCCTTCTTTTAAAACGGCCCACTTATGGTCTTTTAGGGAAGATAGAATGAGTGCTCCTTTAGCCGTGGTGCACGACCCAACCTCCAAAGGATGGGTAAGGTTGGAACGCATGGATGTTCTTGCCCAGGAAGGTGTCCCCGATGCTACCGGTGGAAAAATAAAGGTGCGTACGGATATAGGTAGCTTGGGAATAGGGAAGATGGGTGATGATCAAGTGCAGTTGAATGCCGGTTTTCCATTTGAGGAAGTGCCCAAATCCTATCAGTCCAAACTAAAGCTGAACCCGACTTGGAAGGCGTTCTATCCCATTAAAAAGGGAGAGACGCTTACCGTTCGTTGGAAGGTAAGCCAAGGTATGGCCAATGATTTTACGGCCCTGGTGGCCCAAACCTGGGAGACCGCCTTTGACAAGTATAGACCTGCCCCGGTAGCGAATAAAAAGAAAGACCCTGAAATCAAGGAAATTCTTAGCAACTATTTTTACGAGAGTTATGCTGAGACAAAAGACCTCAAAGGGTTTTCGGGTCTGTGGTTCAATACTAGTACTTGTGAGACCACGGGGGTATTGTCCATTGGTTTCTGTGGTAAAATTTTTGCCAACGCCTATAATCTATTGGAATACGGTCATCAATTGAACAACCCGGAACATATAGCATTGGCCAGAAAGATATTGGATTCCTATTACGAGAACGGTTTTACTAAAACCGGCCTGATCAGGGAATTGGTGTACGGGAGCAATGCCGAAGACGTTTATACGCTGCGTAAACAGAGTGAGGGACTGAAGAACCTTTTATTTCTTTTGGATTTTGATAAACGGCAGGGCATACGGCACCCACAATTGGAAACAGGCATCGTTTCCCTGATGCATCAAATAGCCCAAATGCAGGAAGCGGATGGTGGGCTTCCAAGAAAGTTCGATATGGATTATAAGGCCATAGACAATTCTAAAGGAAGCACGCAGAGCATTATCACCCCAATGGTTATGGCCTCCCGTTATTTTAAGGAACCCAAGTTTTTGGAAGTGGCGATAAATGCCGGTCGCTATGCGAAAGAAAATATCATTGATAAAGCGGATTACTTTTCATCCACCCTGGATGCCAACTGCGAGGATAAGGAAGCGGCCGCCATTGCCGCTGTGTCTTTTTATCATTTGGCCCTGGCATCCAAAGGGGAACAGTACGATCGTTATGTGGAACTGGCTAAAAAAGCGGCCTATTTTGGGCTTAGTTGGTATTATTTGTACGATGTGCCCTTTGCCGAGGGCAGTTTGTTAAAGGAAGTGGACTTAAAGACTAGGGGCTGGGGCAATGTATCCACCGAGAACAACCATATTGATGTGTGGGCCTTTGATTTCCCCCATGTATTGCAATGGCTTTCCCAAATGACCGGGGAAGAAAGGTTCGCACAAATGTCCGAGGTCATAACCTCCTCGATCAAAGACCAGATGTTGCCTTATGAAGGTCATATGGTAGGTGTGGGCAAAAAGGGGTATATGCCAGAGATTATCCAGCACACGGTCTGGGATTATGGGGCCAATGGAAAAGGGTATCTCAATTCCCATATGTCCGTAGGATGGACCGTAGCATCCATTTGGGAGGTTTTGACCCCGGGAAGGTTCGGACACTTTATGGAAACTTACCCCGAATAAAACATCCGTAAGAAAGAATCAAAAAAGAGACTGTTGCTTTACGGGACTTTCGTGTTCCAAGAGCCATTTTTTTCGGTGTAGGCCGCCGGCATAACCGGTCAGGGAACCATCACTGCCAATAACCCTGTGGCAGGGTACCACGACCCATAACGGATTTTTTCCATTGGCTGCGGCAACGGCCCTAATGGCCTTAACATCGCCTAGGGTTTTGGAAAGTTCCAGATAAGAGGCCGTTTTTCCATAAGGAATTTCCAATAGGGCTTTCCATACGCCTTGTTGAAAATCCGTACCGTTAAGATTCAGTTTAAGGTCAAAGTGTTTTCGTTTGCCTTCAAAGTATTCATGGAGTTGGTAAGCGGCATCTTCCAGATTTTCGGGAATGATGTCCGTTAACGGCTCTTTGGTATCCAAAATGGTGACACTGCCCAATCCGTTCGCATCGCCTTCTAATTTGGCGACGCCCAAGGGAGTTTGTATAAAGGCCACATCCATGGTTTATGCTATTCTTTTTTGGTTTTTGTTTTGGCCGAAGGATTTTTCTCCGCAGCGGTTTGGGGTTGTTCTATGACACCCGACTCCTTGGCTTTATTCTCCCATTTTTTACGGGCCAACACCTGTAAATCGGCTACATTGTCCGTCTCATCCATAATTTCAAGGCCCAATAAAGTTTCGATAACATCTTCCATGGTCACCAGTCCACTTACGGAGCCATATTCGTCCACGACCAGGGCGATCTGCTCCCTTTTGGCTATAAGGATATCAAAAAGTTTGGGTATGGGGGTATTCCTTCGGGTAATCAGGATATCCCGTTTGATTTCAGCCAGGGACATTTCCCCGTTATCGTTAATAATTTCCTCGTAAACATTGTCCTTGAGTACAAACCCCGAAATATTGTCCGGAGTCTCATGAAAAACGGGAATCCGGGAAAAACGCAGTTTGGGATTTTCTTCAAAAAACGTTTGAACGGTACTATTTTCCGAGGCAATTTTCATGACGGAGCGGGGTGTCATGATGTCCTTTATCAAAACCTCGTCAAACCGTAATAGATTTTTAATGATCCTGGATTCCGATTTCTCAAAAACCCCTTCTTCATGGGCCAGATCCGTCATTACCGTAAAATCCTCCCGACTCAAGACACTGCCTTGATGACCTTTGCCGCCGACCAGGCGTGTAAAGAGCTGTAATAGCCAAAGCAGGCCGGTATATTTAAGGGCAATGACCATGGCCTTGAGCGATTTTGCGGTAAAATTGGCCAATTGCCGCCAATAAGTGGCTCCAATGGTCTTTGGGATAATTTCGGAAGCAACCAAAATTAGAATGGTCATAAGGGTGGAAACGACCCCTACCATTAAATCTTCGGTAAAGTCAATGCCAAAAATACGGTGCTTTTCACTTCCATAAAGTCCGGCGTAGGCAACCTTGGCCTGTACCCCTACCAAAATGGCACCTACGGTATGGGCAATGGTGTTTAAGGTAAGTATGGCAATGAGCGGTTTGTCCACATCATTTTTCAGGGACTCCAGGGTGTCGGCATAGGATTTGCCTTCCCGTTTTTTAACATTCACGAAGGTGGGTGTAATACTCAGGAGTACCGCCTCCAAAATGGAACATAAAAATGAGAAAAAAATAGAAATCAATGCATAAAAGACCAACAGCCCCATAGAACAATTTTAAGCATCTAAGATACCGATTTATTATAAGTTATGGATGTTGTCCCGTTTTGGAAAGTGCGGTATAAAAAACCTGTTGTACCGCAGATCGTATATGGAGTTCATATAGTTTACGGTGGTTTCGGGAGGGGTAGACCCTATTGGAAAGAAAAATATATACCAATTGGTTTTTAGGGTCGGCCCAAACAAAAGTACCTGTAAATCCCACATGTCCAAAACTTTGGGGGCTGACTTCCGGAGCGGGGTAAGCTTCGGGCAATGGCAATTCCGAGTTGTTCAAAAGTGGTTTGTCAAAACCCAATCCCCTTCGATTTTCATTATCGGGATATTGGACCTGAATAAATTCCCTGACCACATTTTCGGATATGATCTGATCCGGACCATACTTTCCGTACCGTAGATAGAGCTGCATCATCTTGGCCAAATCGGTGGCTGTTCCAAAAAGCCCGGCATTACCTGAAACACCACCCAATAAAGAGGCATTTTCATCGTGTACCCAACCTTGTGTCGTAGTGTGCCTGTAGATGGTATCCACTTCCGTGGGAACTATTTTATTGGGAAAAACCTTGGTTTTGGGAAGAAACCCCAAAGTTTTGGAACCGATAGGTATATAAAAGTTGTCCTGGATGTATTTTACATAAGGAACTCCCGTAAGTTGACGGATCAGTTCCGGAAAGATAAGAAAGGTAAGCCCGGAATAGACATATTTTTTGTCCTTTGAAACTTTGGACCGGTTAATCATCCGATACATTTTTTTGGCGAATGTATTTTTTACGTACAGGCCTTCATAGGCTTCATTTTCAAATCGGTCGTTCTTTGATTTTCGTATAAACCTCTTTTTAAGTGCTCCATTTTTAGCGAGCACTTTGTCCAAGAAAACGATGTATGGTCGTAACCCGGCCTGATGCGACAATATCTCCCTTAGCGTAATGTCTTTTTTATCCTTTCGTTTGCGCCAGGGTTCCCAATAGGTACTAAATGGAACATCCAAATCCAATTTTCCCTCATCCACAAGCTTCATCAATGCGGGTAAAGGCCCCATAATTTTTGTAACCGAAGCCAGATCATAAATGTCATCCAATGCAACGGACTGTACACTGTCATACGTATGAAAACCATAGGCTTTATGAAAAATAAGATTCCCTTTTTCGGCCACCAGAATTTGTGCTCCCGGAAAGGCCTTATTTTTTATACCGTTGGTTATAATCGAATCTACATAATTGTTTACGGACAAAACATCGATTTCCGATAGCAATGAATGGGCACTTCGAGAAGTGCTTTGGAATTGTATATCAAGAGAGGGAATCTCTTGGGCAAAAATAGGAACAGTAAAAAAACCGACAAGTATATATAGAAAGGCTCTCATTGGTCTGTTATTTATTCTACATCCTAAAGGGATTGGAAAATTATTTAGCAGTATACCAATTTACATTATAATCCCTTAGCTACAAAGTAACTTTTATGTGAGGGTTAAACCAGAAAACATCTTTTAAAGAGATGGATTCAAATCAACTTTACCGCATCTTTTGCAAAATAACTGGCAATAATATTGGCCCCCGCCCTTTTAATGGCGATCAGTTGTTCCATCATTACGGCATCATGATCAAGCCACCCCTTTTCCGCTGCGGCCTTTACCATGGCATACTCCCCGGAAACCTGATATACCGCTACGGGAACATCTACTTCGTTTCTGATTTCACGAACAATGTCCAGATAACATAATCCCGGTTTTATCATGACAATATCGGCACCTTCATCAATATCCATTTGGGTTTCACGAATGGCCTCAAATCGGTTCGTAAAGTCCATTTGATAAGTTTTTTTGTCCTTGGGAACATTTTTTATAGCTACCGGGGCAGAATCCAGGGCATCCCGAAACGGGCCATAAAAAGCACTGGCGTACTTGGCACTATAGCTCATAATACCGGTATGGGAAAACCCTTCGTCCTCCAGGGCTTCACGGATCGTGAGGATACGACCGTCCATCATATCACTGGGTGCTACAAAATCGGCCCCTGCCCGGGCATGGGAAATACTCATTTCCGCCAAAACGTCCGCCGTTTCATCGTTCAGGATTTCCCCGTCCGCTACGATACCATCATGTCCATAGGAAGAGTACGGGTCCAGGGCCACATCGGTCATGACCAACATATCCGGGCAGGCATTTTTTACGGTTTTAATGGCCAATTGCATCAATCCGTTTGGGTTTAAGGCCTCGGTACCTTTATTATCTTTTAACTTATCCGGTACTTTTACAAAGAGCAATACCGCACAAAGCCCCATATTCCAGAGTTCCTTGACCTCTTTTTCCAAATGGTCCAGGCTCAGGCGATAATAATTGGGCATGGAGGCGATTTCTTCTTTGACCCCTTTTCCTTCTACTACAAAAAGAGGTACAAGAAAATCATTTGGTGTTATAACGGTTTCTCGTACCAAATTCCGAATGGCCTTGGTGTGTCGTAATCTTCTATTTCGTATGAGTGGGTACATATTTCTTCTGATTTAATAGTTATTGACTTAAATGGTTATTTCTCCCATTAAATAACAAACGGCTCGGCCCGATATTTTTACGCGATGGCCTAAAAATTCACATTGTAGATCCCCACCTCTGGAGGAGATTTGCCGGGCCGTAAGTTTGGTCTTGTTTAATTTTTTGGCCCAATAGGGAGTTAAGCTCGTGTGCGCGGAACCGGTTACCGGATCTTCGGGGATTCCACTTTGGGGGGCAAAGAAGCGGGATACAAAATCTACATTCTCGCCAGGCGAAGAAATGATTACACCACGACAATCTAAGGAATTTAACAAATGAAAATTGGGCCGGATTTGGGCTATTTCCTGTTGTGAACCATAAATCAACACATAATCTGTTTTGCCCTTGAAGGTTTCCAAAGGTGCTTTGCCAATGGCCTTGTCGATGGTGGTATCCGGTGGTAGGGTTTGTAGTTCATCGGCAGGGAAATCCATGGTCATCGTTCCATCGTTCCCTTTTTCAACTAATAATTCCCCACTTCTAGGCGAATAAAATCGAATGGTGTCTTCTATGTGTCCGTAATAATTGAACAATACAAAAGCCGTAGCTAAAGTGGCATGTCCACATAAATCTACTTCCAGTTCCGGGGTAAACCATCGGAGTTCATAGCTCTCCTTATTTTTAACGGCAAAGGCAGTTTCCGCCAGATTATTTTCAGCGGCTATGTTCTGCATCAAACCCTCTGGAAGCCAATTTTCAAGAATACAGACCGCTGCGGGATTGCCGCCAAAAATATGGTCCGTAAAGGCATCTATTTGATATATTTTCTGTTTCACAACGTAAAAGTAATGGTTAAATCCATTCCTTTGGTTTTTTCAGAACTTTGATCAGCCGTTCTTCTTCACTGCCTTTTTTAGGCTCATGGTCATAATGCCATTGTACATGGGGGGGCAGGCTCATTAAAATACTCTCTATGCGCCCGTTGGTCTTTAGGCCGAACAAGGTTCCCTTATCATGCACTAGATTGAACTCTACATATCTGCCACGACGAATTTCCTGCCAATCCCTTTGTTCCTGGGTGTATTTCAATTTTTTACGTTTTGTAACAATTGGTATATAACTGTCTAAAAAACTATTGCCCATTTCGGTTACAAAGTCGTACCATGCTTCCAGGGGCATTGTATCGGTCGCTTTACAATAATCGAAAAAGAGTCCGCCAATTCCCCTTGCTTCGTTGCGGTGCGCGTTCCAAAAGTAAGCATCGCATTTTTCTTTATATGTTCTATAAAAATTAGGATTATGCCGATTACAAGTTGTTTTGCATACGGTATGAAAATGTTGGGCATCCTCATCAAAGAGATAATAGGGGGTCAGGTCCTGGCCACCCCCAAACCACTGGTCCACCGTATTTCCTTGCTTGTCATACATTTCAAAATAACGCCAATTGGCATGTACCGTAGGCACCATAGGGTTTTTTGGATGCAATACCAAACTGAGTCCGCAGGCAAAGAAATCTACATCCCCTACCTTAAAATATGCCTGCATGCTTTTGGGAAGCGCACCATGTACGCCAGAGATATTTACACCGCCTTTTTCAAAAACGTTGCCCTTTTCAATGACCCGTGTACGACCACCGCCGCCTTCCGGACGTTTCCACATATCCTCTTTAAAGGTAGCCTTGCCATCTACCTCTTCCAATTTAGAAGTGATAGTGTTTTGCAAATCTTGTATATATTGATAGAATTTATCTTTCATTCTTCAATTCATATAGCTCCATATCTAGAGCAATGCTATTTGGAGGGGTAAATTTCTTCACTAAAGTATTCGTCCAACGAAAACCGCAATTTTCCGCCACTTTTATACTCGGTATGTTTTCGTTATGGGCAATTATTTGAAGCGTCTTAAGTTTCAGTACTTCAAAGGCCCAATGGCATAAGCGGGAAACACTTTTGGTTATATAACCTTTTCTTTCATGGTTATAGCTGATGGCATAGGCCAATTCACCTTGCTTAATGTCTTCCTTTATATTTTTTACGTAAACCAGCCCTATGATGGTTCTGTTTTCCTTTTCTTTTAGAACAAATAAAAACTCCTCTTTGTGTTCAAATTCCCTTTGTTTTTTGATGGTAAAATATTTTGCCAGATCGGGAGTTTGATTGGCTTCTAAGGTTTTTGGGAAATATTTTTTTAACCGTTCCGAATTTATGGTGACAAAATCGCATAGGCGCCAGGCATCCTTCTCTTGAACGGGATAAATGATGAAGTCGTCAAATTCAAACTGTAGCAAAACAAATGAACTTATGGTTGTTTGTACGCTTTTACCGCATCAATAAAGGCTTTGGCGTTCTCAACGGGTACATTGGGCAAAATGCCATGGCCTAAATTTACAACGTACCGATCCTTGCCGAAATCATTGATCATCCGCGTGACCATCTTTTTGATTTCTGATGGAGGCGATAATAATCTGGCAGGGTCAAAATTCCCCTGTAACGTTATATTCCCTCCACTTAGGTACCGGGCGTTCCTGGCGGAACAGGTCCAATCTACACCAAGGGCGGCAGCACCCGACCTGGCCATATCGTTCAAAGAGAACCAACAGCCTTTTCCAAATACGATTACGGGAGCTTCGTCCTTTACGGCATCTATAATTTGTTGGATGTATTGAAATGAAAATTCCTGATAATCGGTAGGGGAAAGCATACCGCCCCAGGAATCAAAAACCTGAACGGCATTTACGCCCGCTTTTATCTTTGCCTTTAGATAGGCAATAGTGGTATCCGTAATTTTTTGGAGCAATTTGTGTGCTACCACGGGTTGTGTAAAACAAAGTTCCTTGGCTTTGTCAAATGTTTTACTGCCCTGTCCCTGTACACAATAACAGAGAATGGTCCAGGGGGATCCCGCAAAACCGATCAGGGGTATCTCCTCATTGAGTTTTTCCTTCGTGGCCTTAATGGCTTCCATAACATAACCCAGGGCATCTTCCACGTCCGGAACGATTACATTTTCCAAATCCTTTTCGGAGCGGATAGGATGGGGCAAATAGGGGCCAAAATTAGGCTTCATTTGTACCTCAATGTTCATGGCCTGTGGAACGACCAGAATATCGGAAAAAAGGATGGCGGCATCCATGCCATATCTCTGTATAGGCTGAACGGTTATTTCCGAAGCCAGTTCAGGCGTTCTGCAACGGGTGAAAAAGTCGTATTTCTCCCGTATTTCCATAAATTCCGGCAAATAACGTCCGGCCTGGCGCATCATCCAAACCGGGGGCCGGTCTACGGTTTCACCTTTTAATGCCCTTAAGAATAAATCGTTTTTTATCATATTTCTTTTTTAAGACCCGGGTGTCCGGTTTCAAAAAATCCAATAGCCCTCATTTTTAGGCATAGTTGCCATTTACCAAATCTATTAGGCTCTCTGCCGTGGGTATTTTGGCAACATGTACAACGTTAAAGTGTTTTCTGGCCTCATTGGCGGTCGTTTCCCCAATGCAATACGCTACTTTGTCCGTTCCGTTGTTCTTTAAATAGCTTTCTACGGTAGACGGGCTGTAAAAAAGAATGCCCTCTACATCATCTTGTATTGCCTGCCCGGAGAGCTTGGTCTCATACACCTCTATCTGGTTTACGGTAATGTTGCTGCCGGTTAGTATCTGGGGTATTTCATCTAAACTGAGGTTGCCCCGGAAATAAGTGACCTCGGTACCCTCTAAATAGTCCGTCAAGTAGTTGGCCAGGGCGTTGGCATTGTTTTCAAAATGTTTGACTTCCCCGATTCTTTTTTGGACCAGGCGCCTTGTTTTACGGCCTACACAATAGATGTTCTCAAAATCCAGATCTTTGGCACTGCTATTGGTGAGGAGGCTTTCTACCGCATTTTTACTGGTAAAGATGACGTTTTTGTGCCGTTGTTTTAATACCGAAGGAGGGATGCGATTGGGGCTGATTTTTATAAAATCTTCCGAAGCCGTACGAATGGTCGGGGTAAAAAGTTTCATTTGGGCATCGGTGAGTTTTTTAGTAGAAAACACATGGGGTACCGTTCCCATATTATGGAGTTCGTTCATGAGCCTCCTGCCACCCCTGTTCAAGATGTTTTTGGCACAATCTACTCCTAAATCTCTATGTTTGCCCAAGGGAGCGGAATCGGAAACCTCCAATTTTTTAGAGCCATCTAAGGTTAACAGTACACCATTCAGGGTAATTTTGTTCTCTTCATCGATTTTGGCCAAGGCACCTATCGGTGCAGTGCAACCTCCCTCCAGTTCACGTAAAAACTCCCGTTCCAACCGGGTACAGATTTCAGTCTCTTCATGGTTGAGCGCCGCACATAACTCAATGACTTCCGGATCATTTTCTTTGGCAACTACCATAATGGCACCTTGGGCGGGTGCCGGCAACATCCAGGTGAGTCCAATCGTGTTTTCGGGTTCAAGGGCAATACGATCAAGGCCGGCTGCGGCAAAGATGGCTCCGTTCCAATCGTTATCGGTAAGTTTTTGCAATCTGCTGTTAATATTGCCCCTTAAATCCACAACGGTGTGGGTGGGATAGCGGTTTAGCCATTGTGCTTTTCGCCGTAAGCTCCCTGTAGCGATAATACCCTCCCGTTGGCCTAAAAATTCTTCATTTCCTTTATAGGCCAAAATATCCAGGTAATTGGCCCTTTTTAATACGGCCGCTTGCACTATGCCCTGTGGTAAGGCCGTGGGCACATCTTTCATGGAATGCACGGCAATATCTATATCATCGTTCAATAGGGCAATATCCAGGGTTTTTGTAAAAATACCGGTGATGCCCAGTTCATAAAGGGGTTTGTCCAAAACAATATCCCCGGTAGATTTTACGGGCACTATTTTGGTTTGGTGCCCTAGGGCTTCCAGTTGTTCTTTAACGGTATTGGCCTGCCATAGTGCCAATTCACTATCACGTGTGCCTATTCGGATCGTTCTGCTCATTGTTGGTCCAGTTCAATTTGAAAAACCTTTTGGATCAACTCTAGACTGGAGTCGGAATCTACACTGTTGTCCTTTAGATGGTTGGCAAATTGTTTCGTGATTTTTTGAATAAACCGGTTGGAGATTACATTGGCCTGTTCCGCATTAAAATCAGCTGTTTTTTTGGATTGGTAATCCAATTCCTCTTCCTTCATGGTATTCAATTTCTTTTTTAAGGCCTTAATGACCGGGGCAAATTTCCGGGTCTCCAACCACTGTATGAAATCTGTCTTGACTTCATTGATAATAGCTTCCGCCTTTGGAATAAACAGCTTTCTACGTTCCAGGGTTTCATCCGTAATTTGGGAGAGGTGGTCTAAATGAACCATAGTTACATGATCCAATTCCGTGACCGTGTCATCCACATTTTTGGGTATGGAAAGATCAAGGATAAGCAATGGTTTTTTTGTATATATCAATTCCTTGGTAATGGTAGGATGTTGCGCACCGGTGGCGACTACCAGAACGTCCGCTTTTCTGATCTCGGCCGGTAAATCCCCATAATCCTTAACGGCCAGATTAAATTTTCCTCCTACCTTCTCCGCCTTGCCCTTGGTCCTATTGATCAAGGTGATGTGTGGATTTTTGGTATGCTTAATAAGGTTTTCACAGGTATTCCGGCCTATTTTACCCGTGCCGAACAATAAGATATTCTTTTCACCAATACGTTCAACATTTTGGAGAATATATTGTACCGATGCAAAGGCAACCGAAGTTGCCCCGGAAGAGATCTCCGTCTCGTTCTTGATGCGTTTGCTGGCCTGAATGATAGAATTGCAGAGCCTTTCTATAAAAGGGTTGGCTATTTCCAGTTTTTTGGATCGGTAAAAACTTTGTTTGAGTTGACTGATGATTTCAAAATCACCCAAGATCTGACTATCCAGCCCCGTTCCCACCCGAAACAAATGGCTTATGGCCTCATTGTTCTTGTACACATAGGCCACTTCCTGAAATTCCTCTACGGTACCTGCAGAATGTTCGCAAAGTAATTTGATGAGTTGGAACGGATGCTGTGCAAAACCATGTAATTCCGTACGATTACAAGTAGAGGTGGCCAACAACCCATCTATGCCCTGTTCTTTTGCTTTTAGGAGCAGTTTGTCCATTGAAACCTCGTCCAGACTGAACTTACCACGCACTTCCGCATCGGCCTTTTTGTAATTAAGTCCAATGGTATAAAAAGAGCTGTGTTTGGAAATATGGTAATCCTTCATAAAGCGACACAAAAATAGAGGCAAGGTCAAAAGAAAAATAACGCTAGAAGAACAATTAATATCGATTAAAGTATTTTTAGGCATAAATCGATATTAATCGAGCAAATATCGCTATTTTTATAGTAAATACGGTGCTTTGGTAAAATATTATTTAGATGCTTTCTAAATAACTTACATGAAATTTTAAAAAGGATGGAATTTAAAAATGTCGCTCAAGGTTCATATGAGGAGATTTTGATAGAGGATGGGTTCTATGTGCTTAAAATTCAGAATAATGGGATCAGTGATACACAAGTATGTCGGGAAATTAACAAAAGGTACATTCAATTTCATTTTTGTTTAAAAGGGGGCGGAAAGTTTATTTTTAATCAGGGGAATTATGCACTGGAGATTGCCGAGGAAAATTCGCTGTTACTTTACAATACAAAAATGGATTTGCCCCTGCACTTGGAAGTATCCCCAAACTCTTCTATAGTATCTATAGTGATGACCCTACGGAAATTTCATTCGCTCTTTTCGGACCAGGCCAATTATATCCCTTTTCTGACCGATGAAAACAAGGAGCAAAAATATTATGCACAAGAGACCATCTCCCCTGCCGTTGCGGTAGTTTTAAGCCAAATCATTAATTATAACCTGCACCCGACCATTAAAAAGCTTTATATAAAGGGGAAAATATACGAATTGATATCCCTTTATTTCAATAGAAGTACGGATGCCGATGTGGAACAATGTCCCTTTTTGGTGGATGAGGACAATGTAAAACGAATAAGAAGGGCCAAGGAATTGGTGATTGATCATATGGCGGAACCCCCTACTTTGGTAGATCTTGCCAAAGAAGTAGGGCTTAGTTTAAAACGACTCAAAGAAGGTTTTAAGCAAATTTATGGTGATTCGGTCTATAGTTTCCTGTTTGAATATAAGATGGAACATGCCCGGAGGTTATTAGAGTCGGGTCAGTACAATGTAAACGAAATAGGACATAAAATAGGCTATAGCACTTCAAGTCATTTTATAGCCGCTTTTAAGAAGAAGTACGGCACTACACCAAAAAAGTATGTGATGGCCCTATCAAATCCATAAGTTTGTTTTAGAGTTGTTCCCTTGGGGGCGATACGCTGGGCCCGCCACGGGGATTGAAATCTATCCAATCATTGTGGATAGGATAGGTTTTAACAATGTTCGGTAAGAACTATGATTTTACCCTGGCGACCATAATCCCGGTATTGTTTTTTATATTCTTCAGATAATCCGTTAAGGGAAGTTTAGAAATCACCACCTTACCTGCTGTTGAAGCATGTAACAAATGTATTCTTCCATCTTTTTCTCGAACGGCGATTCCCGTATGGGTAATATCCAACCCTTTTATAGCTGTGGTCAAAGCAATGATATCCCCCGATTTTATGAGATGCTCGTTCCTTTTTATTTCAGCCTGGGCCAAAATGTAAATAGGTTCATTGTTAAGATACATTTCGGAAGCCTTAATTTTTTCATAGTTTTTGGCATCCTTTAAAAAAGGATAGAGATCGCGATGGGTACTCATAAAGTCGATTTCCTTAACGATGGGTTTTCCGCCTATTCCTTGAGTAATGTCCTTGAGCAGTTTTTTGGATTCGTTATTTGCGATCCACTCCGAAAAATAATGGAGACGAGAGGCATAACCGTTGAGTTTGCCATTTTTATACCGAATGGTCTTTAAAATATCGGTAAAATCACTGAATAAAGTTTGTCCGTTTTTGAGCATCAGGCTAAAGGCCATAACATTTTCCACAAATGTGGTGCAATCCATACCTTGTAGGTTTATGACCAAGGATTCCGTTTCGCCAATTTCCAAGGTTTTGCCCACATAGGGAGTTCCCAAAAAAGTCTTGCCTACGGCAACGACCGTTTTTCCAAAATCAACATTCAATAAACCGTTGATTTCTATAATTTTATCTTCAACGGATTGTCTGTCTTTTGGGGAACAGGTGATATTTTGGGCCAGGCTTGACTGTATGATAAGAAAAATGCCGAAAAAGAATTTCATGCCGTCCTACTTTTTATCAAAAATACGGATCAATGAGGACAAATTGGCAATGTCTATGACGCTATTGAAAAGTATTTTATGTCCGAACTACAATAAACAAAGGCAAAGCTTATTTTTGCACACGAAAATAGTATAACGATGAAAGGAGTATTATTGGTCAATTTGGGTTCGCCGGACAGTCCTACCCCTAAGGACGTAAAACCATATTTGGACGAGTTTTTAATGGATGAACGGGTCATAGATGCACCAAAATGGCTTAGGGCACTTTTGGTGCGCGGGATCATCCTGCGTACGCGGCCAAAAAAATCGGCCAAGGCCTACACCAAAATTTGGTGGGAAGAGGGTTCCCCCTTGATCGTACTTTCCAAAAGGTTTGCCAAAAAACTTCGTACACGTACACAAATTCCGGTAGCCCTGGGAATGCGCTATGGCAGCATGAGCATAAGAAAGGCATTGCAAGAACTAAGGTATAAGGGTGTAGATGAGGTATTGTTGGTTCCACTATATCCGCATTATGCCATGTCCTCTTATGAAACCGTGGTCGTAAAGGTCTTGGAGGAACAGCAAAAGGATTTTCCGGAAATGGACATTACCACATTGCCCGCCTTTTATAAGAATTCGGATTATATCCGTGCACTTTCAGAAAGTATAAAAGAAGGATTGAAAGGCTTTGAATATGACCACATCCTGTTTTCTTATCACGGCATACCGGAACGACATATCCGCAAGAACGATCCTACACGCTACCATTGTAAGATCAATGGAAGTTGCTGTCAGATAAACTCCGTTGCCCACAATACGTGTTACCGTCATCAGGTATATGACACTACGGAAATGGTAAAGGCGTATTTGGATCTGTCCGAGGATAAGGTAAGTACTTCTTTCCAGTCCCGTTTGGCGGGAGACCCGTGGTTAAAACCCTATACGGACTTTGAGTTTGAACGTTTGGCCAAGGAAGGTGTAAAACGATTGGCGGTCATTACCCCGGCTTTTGTGAGCGATTGTTTGGAAACCCTGGAGGAAATTGCCATGGAAGGCAAAGCACAGTTTAAGGAAGCGGGTGGCGAAGACTACAAACACATTCCCTGTCTTAATGATAGCGATGCATGGGTAAACACTATGGCAGGGTGGATCGATCAATGGGAAACAGAAGAAATTTTGCCGGCCTAACGCAGGTCGTACGACCGGAGTTGAGATAGGGCCAAATTAAAAACGATCGTGTGAGCGATAGTTTTACTAACTTTCGGTAGAAATCAGAATTCAAATGAAGAAAATCCTATTGCTGGTAATTGGCATTGTTTCCGTAAGTTGTACCGAAAAGAGAAAACCTGTGGAGATGCCCAATTTGTTCGTAGGAACCTATACCGATGGTGAAAGTGAAGGGATTTACAGATTTTCCTTTAATGCCGAAACGGGGGAGCTTGCCCATGATACTTTGGTGGCGACCCTGCCAAACCCTTCGTATTTGGCTATTTCCGTAGATGGTCAAAATCTCTATGCCATTCAGGAGACGGCGAATTTTGATAGCTCAGGGGGAGGTGTTACGGCGTTTAAATTGAAAGAAGGTCTTCTGGAACATCAAAATAGTATGGGTACGGCTGGGGCACACCCTTGCCATATAGCCTTGTCCGATAACGGCAATTTAGTAGTTTCCAACTATACCGGGGGCAATCTTATCGTTGCCGATTTGGAGGCTAAGGGTAGTTTGAAAGGTTCACCACAAGTGATCGACCATAAAATTCTGGATAGTACAAGTACCTCGCATGCCCATATGGCCTCATTTATGAATGATGAACTCTTCGTGTCCGATTTGGGCCTGGATGCGGTAAAAAGATACGTAAAAAAGGATGGCAAGTATATTCCTTTTGAGGCCCAACCCTCCATTTCATTGCCCAAAGGTGCAGGCCCCCGCCATTTTGTCTTCGGTCAAGAACAACGGTTTTTATACGTAATCAATGAGCTGAATTCCACCATTACCGTTTTCAAAAAAGAAAATAACGGAATCTATACCGTTGTGGAAACCAAAAATACACTTGCTCAGGGTTTTAAAGGGAAAAGTTTCTGTGCGGATATTCATTTGTCACAGGACGGTAAATTTTTATACGGATCTAATCGTGGGGAAAATACCGTTGTTGCCTTTAAGGTAAATCAAGACAATGGGCAACTTACCTTGGTTGATAGGGTATCGGTAGAAGGGGATTGGCCCCGAAATTTCACCTTGGACCCAACGGGGAAATTTCTATTGGTAGCCAACCAAAGAAGTAACAATATCTGTGTTTTTAAACGAGATGTTGAAACAGGCACCTTGGAGTTTCTAAGCAAAACGAATCTGTCCGCCCCGGCCTGCTTAAAATTTTCGGAAAACCGATACCCCAAGGATTCGACAAATTTATAGTGCCATTTTAAGTTAGAAACGGTATTGAAAGTTGGGTGGCCAAAGAAATGTTTTAGTGGCTCCCGTGCTCGGATCATCTCTTTTTCATTACATTTAAGCTAGACTAATTCCAACGACCAAAAAATGAAGGTAAGCTATATTTTTGCGGGTATTTTAGCATTCGCCCTGTCCTTGTTTCCAAATCCAGTAGAGGCACAAAGAAGAAAAAAAACAGATCGGGTTACCATATCCTATCCGGAGGAATTGTATTCCAGTTTGGAATATCGGCTTGTAGGCCCGTTTAGGGGAGGGCGTTCCACAGCTGTGACCGGAGTACCGGGAAAGCCCAATCTTTTTTACTTTGGGGCAACAGGGGGCGGTGTATGGAAAACGCTGGATGGAGGCCGTACCTGGAGCAATATTTCGGACGGTTATTTTGGGGGCAGTATCGGAGCCGTGGAGGTTGCTAAAAGTGACCCCAATGTAATATACGTCGGTGGTGGGGAAAAGACCTTGCGAGGCAATGTTTCCTCGGGTTACGGGGTTTGGAAGACCGAGGATGCCGGTAAAACCTGGATCGAGGCCGGGTTAAAGACAAGTCGGCATATCCCAAGGTTGCGCGTACACCCAACGGATTACAATACCGTATATGCTGCCGTTTTGGGAAATATCTATAAGCCCACCAAGGAAAGAGGCGTTTATAAAAGTACAGATGGCGGTGAAAACTGGAAACAGGTTTTGTACGTAAACGATCAGGCAGGTGCCGTGGACCTTGCTTTTGACCCTAACAACCCCAGAATCTTATATGCATCTACCTGGAGGGCCAAGAGAACGCCCTATAGTTTGAGTAGTGGAGGAGTGGGTTCAGCCCTATGGAAAAGTACGGATAGTGGCGAAACATGGACGGAAATTTCTAAAAATGAGGGATTCCCCAAAGATACCCTGGGGATTATTGGGGTTGCCGTATCCCCAAAAAATTCTGAACGGGTTTGGGCCATAGTCGAAAACAAAGAAAAAGGAGGGCTGTACCGGTCCGATGACGGTGGGAAAAAATGGATACAGGTCAACAGTGAGCGCAAACTGCGCCAAAGGGCCTGGTATTATACACGGGTATATGCGGATACGGAAGATGAGGATGTCGTCTATGTCCTGAACGTGCGCTATCACAGATCCACCGATGGGGGGAAAACGTTCAATACGTTCAATGCACCACATGGGGACCACCATGATCTATGGATATCACCGGAAAATGCAAAGCGCATGATCATTGGCGATGATGGTGGGGCCCAGGTTTCGTATGATGGCGGGGAGACATGGAGTACCTATTACAACCAACCTACCGCACAGTTTTATAGGGTAACTACGGACAATGCGTTCCCCTACCGTATTTATGTGGCACAACAGGACAATTCAACCTTAAGGATCAATCATCGCGGTGACGGGTTTAGTATTGATGAGGATGATTGGGAACCTACCGCAGGAGGGGAATCCGCCCATATTGCCGTGGATCCGACCAATAACGACATTGTTTATGGTGGTAGTTATGACGGATTCCTGACCCGGGTAAACCACGGAAAAGGAACGATCAGGGGCATCAATGTTTGGCCGGACAATCCTATGGGAGCGGGTGCCGAAGCGATGAAATATCGATTCCAATGGAATTTCCCTATCATATTCAGTAAACATGACCCTAAAAAATTATATACCTTTTCCAATCATGTACACCTTTCTACAAATGAGGGGCAAAGTTGGAAATTATTAAGTGGGGACCTTACAAGAAACGACCCTTCAAAACTAGGGTCAAGCGGGGGTCCCATTACCCAGGACAATACCAGCGTAGAATATTACTGTACCATTTTTGCGGCCAATGAGAGTCCGTTAAAAGAAGGCTTGCTTTGGGTAGGGAGCGATGATGGTTTGATCCATATTACAAGGGATGGGGGTGCCAACTGGGAAAACGTAACACCGCCCCATATGCCGGAATGGGCCATGGTAAACAGTATAGAACCTTCGACCTTTGACGAAGGTACTTGTTATGTGGCGGCCACCAGGTACAAGTTAGGAGATTTTCGGCCCTATCTGTACAAAACCACCGATTATGGTAAAACATGGGTGAAGATCACTAAAGGCATCCATGAAGAACATTTTACAAGGGTGGTTCGGGAAGACCCCAAAAGACAAGGATTGTTATATGCGGGGACCGAAACGGGAATGTACGTTTCCTTTGATGATGGCGTTAATTGGAACCCGTTTCAATTGAACCTGCCCATAGTCCCCATAACGGATTTGACGATCAGGGACAATAATTTGGTGGTGGCCACACAAGGCCGAAGTGTCTGGATCATTGATGACCTAACGGTTTTACATCAATTGGACGAAGCAAAGAAGTCCGCCAATGCTATTTTGTATAAACCAAAAGATTCCTATAGGACCAAGGGCGGTGCCGCCAAAACACCATCCAAAACCGCAGGACAGAACCATCCCAATGGTGTGGTAACGCATTTCTACCTAAAGGATTTATCCGAAAAAGACAGTGTTTATCTAACCTACACTACTGTGGGTGGAGATACCCTGGCCACGTATAGTAACCTAGCAAAGAAGGATAAAAAGCTTACGATTAAAAAGGGAGGCAATACTTTTATTTGGGATACCCGTGGAAAGGGAGCTGAAAAACTGGGCGGGATGATTCTTTGGTGGGCCAGTTTGAAAGGGGCAAAAGCGGTCCCCGGCAATTATAAGGTACATTTAAACGTGAATGGAAAAAATACATCCGAAACCTTTAAAATTGTTCCGGATCCCAGAGCGGAGGTTTCCGTAGAAGAAATGAAAAAGCAATTCGATTTTATTACGGATATCAATATGACGATCGATAATGCCCATACATCCATTAAAAAAATCAGGAAGATCAGTACGCAATTGGACGCTTTCGCACAGCAGTACAAAAACGAGGAGAGCACCGAAGAATTGGTCGAAAAAGCCAAGGCCATGAAGGAACGTTTGGCCGGGGTGGAAAAAGCCTTGTACCAAACAAAAAACAGAAGCAACCAAGACCCATTGAATTTTCCGATCAAACTTACCAATAAGCTAGGGCATTTGAACAGTTTAGTGGCCTTGGACGATTTTCCGCCTACAGAACAGGATATTGCGGTAAAAGATGAGCTTACGGGGAAAATCAATGCACAGTTAAAGATTTTTGATGAAGTGGTCTCTAAACAGCTACAGGAATTCAATACGGAGTTCAACAAGCTTAAATTGAATTATTTATTTGTTGAAGAATAAATGGTAAAGTTTTTGGTGTGAAAGCAAGAAAGGTTATCGGAACTATTTGTATCGGGATTACCGCGATAACGAGCCTTTTATATTGTGGTAACGGAAATGCACAAAATAAAGAGGAAAACAGGCCGAACATTCTGTTTATTCTTTCCGATGACCATACGTCACAGGCATGGGGTATATACGGTGGTATTTTGTCGGGCTATGTTCAAAACGGGAATATCAAAAGATTGGCGAATGAAGGTGTTGTCCTTAACAACGCCTTTTGCACCAATAGTATCTGTACCCCTAGCAGGGCAAGTATTCTTACGGGCCAATACAGTCATGTTAACGATGTTTACACCTTAAGCGAACCACTGCCTCAAGGGCACCCCAATATAGCCAGGACCTTTTCCGAGAATGGCTATCGTACGGCTATCATAGGAAAATGGCATTTGGTAGCCCGACCGGAGGGTTTTGATTATTTTAATGTATTACCGGGCCAGGGGCGCTATTGGAACCCCATTCTAAAGACCGAAGAAGACTGGGTAGACGGGTACGATTCGTCCCGGGGAACCGTTTATGAGGGTTTTTCAACAGATGTCATTACGGACCTGACCATACAACATCTTAAAGAAAGGAATACGGATGCCCCTTTTTTAATGTTCTGCAACTTTAAGGCGACCCATGAACCATTTGACTATCCCGAGCGGTATAAATCTTTATATGACGGTATGGAAATTCCGGAACCACCATCGCTTTTGGATTTTGGTGCCAGCACCACGGGCAGGACGTTTAAGGGGCAGGTTTTGGAAAATTTGGCACTAAGATGGGCCAAGGCCACCGAAAGCCCCGAGGAGTTCTGGACCAGTTACCCCGGTTTGCCCTATCCTTTGGAAAATTTGGACAGCGTACCATTGCGAAAAAAAATCTACCAGAAACTGGTCAAGGATTTTATGCGCAGCGGTGCCGCCATAGATGATAACATAGGCAGGTTACTGGACTTTTTGGAAACGGAAGGCCTGGCGGAAAATACCATAGTGATCTATACGGCCGATCAGGGATATTTTCTGGGGGAACATGGGTTTTTTGATAAACGGCTGATTTATGAAGAGTCGTTACGGATGCCCTTTGTTATTAGATATCCCAAGGAAATTGAACCGGGCAAACGTATTGATGATATCATCCTGAATATAGATTTTGCCGCATTATTGGCGGATTTTGCCGGTATCCCGATACCGGATTATATACAAGGAGAGAGCTTTCGGGCCAATTTAT
The DNA here is from genome assembly GCF_047345125.1 of Maribacter spongiae. Taxonomy (NCBI): domain Bacteria; kingdom Pseudomonadati; phylum Bacteroidota; class Flavobacteriia; order Flavobacteriales; family Flavobacteriaceae; genus Maribacter; species Maribacter spongiae. The sequence goes on along the minus strand of NZ_JBLFEQ010000002.1, from coordinate 233,049 downwards.
CCGGCAGGACGCCGGAAAACTGGCGAAAGCAAATGTACTATAGGTATTGGCTGCACCACCCGGATAGGCCCGCACATTTTGGTCTGCGTGACCAAAGGTACAAGCTTGCCTTTTTTTACGGTAGGGGACTGGATAAAAAAGGAACCTCAAAAGTAAATACCGATCCGGCATGGGAGTTTTATGATTTGGAGAAAGATCCACAGGAATTATACAACGCCATACATGATTCCCGATATAAGACTATTATACAGGATATGAAAAAGCGATTATTGGAAGAACGTGGCAAATATAATGATAGGGACGAGGATGCACCCATTGTTGGGCAATTGCTGAGCAAGGATACGGATATAGGAAACTAACATATTCAGATGTACAGGATTAACTTTTGTTGATCCTTGATGATATTCCCAACTACGGGAAAAGAATTGGAATAAAGGTAGTACGTTGCTGTTTTAAGCTTTGATCCTGTGTAAATTCCTTGATGCATTATCCATATTGGTATACGGACTTTCCTTTTGCCGGTGTACGGCATACGAGCCAGGGTTTAATGTTGGCCATTTTTAAACGCGTATTATACCGTTTGGAATATAAAACTTAATTAAACTTGGACATGAACCTATTAAAATCGATTAGATTAGTGTTTTTAAAAAGGAAATAAACGTACCTCGATACGTTTATACAATTGTTGGCAGTTAAGTTAAAAATCTCATTCTACACAACCATAAGAATGATAGAGCATCTATTGATTATATAATCAGCTGAAATATGAAAATCACTTCTTAATTAGAAATTTGGTGCTTTTAATAGTTGCAATATTTATCTTCTACAGTTGTTCAAAAAATGACGATGAAATTTCCTATGATTTGACTGGTGATTGGAAAGTAATCTATTTTATGGATAGGAATAAAAAAATAACCAAAACTGAAGATAATACTTGGCCGGACATAAATAATAGGGACATTACCGCAAATTTCACTAGACCCCGATAGTAATGGAAAGGGAACGATTTCTGGAATTACCGTATCGAACGGATACAATGGAAACTATACCATTATAGAAGAGGGGAAAATAGTAATTGGGCCAATTACAACAACATTTATTAACGAACCCGAATGGACGAAATTATTTCACATTAGTTCGGCTGAAAACTTCGAGATTAGAAACTCAAGGCTCTTAATATATTACGGTAACAATACAATTGCTTTTGAGCGGAATTAGGGCTTTATAACTTTAGGACCTGAACTAAAGCCAACTGCCAACAATGGCTCTTATGAAAAGCCCTAGTCCGGTTCCCTAAAGTTAATCAACATTTTCTTGTTTGCTTTAAACCACCTTTTTTTTGATATAACTTGCTCTGCATCCTATGCGTAATCAGCCCTTAATGGGTCGTAGCCGGTATCTGTATGGTCATAAGTTTATGAGGGAAGCACATCATAAGGATTGGTTATTTCATAATCCGAATGACGTTTTGCATACAATTGAAGCTATGGTAGCTACACTTGTGAATGTTGATATCGATTGCATCTTTATAAATTTCCATACTTTTATAATTGGTTATTTAAAGATGTCGCATAAACTATTTCCTTTAACGGGTTCAGGTAACCTAGTACTCCTGGTTCTATGCGACAAGTAAGGGAGAAAGGGGGCTAGTACGTCTTAAACCAATCTTAAAGACCGTTTTAGTTCTGCGCTTTTAAAGTTTGGCCATTAACTATAAATCAAGGTAAAGGAGATCGTTTGCCTCAAGCAGAAAAGACGAAAATGGAAGAAAAAGAAAAACCAAGACTTTCAAGACTGACTGCTATTCTGACTCAGCTGCAATCTAAACGGATAATTACGGCAAAGCAACTTGCCGAAAGACATAATGTAAGTACAAGAACCGTTTATCGAGATATTCGTACACTCGAGAAATCAGGAATACCTATTGTAACAGAAGAAGGTAAAGGCTATTCTATTATGGAAGGATATCACCTTCCACCAGTTCTATTTTCGGAGGACGAAGCCAACGCTTTAATTACAATAGAACAGCTAATAATCAAAAACAAAGACCAATCGTTAGTTGAAAACGTTTCTAGTGCCATAGAAAAAATAAAGGCCATCTTGAGATATTCCCAAAAAGGAAATGCAGATTTATTGGTAGACAGAATTTACTTTGGCGGAAATAATAATGAGGAGAAAACGAGTAATAACCTAATGCGGATTCAGTCGGCTATTACCAAATATCAAGTCTTAAAAATCGATTACATTTCTTCCGAAAATAAACAAACCATACGAAACATTGAACCTTTTGCTATTTACAGTATTCATGGGAATTTTTTGTTGATCGCTTTTTGTCGGCTACGAAATGATTTTAGAAACTTTAGAATAGATTTTATCAAAACACTGGTTGTCCAAAACGAAATTTTCACCCCTCACAATATGACCATAAAAGAATATTTTGAAAAATATGTAAAAAATCAAAATTACCCTTGACACACCTCTGTCACAACGCCAATTTACATTTGCTATTGATATTAATTAAAAACAATAAAAAATGGAAATTATCAGAATCATAATTTTATCATTATCAAGCTTAATGTTAGTTTTTGTAGGTTCGATGCGTTTGAGTAACCCAATTAAGACTTATTTAAAGAATTCCGGAATCAAACTAGAAGAAGATGCCAGCTTGTTAAATGAAATGAGAGGTATTAGTGCAGTAATGCTTTGTGCTGGAATCGTTGTATCGCTCGGAACATTTATTGGAAAACTAACCTTTACTTCGCATTTTGTTGCATCACTCATTTTTGTAGGCTTTGCAATTGGCAGATTAATCAGTTTAAAAGTTGATGGCAAACCGAGTAAGCAAATTACCCAAGGAATTTTATTTGAACTTGTACTGGGTGCGGCAAATGTTTTTTGTTTGCTAAATATTTGGGGTTAAACTTAAAATAAGGCCAGTGGCTAACAATGGTATAGGTAATTACCCGCCTGTCAGCAGACAGGTTCTCGCCTAATCAGGGAACAGGTAAGAGTGGCATCGAGATATGGCAGCAATGAATCTGGACAAAATGACGAGCAAAATTCAAAAAATGGAAGTACGATTTTCGGGATTTCTTAATCGATTACAGGTTTTACCAATTTGGATTTTAAAGGTAGGAATGTAGACTGATTTTAAGCATTAAGAGTTCAAAAAACTGGCTACAACTTTGGGCTCTACAAAAAGCCTTGGTTCGGTTCCTTAAAGTTAGTCGATATTTTCTTCTTGATATAACTTGCTCCATACCCTACTATGTAAGGTCATTTTGATTTGGCAAAGCTATCGTAATAAGGCAATGATTTAAACGTTAGGTATTTATGAGAAGATACCGATATTTATTTTTCACCATCATCCTTTCTGTTTTTGTGGCTTGTGACAAAGGTGAAAACAATACGGGAGAACCTGTTGCAACATACTTCTTGTTCGAAGACGGATTTGAAACACAAAATAACTTGTTAGACGAACTATTTCCCTTAAATGGCAATAGATGGTCAACAATACAACAAACCGACCCTTCAAACGCTACTAATGAGATTTTAATTACCGATACCGAATTCAATGAAGGGCAAAATGCACTTCGCTTTCTTGCATACCGATCGGATTCTGAATTGTCAAAAATAGATATAGAGAAAAACGGGTTAAGTATAACTACAGGGGACAAGGTCACCATAACCGCAGATTTTTATATAGCAGGTACGGAATCCCTTAAAAATTTATTACTTATAGATTTAGAATGTTGTTCTTGTTGGGACCCTTTGGTCGGGGACAATTTTGGTGTAGAAAATCAATGTCCGGGAGTTAGGCTTATGATGTCCGGAGATAGTGGATATCTTTCTATAGAAAGAGGAAAAATATCGGGAACTACCTTACAACAAACGAATTTTGCCTTTCCAAGAAACCAATGGGTTTCCGTTAAATGGGAGATGACCATGTCCGATACGGAAAACGGGCTTAATCGATTAGTTATTAATGGAACGGAAGTTCTCAACGAAAATGGGATGAATATGCCGAACGCACAGATTTTTAGTGATGCCTTTCTAGATCAGGGAATTAACTTTACCCTACAGGAACCAACATTTTATGAACGGGTACAGATTGGGGTTACCGCTAACCCAACTGCTGGGAACATTGAATTATTTGTTGATGATTTTTCAATTAAAGTGGAATAAAAATGTACTTGAACAAAAGCTGTTTATAAAGTCCGCTATCCCGATAGTTTCCCGATTAAATTGGACTTGTGTCTAACAGGAGAGTAAATATCTTTTTACACGCTATTTTTCATAAAGACCGTTGAAGAATATTTGTTAAATTAATGAGTGTAGATAATCAGCGGCACCCTTCAGACCATTTTTTCTTAAAATATCCAAGACCTGGAATTCATCCAGATCTGGATTTCTTCTATTCAAGACTAATTTTCGGAACGCCTCAACCACTTTCTCATGGTTTAAATCAATTATGTCGGTAATAAAATCATCGGCCGATTTTACAGACAACCCGAAAGTGGCTAGATATTCCTTTGGAAAATCTTTAAGATTGTTTGTTATGATTACATTCGCATTTGTCTTTATAGCCGCGGCCATAACATGTCTATCCTTTAAATCAGGTAGGGTCAAAGTTTTAATTAAAGGTTCATAGTTAGAAACAAACGCATCGGGAAATGCTAAATTAGCCCTATTCGTCCTCTTTTTGATTTCTTCTTCACAACCCCTTTTTCCTTCATTACTTTTTCCCACTCATCAAAAATGTGATTACTCCACTTTGGCGTAAACAATTCATAATGTGCAAACCAAAATAACACATCTCGAATCTCAATTGGTTAAATAATGTTCGTGTCCAGGACAGCTGTAAAACGAACACTATGAATCATAGAGACCAAGTTCTTCATCCAACTTCATCATATCCATCAAAATTTGTTCTTGATGAACTTTCATTTCGTTCTTATAATTAACGACATCCTCAAACCTGACCCTTCTATGTTTTCCGACCTTAGCGAAAGGGATTTTGCCATTTTCCAGTAGCTTGACAAGATGGGGCCTTGAGCATCCTAAAAATTCAGCCGCTGATTGTGTAGTCATTTCAGTAGCCATAGGAACAAGAGAAATTGGCTTTCCTTCACTAGTAGCTTTTAGAATTTTTGCCAATAGCTTTAAGGTCTTTATTGGAATTTTTATCTTTTCCGCAGTTTCTTCAATTTCAATTTCAGGATTTTTAGTTGTAAGTTCTTCCAATGTAGCAGCGAGAGCGTTATAAGACTCCATAGCCGTAAGTTGCTCTTCCTTAGAAGGTCTTTTTACGTTCTTGTAGTGTTCCATTTCAATTTTAGCTATTAAGGGTTTATACAAACTTAAACGAAATAAACGAAACGTTGTTGTAAGGAATAGTTAAAATTATAGTGGAAAAATAAAACTAATGCCAACAAAAAATGTATAAAGAATATAGGTTTCGGACCAAATTACAAGGATTGTGTATTTTTAAGAGGTCGCCCCCGATAATTGTCGGGGTCATCTTAGACCATGGCCAAAAACCGGAATTGAATAGTTGACCGGTTTCAAGAAATTCTTTGTTAACTTTAGGCCTCTAACCAAAACCTCGAACCCTTTTGTCCGAATACTATAATTATATCAAGGCCTTACATTTGATTTTTGTCATCACTTGGTTTGCCGGACTTTTTTATATTCCAAGATTATTCATTTACCATATTGAAGCCTGGCAAAAGCCTTCCCCGGACAAGGAAATCTTAAGTAAGCAGCTAAAAATCATGACAAAAAGGCTCTGGTACATCATTACATGGCCTTCGGCCATATTGGCAACGCTATTTGCCCTTTGGTTGCTGGTTTTGGCCCCATATTGGCTCCAACAACCTTGGATGCATATCAAGTTGGGTTTTGTGCTGTTGCTTATCGGTTACCACCTAAGAAACCATATGATTTTTAAAAAGTTCCAAAAAGATGAGATTGCCTATACCTCTAACCATATGCGTATTTGGAACGAAGGAGCTACCCTGATCCTATTTGCCATAATATTCCTGGTGATTTTAAAAAGTACGTTCAATTGGATTTTTGGAGTGGTAGGGATCATTGTTCTAGGGATTCTATTGATGCTCGGCATTAAACTCTATAAACGCATACGGAATAAGGACCCGGAAGCTCAATAGAAGGAACCGGCCAGTAGTAATGGTAAACCGATTTTTACCCCAACCGCTTACCGGAACTGAAAAGTGGTGCGATATTTGCTAACTTTGACGAAACGCAAGGCTTTGTTCCAAAAAGTATCCCTTAGATTCCGGATTTTCTTCGCCATGATTTTTTTGGTGCTCATTGCATCGGTGCTAATAGCCGGGGTTACCGTATACCAGTTTCAGGAAATCAATGAGGACTATCATCAAAACAGGATAGAGCGCAAAGAGGAACAGATCAGGCAAAGCATAGACCTTACCATCCAAAAAACCACTTATCCCGTTACTACAGAAAATTTGGGGCTTATCTTCAAGGATGATATTTATGAGATTTCCGTTGTCCAGAACATGAATTTTAATATTTATGGCCTGGATGGGCAGTTGATAAAGAGTTCCCGGCCAAAATTTGAAAATGACTCCATATCCAGGTGTTTGGATGCCGAGGTCCTGAACCAATTGGAAAACAGTATCGATAAACGCTATGTTCAGGAAAACGCCACGGCGGGAGATAAGTATCAGACATCCTATACGTACATAGCGGACCACAAATTTAAACCCATTGGAATCCTGAACCTTCCCTATTTTGAGGATAATTCTTTTAACGATAAAGAACTAAGGGAATTTCTGATACGTCTGGGAGGGGTATATGTTCTAATGCTCATACTGGCCATTGCCCTGGCATTTGTCATATCAAAATATATTACACGGTCTTTAGAGACCATTTCCGGTATGATGGAACGTACCGACCTGTCCAAACGAAACGAAAAAATCCATATAGAAAATCCGGGAGAGGAAATAGAAAAACTTATAGATTCCTATAATGCGATGATCGATGAATTGGAGCAGAGTGCCGCCAAATTGGCACGCAGCGAGCGGGAACAGGCATGGCGGGAAATGGCCAAACAGGTGGCACATGAGATCAAGAACCCCCTGACCCCTATGCGTTTGAGCGTACAGAGTTTTGAACGCAAATTTGACCCGCAAGACCCAGATACGGAACAGAAAGTAAAGGAATATTCCAAAACGCTCATTCAGCAGATAGATACCATGAGCAGTATTGCATCCGCATTTTCCAATTTTGCACAAATGCCCGCTCAGCAGAATGAAACTCTGAACGTGGTGAAAATTGTAAAATTGGCCCTGGATATTTTTAATGAGGATTACATTCATTTTATTGCGGAGGAGGAAGAGATTATCGCAAAATTAGACCGTACACAATTGATCCGTGTAGTGACCAATCTGGTAAAAAATGCCATTCAGGCCGTCCCGGAGGTAGCATCTCCCCGGGTCTTGGTCTCTGTCGCCAAAAATGCGGACGAGGTAAAGATTTCGGTGGCGGACAATGGCATAGGCATTTCAGATGAAAATAAGGACAAGATCTTTGAACCTAAGTTCACGACCAAAAGTAGTGGAATGGGCCTAGGGCTAGGTATGGTAAAGAATATTGTAGAAACCTATAGGGGAAAGATCAGTTTTACCTCACAACAGGGAAAAGGCACTGTTTTTTGTGTAAAATTCCCTAGGGAAATAAACTAGATATCCATTAAAATAAAAATATGTCCTATAAAAATATCAATATTGCCATTGAAGAAAATTGGGCCATGATAACCATTGACCGGCCCAATAAATTAAATGCCCTTAATAAAGATACCATTCAGGAATTGCACGAAGCCTTTGTGGATCTTGAGGAAGATGAGGGTGTCAAAGTGATTATCCTTACAGGAAGTGGTGAAAAGGCTTTTGTAGCAGGTGCTGATATTGCCGAATTTGCGGATTTTTCAATTAAAAAAGGCAAAAAACTGGCTGCCAAAGGGCAAGAGTTATTGTTTAATCTGATTGAAAACCTATCGACCCCGGTCATAGCCGCGGTCAATGGTTTTGCCCTCGGCGGAGGATTGGAACTGGCCATGTCCTGCCATTTTAGAATAGCCGGTGACAATGCTAAAATGGGCCTTCCCGAAGTTTCGCTAGGCGTTATTCCCGGGTATGGGGGCACGCAACGTTTGCCACAGCTCATAGGAAAGGGAAGAGCCATGGAACTCATTATGACGGCGGGAATGATATCTGCCGAAAAAGCCCTGGAATATGGGTTGGTAAACCATGTTGTGCCCGGGGGAGAGCTTTTGCCGTTGGCTAAAAAAATAGCCGATAAAATTTCGAACAACTCACCAGTTGCCATTTCATATGCAATAAAAGCCGTAAATGCAGGTTTTAAGAATACCGGTAATGGCTATGAAACGGAAATAGAAGCCTTTGGCGCTTGTTTTGGTACGGATGATTTCTCGGAAGGCACTTCTGCCTTTTTGGAAAAAAGAAAAGCGAAGTTTCCCGGTTCTTAGCACAAATTAAAAATCAATATGGTAAGATTTTTGGCAGTTTTTACTTTTATGGTTACGCTAACTGCCTATGCCCAGGAGAGTAGTATAACCTATACCATCGGCGAAAAATATAACGATAAATATAGGTATTCCAATATGTTGGCCATTGCAGACGATGGGAACGGGGGTACGGTCATTGTCCGTTCCTATTACCAAGGAATCGTTTTAAGGCCAAAAGGATATTTTATAGAGCGTTACAACAAGGATCTGGAATTGATATCCGAATACAATTACAAGCTCAAAAATGCCAATTTTGTAGATGCTTTTGTAAAGAACGGACAGGTCTATTTACTCTTTCTGGAGTATAATTTGGGTACCATGGCCTATGAGTATATTGTTCGCAGAAGCCCTTTTTCCGAATACAATTTTACCAAGGAGGTCATTTTGACCGTTCCTTCGGAAATAGTGCAACGGCCCCTGGACAGAAATTATTACAACCGCAATTTTTCTTCAGGATTTACAACATCGGTACTGTTCAATGAGGACAAGTCCGCTTTTGCCATTACCACCCATTTTAAAAAGCGAAAAGAAAACAAACATTTTATTCATGTATTCGATTCCAGTTTGCGAAAATTAATGGAACACGATTTTTCCGCCGAGGTAGAAGAAAAGAACTATGCCTTTGAGAATATAGCCTTTTCCAAGGACCTGAAAAATGTATATCTGACCGGAAAAGCGTATTTCAAGAAAAAAAGATTCAATGCTACGGAACGCAAGTTTCAATATGAGTTGGTCCGGATTTCCGGTTCGGACCGGAGTACGCAGTCCTTTTATACGCCCGGAAAGTTTCCCGAGGCCATAAAACCCGTTTTTAGGGGGAATGAACTCATTTGTCTTGGTTTTTATGCGGATAGAAAAGACAACAGGTATAACGGGATATCGTTCTACAGCCTGGACCCCGGTTCATTGAAGGTCCTTTCCCAAAAATACAATGCCTTTTCCGAACAGTTTATGATGGACAAGTTTGGAAGGGAAGATAATAGGACGGTTAAAAACCTTATTTTTAAAGGGTTGGACATCACACCGTCCGGTCATATCCTTTTCAATGCCGAAGAGTATTTTACCAGCAAAAGTGTACAGGCCAATTCTAGCGGAGGCCGTGTTATGGTAACCAGATACCATTATAATGATATTGTAAGCGTTAAACTAAGTCCGTCCGGAGATTTGGTCTGGGCCAGGAATATCAATAAGACAGAGGTTACCCAGGGCGATGGCGCATACACTTCGTACAGTGCGTACACCAAGGATAACGACACCTATTTCTTTATTAGTACCGCCGCTGAAAACCCACAACAATTAAGTGCGGAACGCATCATGTTCAAACAGGGGTTGAGCAGGAACAGAAATATTTTCTTGATTAAACTGGATGAAAACGGCCGTATGAATTATGAAAAAGTAATTGATAATACCGATGCCAGATTGCCCCTTATGGTTTCCAGGCCCTTGGTGGATACGTTAAACGACGAACTTCTTTTCTATGCCAAAAAGGGCAGTAAAAAACAATTGGTTCAGGTGGCCGTTAAATAGGGTTTATCTTTTTTAAGATCGATATTTCCTGATCGGGCCACTTTCTGGGGATTCCCTTAGAAACCCGTTAGCTTTTAGGGTAGTATTTTGCGGACCCTAAAAAATATAAAAGAATGAGGAGGAAACTCTTTTGAATCGGATTTCTCGTCGCTCATGCTTCGCTCTGTCGAAATGACGAAGAGCTAAAAATCAATACGATGTGTTTTTACCGAACGTATATTTTAGATCGAACCAACGTTAATTAACGATTGTTAAAATCGATAAATGGATTATTTCCATATTTTTGGATTAAATCCATTTATCCGATGAAACTGAAAAAAACTATAAAAGGAAGAGGAGCGCAACAAAATGCACCTAACAAATTTTTACAACATATTTATGAAACGAGGGACGATTTCCTTGAATTTTGCCGTATAGAAGGAGAAGAGGCGGACGATAACCGCACGCAATACATTCCTATTTTTCCAAAGACCATCGTAAATAAGGTCACGAGCCCGGATGTGGGGATGATGTATTCCATGAACGCCTACCAAGGTTGCGAACATGGCTGCATTTATTGCTATGCCAGAAATACGCACGAGTTTTGGGGCTATAGTGCCGGGCTGGATTTTGAACGGCGTATACTGGTAAAAAAGGATGCGCCCGGGTTACTGGAAACCAAGCTGAAAAATAAAAATTGGAAGGCCCGTACCATTGTAATGTCCGGCAATACGGATTGCTACCAGCCTGTGGAAAAAAAATTCGGGATTACCCGTGCCTGTTTGGAAGTATTCTTAAAATATAGACATCCGGTGGGGATCATTACCAAAAACGCATTGGTCTTACGTGATCTGGATGTTTTAAGGCAACTTGCACAAAATGGATTAATAGCCGTAAATATATCCGTTACTTCGCTATCGGAGGAGACAAGACGGGTTTTGGAACCCAGGACCACGACCATTAAAAAACGCCTGGAGACCATACGTTTGTTATCCGAAAACGATATCCCCGTAAATGCCATGTTGGCCCCTATCATTCCTGGAATCAATAGCCATGAAATTATGAATTTGGCCCGGGAAGTTTCCAAAAACGGTGCCAGGTCCTTTGGTTTTACCGTGGTACGGCTTAATGGTGCCATTGGTACCATTTTTACGGATTGGATACGTAAGACCATGCCGGACAGGGCCGAAAAAGTGTTGCACCAAATTAAGGAATGCCATGGGGGAAACTTAAACGATAGCCGTTTTGGGATACGAAGTAGCGGCGAAGGAAAAATTGCCGTTCAAATCCACGATTTGGTACGTTTGGCAAGACAAAGCTATTTTAAGGAAAGTTCGTTCCCCAAGCTGAACATGGAATTGCACGAGCAGTATAAAAAAGGGCAGCTACGATTGTTTTAATCTGTTAATTACCAGTGACTTGGATGGTTTTTCCGATTTTACCATTCCTTTGGAGCAGACCCGACCGCTTTTTGGGGCAGTTCCGGGTGAGGGAAAATATAAAATTCCGGTTTTTGGGCCAGGAGTCATTTTGACCCCGATGACTATCTGGGCGCATTATATGATAAAAAAGAACCGATAAGACAATTTGGAAATGTCGTTCAGGTTTAAAAAGAAAAGCCCGCTCTATATAGAACGGGCTTTTATAAAAATTAGAAAAACTAACTAGTAACTATTGTTTTAGTTTGGTGTCAATACAACATCAAACGGATCATAATTCACATTAGGAGAAGCAAAACGAAATCTCCCAAATTGAAATAATTTAAAGCTAAACGTACCTGTTGCCGGGTCAAAAGTATTATTAACAGGATCAGGAGTTATATCTTCTTGGGTACCAGGATATTGTACTTGGGGTACTGGCACAAAAGGCAGGGTCACAAAAGGAGGATTAGGAAAAGGTATGAAATCACCTTCTCTCGTGCCTTCTACAGTCACCTCATTGGTATTTGGGTCTACTCTAATAATCCCTGGATATGGTCCAAATCCAAAACTAGTTGCGAAACTTGGCCCTATAATACTATTTCGTCGATTCAATGCCGGAACTAATTCTAAACGTGGGTTATCTGCGGTTAAGCGTGTTGTCCATGCATTAGCTTCCCCAACTATAGGAACCAGTATGAGGTCATAACCTGATTCACCGGCATTACCGCTAATCGGATTTTCTGGAATAGAACTCCCTGTATAAGGAATCGCAGGCAAAAGTGTTATTCTGTGAGTGATGTTTCTAGACCCGTTAGACAAACCAGCCTGAAAACCAGAATCTACATTTGTTAATGTTACATCAAAAACTAATACTGTTGATGATAAATCAAAAGTTAGCCCTGTTCTAAACGGTATCGTAATATTTCCTTCTGATGTTCCTGCTGGTATCGTTGCGGTTGCTGCTGATACATCTATAATATCTCCTATATTTCCTGAGCCAGCAACCAAAGTGGTCGAAAACTCAACATTAACACCATCTGTATTGAATGTAGAAAATAATTTTAATGGAATCTCAATTTGTGTAGGAGAATCTGTTAAACCTAATAAAATGGTTTCTTCAGACGTTTCAGATACCGTAGTCTCAGGAAGAGAAATTTCTACAAAACCTGCAGCTAGGTTTTGATTGTTTCCAGGACCTGCATCATCCGTTTCGCATGACACGGTACTAAGTACAAGTGTCATGATCATAAACAGCTTATATATATTTTTCATAAATAATACGTTTTTTATAAATTAATTAACTTTTGTGAGGGTAATTTCTGTGGAGTATTCAAAAAACATTGCACAACGAGGGTCTCTTTCATTTACAAAATCCCTAAGTCTGATTACAATTACGTCATCACTACCAGGAGTTTCAAGCGTAGCTCTATCAAAGGTATTAATGTTATCTGGGTCATTCTCCTGAAAGACTCCCGGAAATTCATTTATTCCTTGCGTACATCTATACGTACGACCTTCTCCCCTAGGTGAAGGACGACCAAATACATCAATTGTATCATCACAAGTAAAGGTTAGGTTCATTTCATAAGGTATAGGATTTCCTGCAGCTATAGCAGTTTCTTCATCATATTGATAATCAAAACGTCTAATGGCACCGTCTGCAACAACCGTAACCGTAGGTGTACCATCAATAAAAGTAGCAGTCGGACTATTACCATTATTGTTAAGGGTAGCAGTAACGGTAGTTCCAGTAGGTAAACCACCTGTTTGCTCTACGATATATTCACCTACAAAAAAGTCATCAGGTATTGGGCAAATAATCCCTAACCCCAATGCCAATGGTAAACTCGCTGAAACACCATTTTCAAATACAACTTCTACAACGGCAGTAACTGTTTCTGTAGTGGATAAGTCGCCTGTATCAGTTCCAGTTACGGATAGTGTTCCCATAGAAGAATTGGCAGGTACTGTAATAGCACCTACACTAATAGATGCTTCATTTAAATTACTGGCACTTGCACCTACATTTAATCTTGCTCGAAACGTACGTGCTTCTGTAGATCTGTTTGATACTTGTACAGGATACTCGGTAGTCACCATACCATTTCGTGGTATCTGTAACTGCCTTTCTTCATCTATAAATTCAATTAAAGTTAAACTCGTATCGGTAGAATCAAAAATAATTGGTGCATCTGGATCACAAGAGGTCATCAGTATTGCCGTAAAGGCAATTAGGCCCATCATTTTTCTTATATTTCTTATTGTTTTCATTGTTCTTTTTTTTTAATTAATAACCAGGATTTTGCGTAATAACAGGGTTTCCTGATATTTCTACAAGTGGAATTGGTAGTGCAAAACGTGCATCACTAGCAGATAAATTACAAGGTACTATTCCACCACAATCTGGGTTAGGCCGTGGGTCTAAATCTTCAAATGTTGGGTCAATAGGACTCGAATCTCTTTCAATACCCTCTCCGGTAATGTCCCTAGTTCTTCTTAAATCGATATAACGGTGCCCTTCATAAGCCAATTCTATACGTCTTTCTAACAAGATATCACGAATAGCTTCTTCTAAATTGGTGTAGTCAGGGGCTGCAACAGTAACAGCTCTAGTACGTGCATTACGTAAATCACTAATAGTTTCTGCAGCACCTGTAAAATCATTTAATCTCGCTTGTGCTTCCGCTTTAATTAGATATTGCTCTGCAACTCTAAATACTTTTGCATTGTTTCTTCCAATACCACCTCCAGGTTGACCTGGATATTTTGCGATAATGTTTTCGCCTAAAGTAATCTCGCCTTCAATTGGTCGAAGATGTAACACTCTTCTTTGATCTCCACCTTCTATGGTTCCAAAAAGTCGTGATGGTAACCCTTCTATTATATTTCTAAAACCTTGAGCCATTTCATAAATAGGACTAGCACCTAAGGTTGTAGCACCGTTAAATAATGTTCCTATATTGGGCCCAGCGGTTAGTGTACGCTCTAACGACCAAATAAATTCGTCTTGGTCATCATCATTATCATCCCACATAGCTACATAATTATCTGCATTTATAAGATTAAAACTCCCCATTAATTCATCAGCGGCATCAATAGCATCTTGGTACTGCCCAGTATATAATGCCAATCTTGCTCTTATTGCCGTAATTGCTGATGCCGTAATAAATCTATTGTCCGTCGCATCACCTATAAAGGCATCAGCAGTATCTAATTCATCATTAATAAACGTAGCGACTTCCGCCACGGTATTTCGTGTAGGTCTTGCAAACAAATCTATTTCTGTAATAATAGGAACCGCTCTGTTTTCAGGGGCAAAAACATTTAAATCACTAACGGCATTACCTGCACTATATAATGCCATAAGGTCTAAATGCGCTAAAGCCCTTAAGGCAATGGACTGCCCTATAACACCATCTAAGTTTTCCCTTTCAGTAGGAGAGTTTGTTTCAAAACTTTGGGCCAAGGCCAAATAGGCATTAATATGATTTATGGTTTGGTAACGCCCTGTCCAAATAGCCGTTGTTGCTGGCGTTGATGGGTTGATTCGCAATAAATGTTCTTCAGCAACACCAATATCTGTAAGCTCTAATGTATTCCCTGCTCTTATATCCTCAGAAATACGACTGGACACTTGAATAACATCTTCTGGCCTGTATGATAAATATGCTGCATTTAAAGCTTCTTGAAAACTTCTAACACTTTTAAATGCTAAACTCTCTGAGATAGACGATTTAGGATCGATATCTCTGGCATCTTCACAGGATACTACGAACATAAGTGTAAGGATACCTGCTATAAGTTGTATTTTTTTCATTTTCATTTTTTTTAAAAATTAACATTTACTCCTAGCGTATAAATTCTAGATACCGGGAAATCAAAAAGTGCAGATGGTGCCGTAGATTCTGGATTAGACCCTCTCCATTTGCTCCAGGTAAACAGGTTTTGCCCTTGTAGATAGAAACGTATGCTATTAAATGTGTTTTTTAATTGTTTTGCATTAAAGGTATAACCTACCGTTAGGTTTCTTAATCGTAAGAAAGAGGCATCTTCAAGGTAACGGTCAGTGTTTCTAGGATTAATGGCCCCAACACGTGGTATTGACGTAATATCACCTTCTTGTTGCCATGCGTCCAATAGGGTTATAGATGCATTACCTATACCTTGACCAATAAGGGTACTACTTTCTAAACTTTGAAAAGTAAAGTTAATTCTATATTGCTCTAAAGCATAACTAAACAAAGAGCTGATCTCAAAGCCTTTATATCTAAAGTTGGTACCAAAACCACCTGTATATTTAGGGTCAAAAGTTTTGTCTTCATGGAATACGCGGCCAGAAATTTCAGCGATATTGGCATTAGTTGTTAAAAGTCCATCAGCATCTAATAATAAAGCATCTCCTGTTAATGGGTGAACCCCTACATAACGTGTTGCATATAAGGTTCTAGCTGCTAAACCTGTTTGCAAGGATAAGAAAGTACCATTACCACGTCCAAAACTTTCACCATCAATAAAATCCAGACCGTTACCCAATGCCAAGACTTCGTTTTTATTATATGCGCCATTGGCATATACATTCCAAGTTATGTCTTCGTTATTAATAATATCGTAAGATAAGCTTAGCTCTACCCCTTCGTTTCTTAAACTACCAATATTATCATTAACTACTGAAAACCCAGTTGCTGCAACTGATATTGGTGACCTGCCTAAGATATCTTCGGTATCATCTCTATACACATCAATAGCTCCGGTAAGTTTGCTATTAAACAAACTAAAGTCTAGACCAATATTGGTACTCTTTTTGGTTTCCCACTTTACATTGGCGTTTGCAATATTAGCACGTCTGATTCCTGGGCTTCCGCCAATTCCTATAGGATCTGTAACACCAGCCTGTGTAGATGAGGGCTGACCTGTTTCAAACAACACTTGCGAGGCAAATGCATCTCGATCACTAACTCCAAGGTCTTGGTTACCTACCTCACCATAGCCTGCACGTAAAGCTAGGTTATTTACCCAGCTAGAATCTTTTAACCAGTTTTCTTTAGTGATGTTCCAACGTCCTGAAACCGAATAAAAGGTACCCCACTCATTATCATTGCTAAATCGACTCGTAGCATCTCTACGCAGGGTCGCCGAAAAATTGTATTTGTCGTCATAATTATAACGTAGCAATCCAAAAACAGAAAATAAGCCCAAATCAGTAGCATTATTTCCTACTCTAGGAATATGACGTAGTAAAGGATCATCACCCGGGTCTGGATTTATAGCCGAATCTGTTAGTGGATCTGCTAAACCGTTTGTTGATGTAGGTATTCTTGAATCGATACCAACCCCTGTAAAATTAAAACCCCTTAGGTGCTGTTTAAAGTATTCCGTATAGGCACCTACTTCTAGATTATGTTTATTTGCAAAGGTATTTTTATAGCTAAGATTATTTGACCAAGTTACGGTAACAAATCTTTGATCACTATTACTTAATTGTCCTTTTGGCACAAAGGTTTGTGGAACCGGTATAAAAACCCCTGTAAAACCATCAGGGTGAATGATCGATTCTGTGGTACTTTGAGCATAATCCACCCCAATACGGGTTCCTGCTGTTAACTTGTCCGTTAAATTGTAAGTTCCCGTTAAACCCAGAATAGCCCTAAGGTTGTCCGTTACAGCAGTATCAAATCTTGCAGTGTTTAAGGCTACAAATGGGGCGTGAAAATTCCCAGCTGCAACTCTTGTATCTCCTGTAATTGGGTCAAATATTTGTAAATTGTCTATACCTCTAGGTAATCCATTGGTATTAATACTACCATCTAAACTAAATGGCGATAGGTAAGGTAAGCCCGTTAATATGGATTGAAAGGTATTTGAAGGGAATACTGCACCTCTCGTATTTGGCCTCGAGTTTCTAGAGAAGTTTAAGGTAACCGTTGTACCTAATGTAAAGCGATCGCCTTTTAAATCTATGTTTGAACGAAATGACAATCTTTTAAAATCTGATGCCAATTCGATACCATCTTGTTCAAAGTATCCTAAAGAGGTAAAGTTTCTGATGTTTTCACCACCGGCCGTAAAACTTAATTCATGACTTTTTGTAGCCCCTTGACGCAACAAAAATTCAGACCAATCGGTATTGGTCTGCGAAAAGAAATCTATTTCTGCATCGGTCAAACCAAACCCTGATCCACTTACGATTTCATTGTCTCTCTGATATGTTAAAAGTTCTCTAGAGTCAAGCAATCTGTATTTTGGTTGGATATAGTCTGAAATACCGTATTGCGAACTGTATGAAAACTTCGCTTTACTTCCAAACCCTCCTTTTTTAGTGGTAATAATGATGACCCCATTAGAGCCTCTATTACCATAAATTGCCGTAGCTGATGCATCTTTTAATACGGTAAGTGTTTCAATGTCTGCGTTATTTAATTCAGAAAATCCAAAACCTGAAATAGGAATACCATCAATAACATATAAAGGTTCTACATTTGTGTTTGGATTAAATGAACTTCTACCTCTTAAGATAACTCGTGCACTAGCCCCGGGTCTACCATCGACAGCTCTTACATCTAGTCCGGCTATTTGCCCTTGTAGTACTTGCTGAAGTGAAGGAATAGGAACATTCTCTATCGTTGCTGCTTTTATAGTTGTCTGTGCACTGGTAATATTTTTACGTTTAACCGTACCGTATGCCACAACCACAACCTCATCTAAATTTGTCGTGTTCTCTTTTAAGCTGATATTGATTACAGATCGTGCGTTTACCGCAATTTCTTGTGTCGTAAAACCAACATAAGAAACCTCTAGAACGGCATCGCCACCGGAAACTTTGATCGTATAGTTACCATCAAAATCGGTCTGGACCCCATTACTGGTGCCTTTTTCGATAATGTTGACACCTGCCAGGGGCAGCCCTTCATTGTCCGTAATAGTACCCGAAACGCTAAGTGTTTGTGCCTTAACGCTATCATTAAGTTTTTCTCGTATAAGAATGGCATTGTTATCGGTCAATATAACATCCAGGTTGCCCTGGGACAAGCTATTCCTTAAGAGCTTGTTTGTTTTTATGATTCCTTTTTTTACCTGTACTTTCTTATAGTTTTCAAATATGCCCTCCTCATAAAAGAACTTATACTCTGTTTGTTCCCTGATCAGGTCAAAGACTTCATCAATGCTCAATAGGGCATCTTGCGCTATTTTTATTTTAGAATTTTGCGAAACGACATCTTCTGGCGTAATCGCAAAAATCGCCGTACAAAACAAGAAAATAAGTGTTCTCATCATGATTTTTAAAAGCCGTCTTTTTAGGAAAAAGTCGGCAATAGTCAATTTAATTTCCATAAATTAGATTATTATTATTTGTTAATTAGTACAATTAATTAATAGTGATGTTTTAAGGGGATAAGGTCGTATCATTCTTCGCATTTTTGATATATCAACTTTATCCTCCTTTTTTTTATAATCGTTTCATTTCATAGTTGTCTATTTTTAAGTATTCGTTAGTTTAGCGTTATCGTTTTATCGGTTATTTGGTAATTGTTGATCGAGGTAGATTTCATGATCGATAAAATCTCATCGATACTTTGATCTTTATTTAGGGTTCCCTTGAATTTTATGGACTCCAATGCCTTATTTTCAAAAACCACTTGAACATCGTACCATCTTGACAGTACCCTCATAATATCTTTTAATGATTTGTTCTCAAAGCTGAAAATTCCGTTTTTCCAGGATGTTTCGGCCTTTATATCAACTTTAGATACGGTAAGATCGTTCGTGTTCAAATCCAGACTCGCCTGTTGGTCCGGCAGTAAATTTTGTCCGGAACCGTCCGTGTTTATCCGTACTTTACCTTCTACCAGTGTGGTATAGATGGTAGTTTCATCCTTATAGGCCTTAACATTGAACGCTGTGCCCAATACCTCGATTTCCTGAGCATCATTAAGTACTTTGAACTTTGATCCGTGGTGTTCAACAGCGGGGGATACATCAAAATAGGCTTCACCATATACAAGTTCAACCGTGCGCGTTTCCCCTTTGTTAAAGCTTACGGGATATTTTATCCGGGATTCGGAATTCAACCAAATTTGGGTGCCATCGGACAATACCACAAAAAATTGCCCGCCCCTGGGGATGGTCAAATAATTGAATACCGGTTCCGCCGAACTTTGTTCTTTATTTTTATATATGAGCTGTTCCCCGTTGGTATTCATATTTTGGGTTTGGTAGGTATCCCCTTTTTCCAGGGCTATGTTCGAGCCGTTCCCCAAGGTTAAAACCGCCTTGCTCGTTCCCGGTTGGATATGTGTATTTATGGAAGGGGAGGCACTAACTTCAATTGAAGGTTCTGAGCTGTTTTTTTCAAAAAAGTAGGTTATCGTCAGCACACCGGCAAGAATGGCCGCCGCCGCGGAGTATTTGAATCGGTTCTTGCTTTTTCGAATTCTATATAAAAAATTCCGCTCCCGCCTTATTCTCAGCGCTATGGTATCCTTGGCTTCCTCTATATCATATTGGTTCGTGCTCATATGGGCCAAAGCGTTCGCTTTTACATATTCCTTAAAAAACGCTTCGTTTTTAGGGTTGTTCAGCCACAGTTCCAATTGCCTGAGCTCATCAAGATCAGCTTCTTTTGTCAGGAACTTTACAATTAATGTTTCAATTTGGATAGTATTACTCATTTTTTCGAACATATATATTGTATGACAAGACCAAAATTGCTTTACCACTATTTATTTTAAAAAAAAGTTAAATTTACCTCGGCTTAAATACATTCAATTCATTGAAAAAAGTACTTTTTAACAAAAAGAATCTTGTAAAACAGCTTAGGAAAGGAGATACCGATGCTTATGCCGCCCTTGTAGAGCTGTATTATGAAAAGTTATGCCATTACGCCACTAGTCTTGCCCGGGACAACTTTAAATCCGAAGACATTGTCCAAAATGTAATCGTTAGGTTGTGGCAACAACGTGAAAAACTGAATCCCGATGTTTCCGTTAAGAATTATTTGTATAAATCGGTGTATAATGAATTCATAAATCAATACAGAAAAGATGTCGCCATAACCAAATTGGAAAAAAAATATGTAGAGGGTATGGCGGTATTTCACGAGTCTTTGGATGATGACAAAACCAAAAAATTAATACATATAATGAAAAAAGAAATAAAGGAATTGCCTCCAAAATGTAGGGAGACCTTTATTTTAAGTAAAGAGGAAGGGCTTACCTATACGGAGATCGCAGCATACCAAAACGTTTCCGTAAATACCGTTGAAAACCAAATGGTCAAAGCTTTTTCCATTCTCAGGAAAAAAATCAAGGAAAAGCTATCCTTTTTTTATTTGAATTTTATAGCTTTTTTTAAACACTAGAAGCTGATTCGTTTTAAGAGTAAGGTGTAAGGAATTAGTTGTTAGGAATTAGGTATTGATTGATATGATTGTCTTTCACGGTAAATAAAGTTTATGTTGTCAGTCCGAGCCTGTCGAGGACGCTCTTCATAACAAAATGCACATCGATTGCGCTTCGACAGGCTCAGCGTGACATTGGTGTTCCCGATTATGTTTTATAGTATATCTAAGAGGGTTTATCTCTATTTTTAGGATGCCCATATTCAGTATAGTTCTTTGAAAATTCAATTAAATCTGACCAATTTTCCTCAATCAAAGCTTGCTTCTTTTTATGTGACCAGCCTTTTATTTGTTTTTCAATTTTTATAGCTTCTGACGGATTAGTACATTGTAACTGCCATTTCAAAATGACAGGTCTTCTTAAATGCGTATAACTACCCTTTTTGTAACCAGATTGATGCTGCGCAAGTCTTCTTTCTAAATCATTTGTCATGCCAGTATAGTATGTGCCATCAGAGCAAAATAAGATATAGACAAAATAGAGCTTCATAACCTAAAAATAAGCTTTTTATAATAATGCGCTTCGACGGGCTCAGCGTGACATAGGTGTTTCTAATTGCCTTTTCCGACAAATCAAATCTATATCGTCAGTCCGAGCTTATCGAGAATCCATTAGAAATTTAAAAGGCAAAATCGTTGAAGTTTACTGTCATTATTAACAAAGATTTAAGGGTAATCCTATTAGTGGATAATGGTTTCGGGTATGTTTTAATTTTAAAAAAATATTACATACATAGAGGTATTGCGAATTGGAAACGTCTAAAGGGTATTAAGGGTATGCTAAAACTATTAGCTAAGTTCTGTTCTCATTTAGTGTATTCTTGATATAAGAATGCATATACGGGCCGCCAAAGCGGCCCGTATAAATGAATGATCGAATTGGACTTATCCAGATCGTCTTCTCTTGTAAAAAAGAACTTATAAAAGATGATGTATTCCGTCCGATGGTAGCGCAAATCAAAGTTCAGAATCATTTCGGACCGGATTGACCGGAGAGGCGTTTGCCGTAACCACTGATCCGGCGACCACCTAGTTTATTGGAAAGTGGACACAATGGACCGTTCCGGGACAAAGAGCATCGGACAAATATGGCAGTTCACGACCGATTGAGGAACTTCTAAAAAAAATCATAAAAAAATCCTGTTCATAGTGGTATTATTAATTGAAAACGTATCTATAAATTATGAGTTCTATTGTAAAAACCAAAGTAAACTACCTCGGGGCAAGCCCACGAGGCATTCGTAAGAAAACAACATTCAAAGTTTCGAGGCAAGTCTCGGAGCATTTAAATCTCGATTATCGAGTAACATCAGAACTAATGTTCATGAATAATTGATAATAGAACTCCATATTTTAAAGTAATTAATTAGATACAAATGAAAAAAATAACAATAGTATTGGTAGCTGCTCTAACTATTATTTCATGTAAAGTTTCAAAAGACTATGTAACTCTTTCAGGAACTATAGCAAATCAAAATTCAGATTCATTGATTGTTCGTTCCCAAACGTATAACAAAAAAATTGCGGTCAATGAAGATGGAACATTTAACGATACCTTAAAAATAAAAGAGGGGAGGTATCAATTCCATGACGGTAGAAATGCAAGCAACCTTTATTTAAAAGGCGGTTATGATCTAAAATTAATGGTAGACACAAAGAAGTTTGATGAAACACTTACATTTTCTGGCAAAGGGGCTAATGTAAACAATTATTTAGCACAGAACATGCTAATACAACAAAATGTATTCAATGATTTTACGATCTATGATTTAGAAAGGGATGTTTTTTTAGCTAAAATTAGAGCATCTGGAGATGAAATGTCCGAGTTGTTGTCATCTACTAAAAATTTGGACACTGCCTTTATTGCAAACGAAAAGAAAAAAATTGCTCAATTTCAAGGCTATTTGGCTCAAAAGTATTCAGATAAGCAATATATGGCCACTACATTGGCAAAAGGAAAAGCTTCACCAAAATTTACCGATTACGAGAATTATGCTGGCGGTACGATGTCATTGGGCGATTTAAAGGGTAAATATGTTTATATAGATATGTGGGCGACTTGGTGTGGTCCCTGCAAAGCGGAAATACCATTTCTAAAAGAAGTGGAAAAAGCATACCATGGTAAAAATATAGCCTTTGTGAGTATCTCTATAGATCGAGAAAAGGCTTATGACGCCTGGAGAAAAATGGTGGCGGACAAAGAGTTGACAGGTATTCAATTATATGCCAAAAGAGATGAAAGCTTTCGAACGGCATATAGAATTACGGGTATTCCCAGGTTTATTTTAATCGATCCGGAAGGTAATATTGTAGATGCCGATGCCCCCAGACCTTCGTCGGAAAAATTAAAAACCTTGTTTGATAGTTTAGAAATCTAAAACAATATTCCATTGGTTGGTTCCTAAATTATAGGGTACGAATTACTTTAAGAATATGATATTGAAGTTATTCCTTATCCTTAATTAAACAATGCAAATGATAATATATTCAATATAAAATGAAAAAAATACTGCTACTATTAATAGCCAGTATAACTTTTAGCTCTTGTGAAGTTGCAAAAGATCATGCAATTTTTTCAGGAACTATAACTAATCAAAATTCGGATTCATTGATTATTCGTTCTATAGGGTATATTAAAAAAATCACGGTCAATGAAGATGGAACCTTTAGCGATACCTTAAAAATAAAAGGAGGGAATTTTCAATTCTACGATGGTAAAAAAATGAGCAGTATCCATTTAATGAATGGATATGATTTAAAATTAATGTTAGACGCAAAAGAATTCCATAAAACAATTACATTTTCTGGTCGAGGAGCAAATGCAAACAA
The DNA here is from genome assembly GCF_047345125.1 of Maribacter spongiae. Taxonomy (NCBI): domain Bacteria; kingdom Pseudomonadati; phylum Bacteroidota; class Flavobacteriia; order Flavobacteriales; family Flavobacteriaceae; genus Maribacter; species Maribacter spongiae. The sequence goes on along the minus strand of NZ_JBLFEQ010000002.1, from coordinate 209,330 downwards.
TTATTTAGCAAAAAAAATATTATTGCAACAAAAAGTATTTAACGATACTGCATTTTACACCTTAAAAAGGGATGTTTTTGATGCTGAAATTAAAAAGTCCATAGGCGAAATATCGAATGTATTATCATCTGTCAAAGATTCAGATTCAACATTTATCGCAGATCAGAAAAATAGCATTGATAGGCTTGAGGTATATTCGGTCAGAAAATATGAAGATAAGCAGCATATAGCCACTTTTTTAGCAAGAGGAAACCCTTCGCCAAAATTCATGGATTATGAGAATTATGCAGGCGGTACGACGTCTTTGGACGATTTAAAGGGTAAATATGTTTATATAAATGTATGGACAACTTGGTGCGTGCCGTGTAAAGTAGAAATGCCATATCTAAAAGAAGTGAAAAAAGCATATTATGGTAAGCATATAGCCTTTGTGAGTATTTCGGTCGATGATCAAAAAGTATATGATGCCTGGAGAGAAATGATAGCGGATAAAGAATTGACAGGTATTCAATTATATGCTAAGGGAGATGAAACTTTTACAGACGCCTATAGGATTAGGGGTATTCCTAGATTTATTTTAATAGATCCTAAAGGGAATGTTGTAGATGCCGATGCACCCAGGCCTTCATCAAAAGAATTAAGAACATTGTTTGATAGTTTGGAAATATAAAACAATATTCAATGGGTTGGTTTCTAAGTTATAAGGCACGAATTACTTTAAGAATTTGATATTGAAGCTGTTCCTTTCCTCAATTAAACAATACGGATGACAGTTCATTTGGCTATTGGCTTATATAGAAAGACAAGTCTTTATATTTTAAATAAAAATTAATTGAATTATAAAATGAAAAAAATACTACTGCTATCAACCTTTATTATAGCCTTTGGCTCATGTAAAGTCACAAAAGACCATGCAACTCTTTCAGGAACGATTACCAATCAAAATTCGGGTTCATTGGTTATTAGCTCTCAAGGGTATACCAAAAAAATCGCTGTCAATGAAGATGGGACTTTTAACGATACCTTAAAAATAAAAGAAGGAAAATATAGATTCGTAGATGGTAAAAAAATGAGCAGTATCTATTTAAAAAATGGGTATGATTTAAAATTGACCTTAGACGCAAAAGAATTCCATAAAACAGTTACATTCTCGGGCGAAGGAGCGAACATAAACAATTATATAGCGAAAAAAGTTGTACTGCAAAATAGAATATACGGCGACCCTATACTCTTTACCCTAGAAAGAGATGCTTTTGATGCTGAACTTAAAGAGTCTTTAGCTAAAGTATCTAATTTATTGGCATCTGTAAAAGACATTGATACTGCATATGTCACAGAGCAAAAAAGTGTCATTAATGATTATGAAAAATATTTTGTTAAAACCTATGAAGACAAGCAATATATGGCCACTGTTTTAGCTAGGGGTAAAGTTTCTCCAAAGTTTACAGATTATGAAAACTATACAAGCGGTACGATGTCTTTAGACGATCTAAAGGGCAAGTATGTTTATATAGATATGTGGGCCACCTGGTGCGTTCCATGTATACGGGAATTTCCCTTCTTAAAAGAATTGGAAAAAGCTTATCATGACAAGAATATTGAATTTGTCAGCATTTCTATCGATAAACAAAATGCGGCAGGTGCCTGGCGAAAAATGATAGTGGACAAAGAATTGACAGGTATTCAATTACTTGCCAAGGATGAAACGTTTGTAGATGCTTATAGAATTTCTGGTATTCCCAGATTTATTTTAATAGACCCAGAAGGTAATATTATAAGTGCTGATGCACCTAGACCTTCTTTAAAAGAAGAATTAAAGATATTGTTTGATAGTTTGGAAATCAATCAATAGTGTCCGACTATAATCAAAGGTTAAATATACTTTGTCTTGAAGACAACCTTAAGTTACATTTTTAATTATAAATTCCATAGGCTATATGTGTCCTGATGTAATGAATAAAACGCTGCTGAAATACACTCTATTGATTACTATGATGTTACATGGTTTTGGTTTATATGCCCAGAGTAAAAAACAAACATTAGTTTCTTTTAATAAAAAGACCTTTATCAATAGCATTATTAATCAAAAAAATAATCGACCTATAAAGATAGAGACCCCTAAAGGCGAAATACTTTATTTAAAACTTAATGTAAAGAATCAAAATGACAATGGCTTTACACTAATTGGAACTGTAAATGATAATAAATTGTCTTCTTTTTCTATAGCTCTAGAGAATGAAAAAATAACCGGAAACATTTTATTACATGATTCTAAAAGGGCTTATACAATTAGCAGTGACAGTTCAGGTAAAGTATTTCTTGAAGAAACAGGTATTAATACCATACTATGTATAGAATTTGAAAAAACAGAATGGGACATTAAAGAACGAGCAATTGTACCTACAAAAAAGAATGTTGTTCTATCTGCAGAAATAAACACTGATCTTGAGAGTCTTCCTGGAGCAGAAGGTGTTATCTATTTAGATTTTGATGGAGAAATCGTTTCTGGAACCAGCTGGCTTGGTGGAAATACAATTAATGCTATGTCTTCTGGCTTTACATCTGAACAGATTACGGAAGTTTGGAAAATTATGGCAGAAGATTTTCGTCCTTTTAACTTAAATGTTACTACCCGAAGAGAGGTTTTTGATGCTGCTCCCCAAAATCGCAGAATGATGTGTATTTTCACCCCTACCAGAGATGCGGGGCCAGGCTTTGGGGGAGTTGCTTTTGTTCGTTCTTTTTCTTCAAACTCGACCGATGATCCATGTTGGGTATACAATCTTGGAAACATTCGGGAAGCTGGAGAAACTGGATCCCATGAAGTGGGGCATACACTTGGATTGTTTCATGATAGCCAGAGTATTGACAACGGTGGTTTTACTGAATTTTATGAAGGGCATGGTACATGGGCTCCAATTATGGGTCGAAGCATATTTAGAGAGGTAGGACAATGGAGCATGGGAGAGTATGAAAACGCAACTCGAATGGAAGACGATATTGCTATTATAGCAGATGACAGAAATGGGGTGGGTTTTAGAGACGATGACCATCAGGATAATATTAATGGAGCAACACCTATAATAACTGATGCCGATGGCAATGTTAGTGCTGATCAAAACTATGGTTTTATTGGTACTAGAGATGATAAAGATGTATTTTCTTTCGTAGTAGAATCTGATGGTGATGTGTATTTTGATTTTGAGCCAGATCCAGATTACCCGAATTTGAACATACAAGCAAGAATATTGGATGCATTAGGAGAAGAGCTTGCTTTTTCAGACCCATCTGGACTTAGTGCTTCAATCGATATAAATCTATCTAGCGGAACTTATTTTATCGAAATTGATGGGGTTGGAGAAGGAACCCCAATTACTGGATATTCCGATTATTCTTCTTTAGGAAATTATACAATCTCTAATAACAATCGATTTCCTATCGCCAATTTTGAAGCTGATAGAAATGGCTGTACAGAAATTGTGTTTCAAGATACATCGATAAATAACGTGGATTCTTATGTATGGGATTTTGGTGATGGCAATACTTCTACAGAACAAAACCCTACCCATAACTACGCAACAGGAGGAACATATACCGTATCACTTACCACTACAAACGATTTTGGGCAAAACACCAACGAAAAAGTGGATTTTATAACTATTAACATACCCGATCAACCAGTTGGAGAAGACCAAAGTATTTGCCCCGGAGAATCAACTACGCTAACCGTATCTGGAAATACCAATGCTTTTATCTGGTATACCGAACCTACAGGGGGTGTCATTCTTTCTAATCAACCAACGTATACAACACCACCTTTAGATGCTACTCAAAGTTATTATGTTTTGGGGTTCAATGATAATGAATGTGCTACAGCAACAAGAACCGAAATAAAAGCAATTGTAGTATCTGTAAATCAACCTGCTATTGCAATCAATGATACACAAAGGTTATCTGTACCTTCAGAATTCTCAAATTACCAATGGTTTTTAAACGGAGAACTTATAGAAGGCGCAAACCAATCAGAACACCTACCTCAAGAAACAGGGGATTATACCGTTGAAGTATTTAATGAGACTGGTTGTAGTACAATTTCTGCTGCTTTTACAGTAAATCAATCACAACTCAACTTAAGTTTAGATAATAGATCCTTTGTCTACTACCCAAATCCAATTAAAGGCACAGATTTATTAATGATCGATGGTATAGGCATAAATGATTTTGACCTTAGGATTGTGAATGTACTTGGTCAAACCGTTTACCAATCTGCTCCAGATAGTGAATTAAACCTATCAAATTTATCTTCTGGACTATATATTCTTTTGATTAATAATAAAGCAATAGGAAAATTTATAAAACAATGAATCTATTTTAAATAAAAATTATTCAATATAAAATAAATACTGCTATTATCAATCCTTATTATAGCCTTTGGCTCATGTAAAGTCACAAAAGACCATGCAACCCTTTCAGGAACGATTACCAATCAAAATTCGGGTTCATTGGTTATTAGCTCTCAAGGGTATACCAAAAAAATCACGGTCAATGAAGATGGGACTTTTAATGATACCTTAAAAATAAAAGAAGAATTAAGAACATTGTTTGATAGTTTGGAAATGTAGAACGACACGCTATTTCATATGTTGTGAATTACTTTGGGTATATGTACTGATCGGAGCGGTTCTTTCCCCCCCCGGATAAATTGCATCTCCCGTCTACTGTACATTATGGACCTGTGTTTTCCCGATGCTGCCAAGGCCAAGGCCGAAACACCCTTGCAGATACGGTTATTCTAGAAAACATTTAGGGGATATTGATTCCTAAGACAGCATGAGTTTTGGTATAACTACAAAACCATATGTAATTTTTTTTGGTGTTTACAAAGCTCTTTCTTAACGAAGGGTTCTTTTTGGTGCAGTTGTATTTTCCATAGTATTACAAAGACGATCATAATCCAAAGCAGCTTTTCCGTAAGCTTTTTTAAATAATTTTATAGGGAATTGTCCGATCCAGGGCTGTTGGTTCGTCATAACTATGAAAACGAATAATAACCGGTCCGCTATGTCGGGCACAAAACAAAACCAATGAGTAATTTTTTGTATTTATTTAGGGGAGGTGAAAAAGCCTATCAAGAACTATCACCGGAAGAACAGCAGGCCCACATGCAGGTTTGGGGCAAATGGATGGGAAATCTTCAGGAAAAAGGACAGCTTCTGGACGGGCAACCTTTGTCCGATGAGGGGAAAGTGATAAAAAACAAAGGGGAAATCGTTACTAACGGACCATATGCCGAAGGAGCCGAAATGGTAGGGGGTTATCTGATCGTTTCCGCTAAGGATATAAACGAAGCTATCGAAATATCCAAAGATTGCCCCATATTCGACTACGAAGGCAGTTTTGTGGAAGTTCGGGAAATATTGACCATGGAAGGCCATTAGACCCAAAACAAAGCCGTTTAAAAAATCTTTGCTTTTTGATTTGTCGGATCGAACTCGTCAAAATGGATGTTGCTTATCAATAGCATAAAATATTTTGATGCGTTCAATATGACATCGGGATAGATTTTGAACGGCTTTGTTATCTTTAGGCATGCCATTGGATATTAAAAACAGGGATGTTGAACACCTGTTCCGAAATGAATATGGAAAATTAACGGCGGTACTGAGCCATAAGTTCGGTACGTCTTTTCTAGAGCAGATAGAGGATGTTTTACAGGACACTTTTTTAAAGGCCATGAAAATATGGTCGTTCGGTACGGTTCCGGACAATCCTACCGCATGGTTGTACCGTGTTTCCAATAATGCGATGATCGATTGTTTAAGGCGGGCCAAGAAAATGGATCGTATGGCTATTGATGAAATACATTTGGATGACCAACAAACCCAAGCCGCTGAACTATTTCTGGACCATACGATAGTCGATAGTCAGTTACGGATGATTTTTGCATGCTGTCATCCTTCCCTTTCCCAAGAACATCAGATTATATTAAGCCTTAAGCTGATGGGTGGTTTCAGCAATGCCGAAATTGCAGTGGCATTGCTAAAAAAGGAGGCTACCATAGCCAAATCGTTCACCAGGGCCAAGAAAAAATTCAAGGCTGGGATAAACCCGAACATTTCTCCGGTACAAATGGGATTGCAGTCAAGATTGTTCGTGGTGTTTCGGGTCATCTACCTACTTTTCTCGGAAGGCTATTCCGCTACTTCGGGTGCAACCGCTATAAAAAGGGATTTCTGTTATGAGGCGTTGCGTTTGGCCTTATTGCTCCGGGAGAACAAGTATTGCATACATCCTAATCTGGAAGCCTTAATCGCGTTAATGTGCTTTCATGTCTCCCGATTCGATGCCCGATTGGACGGGAATAAGGAACTGGTGGACCTGGAGCATCAAGATCGCTCAAAATACGACCAAGAACTGATACAGATTGGAAAGCACCATTTGGAAAATTCGGAAACGGCGGACCACAAACCCTCACATTACCATTTGGAGGCCGCACGATCGTATTACCACTGCATGGCCAGAACATTTGCGGATACGGATTGGAAGAGTATATTAAAACTCTATGACGTGCAGCTGCAATGGCAATCCTCCCCCTTGCTCAAACTCAATAGGGTAGTGGCCTATCATAAGGTACACGGTGCCGATGATGCACTCAAGGAGCTTACGGCTTTTGAAAACGATTCGGATTTTATTGCCCATAGCCTGTTCTTTGCCCTTAAGGCCGAAATACTTTTGGATATGAATGATACCTCGAACGCAAAAAAAGCGTTGGAACGTGCCATTCAACTATCGGCCAATGGCTTGGAAAAGAAACATTTGATCAAGAAATTGGAGCGGTATAATGCTTAACGGACCCTAAGCGGAATTCAACCCGCAATAGGTCATGGTTTCGATCCTATTCCATCGGTGGGTTTTTTTGGGCCAAAGGGTTCCATTCTTTATAGAACTGCTTCAGAAAATCGATCATGTAGTAATGTCTTTCTTCCGCCAACTCCCGTCCGGTTACCGTATTCATTTTATCCTTTAACAGCAAGAGCTTTTCATAAAAGTGGTTCAGTGTAGGGCCGTTGGATTTTTTATATTCGGCCTTGGTCATTTTTAATTTTGGGGGAATATCGGGGTTATACAATGACCTGTTTTTAAAACCACCGTAATTAAAGGCTCTGGCGATGCCTATGGCACCCAAAGCATCCAAACGGTCCGCATCCTGGACCACTTGAAGTTCCAATGTATTGAATCTTTTTCCTTTGTAAGAACCTTTCCCAAGGGTAGATTTAAAGGAAACATGTTCGATAATGCTTACAACATGGTTTATGGTTTCTTCGGACACTTCCAAAGAATTTAAAAAATCACGGGCCATTTTTGGACCAATGGTTTCGTCCCCATCATGGAATTTTGCATCGGCAATATCGTGTAAGAGCGCTCCAAGACTTACGACCAGAAGGTTTACTTTTTCCTTTTTGGCAATAAGGAGCGTATTATTGAAAACACGTTGAATGTGGAACCAATCATGGCCACCTTCCGCATCCCGCAATATTTCTTTTACAAAGACAATGGTTTCTTCTACCAGTTCGGAATCGGTCATTTGAATGAATTTATACCGGAGGTCACCGTTTTTTCTATTTCGGCAATAAGTACATCGGCATTGCCTTTATTTTCGATAGGGGCGTGTACATCAAAAGAAACTTTGGCCCCAAGTCCCATAGGAAATTTACCATAGCGTATCAGTTTCCAGGAATTGTTGATGCTCACGGGAATTATAAGTGCTGTCGGTGCTTTCCGTAACAGCATTTTAAGCCCCATGGGTTTAAAAGGCTTGGGATGGCCGTCCCGGCTTCGGGTGCCTTCGGGAAATATGACGGCACTTCTATTATGCCTTTCAATATATGAGCCCAATTTTCCTATTTCCATTAAGGCCGTTTTTCCATCTTTGCGATTTATGAGTGCGGAACCCCCATGTCTTAGGTTATAAGAAACGCTGGGAATGCCCTTTCCCAACTCTTTTTTGCTTACAAATTTTGGATGGTGTTTTCGCATGTGCCAGATAATAGGTGGAATATCGTACATGCTTTGGTGATTGGTCACAATGATCAGGGGGCGATCTGTGGGGATGTTGTGGGGATTGTTAAACCGGTAGGTCGTGCCCAAAATATTCGTACACCGCATAAGGGTCCAGTTTAGGATACTTACGGATTTTTTTAGACCGGGATATCCAAAAACCTTATGAAAAATCCATAGTACGGGATGTAAAATAAGTAACGCACAGCCAAAAGCTATAAAAAATAGCAAGGATATAGGATATGAAAGCATCTTATGCATAGAACAAAAATAAACGAGACCCATCAAGTTTTCAAAACCGGATGGGCCTTTATCATTATAATCTTCATTTTTTTATTCCTATCTCGTTATAGGACAGGTTGGGAAACCCTTAACAGAATTCGTCGTAGGCCTGCACCAGATTTTCCGCGATCATATCGGCCGGTCGGCCTTCAATGTGGTGACGCTCGATCATATGTACCAGCTCACCATCTTTAAACAAGGCCATGGAGGGGGACGAAGGCGGGAACGGAACCATTAAATCCCTAGCGGCATCCACAGCTTCTATATCCACTCCGGCAAATACCGTTACGGCATGATCTGGCGTCTTTTCATTTTGTAGGCTCATTTTGGCGGCGGGCCTGGCATTGGCCGCGGCACAACCACAAACGGAATTGACTACTACCAGAGTAGTACCGTCTTTTCTTATGGCGTTCTCTACGGCTTCTGCCGTATGCAATTCTTCAAATCCGGCAGATGCCAGATCGTCTCTCATAGGTTTTACTAATTCCGCAGGATACATAGTCTTTTTTTTAATTAAAATCAATAAACAAAGATAACCAATTTGTTGTATTCCCTGATTTGGGCCGTAATGTTTTAAAAGATATTGGGGTCCGGGAATCAAGAACCAAAATTTAAACAGGCCTGTTCTATGGTTGAAATAGGTTCAATTTCTTTTGTATATTTTTCTGTTGGACCATACCATGACCGGAACACACAAACCGCTTGTATTCCGTATCCGTTTTCCTGCTTCTTTATATCTTTGGCAAAATCAAAAATAAAATATGATCAAGTGGCTGGGTGCCTTGGTAGGGTTTTTTATTAAGGGAATAGGCGGTGCGTTATTGGGGTTTTTTGCAGGAAGTGCAATAGATAGTCTTTTTGGTTCCGAAAGTTCCGGAACGAGAACGGTCTTTAATGATTTTACAAGGCCCAATGTTTCCCCGGCGGATTTTGAATTGAACCTGCTTTCCCTTTGCTCCATTGTAATTAAAGCCGATGGTAATGTAAGCCGAACGGAGATGGACTATGTCCGTCAATATTTTGTGGCCACCTATGGAAAGGAAAAAGCCAATGCCATTTTCCGTACTTTTAATGAAATCAATAAGAAAAGAGAGATTTCCGCCCAAAGGATCTGTGCTTTTTTAACACAGCGAACCAGATATGAAGTGCGTTTGCAGTTGCTTCATTTTTTATTCGGTATAGCGCAAGCGGATGGGCATGTAAGTAATCCTGAAGTACAAAAATTACAGGAGATAGCAGGTTATTTAAGGGTAGGCCTGAACGATTTTGAAAGTATTAAGGCCATGTTCATCAAATCTGCGGATACCTCTTATAAGATTTTGGAAATTGATAAATCGGCCACGGACGATGAAGTAAAGAAAGCCTATAGGTCTATGGCGAAGAAATACCATCCCGATCGGGTAAATACCCAGGACGAAGCCATAAAAAAAGGAGCGGAGGAGAAATTTAAACAAGTGCAAAAAGCATATGAGACTATTCAAAAAGAGCGTGGGATCGGGTAGTTTTGTTAGCAGTTAGCAGTTAGCAGTTGGCAGTTGGCAGTTGGCAGTTGGCAGTTGGCAGTTGGCAGTTGGCAGTTGGCGGTGACAGTGCGCAGTAAGCAATAACGGTAACGATAAACAATAATGCAGGAATTTTGGTTTTACATACAATTGGGTTTAAATCATGTGTTGGATATTAACGCATATGACCATATACTTTTTCTCTCGGCTTTGGCGGTTCCCTTTACATTCAAAAGCTGGAGGGAAGTAGTCTTCTTGGCTACGGTGTTTACCATAACACATTGTCTTTCATTGGTTTTGTCGGCCTTTGAAATTGTGATTATAGATGTTCCCTTGATCGAGTTTTTGATACCGGTGACCATAGTGATAACGGCCATTTTTAATATACTATATCAAAAAATGGTCCAGGGAGAAAAAAATATTGTTTTTCATGTAGTCGCAACGGCTTTTTTTGGATTGATCCACGGTTTTGGATTTTCCAACTATTTTAAAATGTTGGTTGCCGGGGAAGAAGAAAGGATAATGCCATTACTGGGTTTTGCTCTGGGGATTGAAATCTCACAGGTGATTATCGTATTATGCGTACTGTTATTGGCCTATGTACTTCAATCAAAAATGAAAATAAAACAATCGGTTTATATCTTGACGGCCAGTGGTCTGATCTTACTCATTACAATACCGTTACTTTATGCAACGTTCCTATGGTAGTGTTTTGTTAAATTTAAGGCTATCAGGTTGTGTAACCCCGTAAAGCAGGTATCTTAGTAAATCATGCCCGAGTAATTCCCAATGAAGAAATCAAAACAAAAGAAATACGATAAGGCCTATTTAAGGATGGCACAGGAATGGGGGAAACTTTCTTATTGTGAACGCAAGCAGGTAGGTGCCATTATCGTGAAGGATAGGATGATCATTTCCGATGGGTATAACGGTACGCCCACAGGATTTGAAAACCCTTGTGAGGATGAAGAAGGATATACCAAATGGTATGTTTTACACGCAGAGGCCAATGCCATATTAAAAGTGGCCGCCTCTACCCAATCCTGTCAGGGGGCTACGCTGTACATTACACTTTCGCCCTGTAGGGAATGTAGTAAGCTGATCCACCAATCTGGCATAAAACGTGTAGTGTACCAAGTAGCTTACAAAGATGATTCCGGATTAAAATTTTTGGATAGGGCGGGAGTTGAATTGGTGCATATGCCGGAAATCGGGGCATAGACCATTATGCAAAAAAAGATGAAGAAATATAGTTATCTACTGCCAACAATAATCGCTGCCGCTTTGGCACTCGGCATATTTATGGGCGGTAAACTGCATTTTAATGATACCCCGGAACGGCTTTTCACCACCAATTCTAAAAAAGACAAGCTCAATCGGCTCATTGATTATATAGATTATGAATATGTGGACGAGGTGAATACGGACAGTATCGTTGATGTGACCGTAAACAGCATCTTGGAAAAATTAGACCCGCATTCCGTATACATTCCGGAAAAGGAGATGTCTCGTGTATCCGAAAACATGAGGGGTGATTTTGTTGGAATAGGAATTAACTTTTATGCATACAGGGATACGATCGCAGTCATTAGAACCGTAAAGGGAGGACCGAGCGATCATAAAGGAATTCAACCGGGAGACCGTATTCTAATGGCCGATAAAGATACCCTTTATGGTAAAGGAATGCCCAGTGATGCAATTGTGGACAAGCTTAAGGGAAAGGAAGGAAGCCTGGTAAAACTTACGGTTTATAGAAAAAATGAGGACAAAACCTTCACCGTAAATATAAAACGTGGTTTGGTACCCTTAAAAAGTGTGGAAGCGTATTATATGCTTACCGGGGATATGGGCTACATAAAAGTGAACCGGTTTGCGGAATCCACTTTTAAGGAGTTTAAGTCCGCCTTGACAAGTTTGCAGAAAGACGGGGCCAAAAAGTTGGTGTTGGACCTTCGCGATAACCCTGGAGGGTATTTAGGTGTTGCAGAGCAAATGGCCGATGAATTTCTGGAAGAGGGCAAGTTGATTCTCTTTACCAAAAACAAAAAAGGAAAGATAGATAGGACCTATGCTACGGATGAAGGCAGTTTTGAGGATAAGCCCGTTTATGTCCTTATCAATGAACGGTCCGCTTCGGCCAGTGAGATTATTGCCGGCGCATTACAGGATAACGATATAGGTGCTATTGTAGGACGGCGTTCCTTTGGAAAAGGCCTTGTACAAAGGGAAATGGCCCTGGGCGATGGTTCGGCCGTAAGGTTGACCGTCTCCAGATATTATACCCCCACGGGAAGAAGTATACAGAAGACCTATGCTAAAGGCAATAAGGATTATTACCAAAAATTTACCGAACGGTACCGTAGTGGGGAAATGATTTCGGTAGACAGTATTAAGGTTGCCGATTCCTTAAAATTTACCACCCCAAAAGGAAAAATCGTCTATGGCGGCGGCGGGATCATTCCGGATAAATTCGTTCCCCTTGGAACTAATGAAGAAGAGATCATGGAGCGTATGGATAATATTGGGTTTCTGTCCTTTTTTGTTTTTGAGCACTTAGAGGAAGACCGTTCGTACTATGCACAATATACCCAAGAAGAATTTTTTAGGAATTTTAGGGTGGACGATATTCTTTTTGAAAGGTTTGTAGATTACTCCGTTGACCGGGGCCTAAAAATGGACTTTTATGATTTTGAGGACATAATAAAGTTATATATCAAGGCCGCCATGGCAGAACAATTGTTCAATGCCAATATGTATGCCAAGATCAAAAGCACGGAAGACCCCATGCTCCAGAAAGTATTGGAATTGGATTGCCCACCTGTACAGCAAGGCGAAGCGGAGGCGATCAGATCCAAGGACTAATCCTCGTTTACCTTCTTCTGCACTTTTTTGCTGGCCATAAATAATAGCATAAGAACAATGGCACATAATGAGGCCATAATCCCAATAAGCGCAATAATACTGTTGCCTTGAAATGGATCCGCAAAATCTACCAAAGTTACATTATAGGCGATCAGGACCAGGGCCAAAACAATGAAAATGATGGAAAGTGTTCTGCTCATGGCATGCTGTTTTAGAACAAAAATACGCTCTTTTTAAGTTCTTTAATGATTAAAAAGTTCATTGATATTGGTAACGAACAGTTTTACCGCTATGGCCATGAGAATTACCCCAAAAACTTTTCGGATAATATTAAGTCCGTTTTTGCCCAGCTTACGTTCCAGTTTTATGGACGATTTCAACACCATAAAAACGAAAATGATATTTACCAGTATGGCAATGATAATATTCTCTACATGATATTCCGCTCGTAGTGAAAGTAACGAGGTCAAGGTACCCGCACCGGCAATTAACGGGAAGGCAATGGGAACAATGGATGCGCTCTCCGGCTCATCATTTTTATAAAGCGATATTCCTAAAACCATTTCAAGGGCCAAAAAGAAAATGACAAAGGCCCCTGCAACGGCAAAAGAATTTACATCAATACCGATAAGATGAAGTATTTCCTCCCCTAGAAAAAGGAAAGCGATCATGATACAGGCAGCGACTATCGAGGCTTTTTCCGACTGTATATGCCCTACTTTATTCCGTAAACCAATAATTATGGGAATACTGCCCAATATATCTATGACCGCAAAAAGTACCATACTTGCGGTGACTATTTCCCTGAAGTTAAAATGAAAGGCCATCACTGGAATTTTAGCAAATTTACGTTTATAAAAAGGGTTTCGGACGCCATTATTTTACCAGTATGTAAAATTACCGTTATTATTGCCCCAGAGTGCTCTTAATACCTATAAGAGGAGTAATCCCATGGAGAGTTTTTTGAAAATTGACGATTGCTTTGACCGGATATCGTTAAGATCAATTATTCTTTTAAATCAACATAAAACAAAAAGCAATGAAAAAATGTATCTTCCCAACTTAAATAAAAACATGTTTCAATTAGGGAAGACCATAGTATCCGAAGAGATTATTGAGAACGATTTTGTCTGTAACCTAAATGCTTGTAAAGGAGCCTGTTGCATAGATGGTGATGCCGGTGCCCCGGTAGAGGATGGTGAGACGGAGATTTTGGTAGATGTTTATGATAAAGTGAAACCTTTTCTGAGACCCGAAGGAATAAAGACAATCGAGGAAGAAGGTGCTTTCGTCAAAGGAGAGGATGGTGAGTGGGAAACTCCCTTAATAAATGGCAGCGAATGTGCCTATGTTATTTTTGATGAAAAAAATACTTCCAAGTGTGGGATAGAAGAAGCATATAACCAGGGAAAGATCAATTGGAAAAAACCTGTTTCTTGCCATTTATATCCGGTCCGGATCAAAGAATATAGAGAGTTAACGGCCGTAAACTACCATAAATGGCATATTTGTGATCCTGCATGTGCCTTGGGCGAAGAGCTTAAAGTACCCATTTATAAATTTGTTAAAGATGCGTTGGTGCGGAAATTTGGGCAAGCTTGGTATGATGAATTGGAGCAGATAGCCAAAGAACATCTTACTCGATAGGGATGTGAAGAATAATTTTGGTGCCATTGGGTTTGTTGGTACCGTCGTAAAGGTCTACTATTTCTACATGAAATGAGTTTTGGTAGTCTCGGGAGAAGTTGGCAAGGCGTTCCTTGGTAATATCTATCCCGACGGATTTTCGTTTCAAGACCTTGTTTTTCTTGATTTTCTCGGCCGCGTCCCGTCCTACCCCATTATCGGTAATGGCAATATTGATAAAACCGTCCTGCCCCTTATCTACGTCCAAAATGATGTTTTTCTCCCCTTCCTTAGAAGAAAGCCCGTGCCATAGGGCATTTTCAAGGAACGGTTGTAAAATAAGGGATGGGATGCGTACGGTATGTACATCTATATCATCCGATATGTTTACAATAAAATTTATTTCATTGGAAAAGCGAATATTTTCAATATTCATGTATAGCTCCACGGTTTCCAACTCTTCCGCCAACTGGATTTCCCTTTGGGAAGAAGCTTCCAAAATTTTTCGGACCAGTTTGGAGAATTTGTTTAGATAATGGACCGCATTTTTCTGTTCATTGTTAATGATGTATAATTTTATGGAATTTAAGGAGTTGAACAGGAAATGTGGATTCATTTGGCTCCTTAACATGGTCTGTTCCAGTGTCAACATTTTTTTTTCGTTGCTCAATTGATATTGCTTATAGAGTATATAAAGAATACCTGCCAAGAGTACCAGACCAATACCGCTGATCAATAACATGGTTCTGTTCTTCTTGAGTTTTAAGCGAACGTTTTCATTTTCCTGAGCTAATTTTTCTATCTGGTTCGTTCTTTTTTCCGATTCATATCTCAAGATCATATCATTAACATACCGTAGGTTCAGGTTGTTAGTAATCTGTTTCTCATATTTTTTGGCTTCTTTATAATAGGTCATTGCCTTTTCATAATCATCCAATTTGATCCACATTTCGGATAAAAATTTATTTGCCTCTGCAATTTCCACCGGGAAATTATACTTCTTCGCAATTTCCAAGCCTTGCATTAGTTGCTTCTCGGCGTTCTCGTAAGACGACAGCCGTATGTTCGTCCAACCGGTGTTTATCAATATGGAAGTGATGATTTTCTGATCCCCTAATGGTTTCGCCTTTTCCAACGTTGATTCAAGAATTTTTAAGGCTTCCTGGGTTTTCTCTAAATGGACATATACGTGGGCAATACTGTAATAACATATGATCTTTCCTTTTTCGGAATTGATTTCCTCGTTATAGGCCAATGACTTATTAAAGCTTTCCAGCGCTTCTTCCAATCTTCCTAAAGCTTCATAACATTCACCTATATTTTGATTGTTAATGGCCAGGCCCAATGTATTGCCAAGTTCTTTTTCGAGCCTCATGGATTCCTTGTACTTTGCTATAGCAAGATCATATTGCTCTAAAATCTGATAAATATTCCCAATACTGTTCAAAGAAACGTTAATACTCCTTCTTATGCCGGGGGAGGGATTCTCCACGGTCTCCGCAAGTTCCAGGGCTTCTTGACTGTAGTCCAGAGCGGATTTAATGGCATCCGTTCGTCTAAAGATTACACTCATCATGTTTAAACCGTAGACTTTGAACTCCACATTCTCCATCTCTTCCGCGATCTTAAAGGCTTCTTGAAACAAGCTTAATGCCCTAGAATATTCAGAAATGTCCCTGTACACCCTTCCTTTTTGGTTAAGGGCATACGTTTGGCCGGCCAGATAGTACTTTTCTCTGGCCTTGATAATAAAATAGTTCATTGACGAGGTGTCCTTTCTAATAGGTCTTAGCACCTTGTCTATTTCCGCATAGGTTTTTGGAGCTGCATTTACCAAACTGTCTATGCTGTTTTCCAGTTCTGGGGAAATGCCCTGGGAAATACCCTTGACAGAAATAAGTAAAGTGGTAAAAACAAATAGGAAAATTTTATAATGAATAGGAAAAGTGGATATATAAGGATTATAAGGTGCTTTTTCTAGTGTGACTACCCCCATAGATTATCCTATAATAAATCCAGAAAATCAGATTTTTTCTGTCTGGACACAGGTATTTTGTGATTGGACTTTAGTACTACATACCCGTCCGTTTTTAGAAATTCCTTTATTTTGGTAAGGTTGATGATGTAAGAATTGTGGATTCTAAAAAAAGAATCGTCCGGGAGCAACTCTTTTACTTCCTTTAATTTTTTGGTCAATACTATTTTTTGTCCGTCGGAAAGGAAAATGGTGCTATAATTGCCATCGGACTCCGCATAGAGGATTTCATCACTTTCCAGAAATAACAATTTACCGTCCGTGTTCAAGGTGATTTTTTTGTTGATGGAACGCGAGTTAAAATTAAGCAATATTTGTTCTAGTTTTTCGGCCGTAAAATTTTTGGCGTTGAATTTTTTGATTTTAACTATGGTTTCCTGTAGATCATCCGTGTCTATAGGTTTTAAGAGATAGTCGATAGCTTCGTTCTTTAATGCCTTTATGGCATATTGATTGTATGCGGTGGTGATGACTACTGGAAAGTTTTTGTTTTTCAATTTCTGAATAAACTGAAAACCGTCCATAGTGGGCATTTCAATATCCAAAAACAAGCAGTCGGGCGTATTTTTTTCCAAATACTCCAGGGCCTCGAAAGGATTTGTGAAAGAAGCGGATACGATTATTTCCTCACTAAAATTCGTGAGTTCCCAAGAAAGGCTCTGTAGCGCTTTTATTTCATCATCAACAATAACAACTTCCAACATAAGGATAAAATGAAGATAGAAAGTTAATCAAAATTAAGGTTTAGAACTTTGCTTTCTTGGGATTTTGTATCAATGGAGGCTATTCAAGTATAACTGGCATATAATTTCATTGGGGAAACCGGAAACCGATGTTATTGATAAATTATACGAAAAAGACTACAGGACAATATCCGTTATGAAATTGTTTTTTTTATGTTTTTCCGTTTACACAAAAAAATATACAGATTATACATAATGATCTTCAGTTGGCCTGTCATCATCTAATTTAGTGGCACATTTAATTTTATATGAAAAATTAGATGTACGGGTTTTTAAAATGAATTTTGAAAATGGGGTCATGAAAAAGTGTTTGTTAATGTTTGCATTTCTATTGATAGTGCTTTTTATAGCAGTGGTTATGGGGAGGCCCCGTACAAACTATGTAGAAGATGAAATGGTCATGGAAACATTGGGCGCTACGGATTTGTTGACCACGAATGAGAACAACTAACCACGGCTTCTAAAATGACATCTTTCCTGTTTAAAATTTCCAAGATTCCGATATTGGGCGTTACGCCGTTTTTATTGATTTCTAACGGACATGAAGGGTGTATGAAAAATGCCCGGATTCCGATGAAAGGATGTTCGTTGGAAACAAATGAGGTTTGGAGCCAACAGTTGAAGGGAAATAGTGGCCTTGGCATCGGTTTTAAGTACCTCGATATGATGGTGTTTTTGGCATGGTCATTGGTAATTAACTTGGAGAAAAGCCTTTTTTTACAAAGGCCGGAAATATTGAAATTAAAGTAGTAAGACAAAAAGTAGCTTTAAGGTTAGGGTTTGACAATGTAGAAAGCAACCCTTTATGAAATAACGGTTTTTTAATATTAAAAAGATAGAAAGTAATTAGTGTCAAAAAGAGGTACGGCTCAGGATGAATGTTATTAAACAAGTTATCCATTCAACTTTTTGAACACCAAAAAGTGGTCTTTGGCCACAAAATCTAATGATAGGTTTCGGGGGAACTACCTAAATTAGAACTTGGTGGGCATTTTCATAGCATGAAGTGTTGAAAGGGCCGTACATTTTGATCTTGATCGAAAGCCTTTACATTTGAACAAACCAAAAGGTATATTTGAAACCATACTTTTTGGTTTATTTTTTTCTGTTGGATTTTATGAAAAAAATATCAGGATGCTTCTTTTCCCCTTAGCGCAATGAACATCACTTGCGAGCCTAGATTTCAACATATTGTGTTAAAAACTTTGTAGTTGAAAAGCGGAAATACACTTTACAGATCGCTCACATTTTTCAATCTTTGTTAGTCCTTACAAGAAGGTAATAATCGCCCTCTTCACACTAACTTTTATTTAAAATATAGTATTATGTCCACAGCCATAGAGCCTATTTTGGAAGAAAATGACGACCGATTTGTAATCTTTCCGATTAAACACGATGATCTTTGGGAATGGTATAAAAAATGTGAAGCCTGTTTCTGGACTGCCGAAGAGATAGATTTGCATCAGGATTTGACGGACTGGGCCAATAAATTAAATGATGACGAACGTTACTTCATTAAACATATCCTGGCATTTTTTGCCGCTTCGGACGGAATTGTAAATGAGAACCTAGCGGAGAACTTTGTTAGTGAAGTGCAGTATCCGGAAGCAAAATTCTTTTACGGATTCCAGATTATGATGGAGAATATCCATTCGGAAACCTATTCCCTTCTAATAGATACGTATGTAAAGGATGAAAAAGAAAAGAATATCCTTTTTAAGGCCATAGAAAACTTTCCCGCCATCAAGAAAAAAGCGGATTGGGCGTTGGATTGGATAGATTCCCCGAGTTTTGCGGAACGTTTAATTGCTTTTGCCGCCGTAGAAGGTATCTTCTTTTCAGGTGCATTCTGTTCTATTTTCTGGCTGAAGAAAAGAGGATTGATGCCGGGCCTTACATTTTCCAATGAATTGATCTCCCGGGATGAGGGCATGCATTGTGACTATGCGGTCCATTTGCACAATAAGCATCTGATACATAAAGTTCCGAAGGAACGCATTACGCAAATTTTGACCGATGCCCTTAACATAGAAAGAGAGTTTATTACGGAATCTTTGCCCGTGAGCCTAATTGGCATGAACTCCAAGTTAATGACGCAATATCTTGAATTTGTGACCGATCGTTTGTTGGTGGAGCTAGAATGTGATAAGGTCTACAATGCTACAAATCCATTTGATTTTATGGATATGATTTCCCTACAGGGGAAAACCAACTTCTTTGAGAAACGTGTTTCTGAATATCAGAAAGCCGGAGTATTGAACAAAGAAAAAGATGACGATGCACAAAAAATCAGTTTTGATGCTGATTTCTAAATAGTTTTCAAAAAGAGATTCCTTTTGTAACTTTAAAGGGAGCTTTGGAACCCAACTATAAATTGTTGAATTTTTTAACGGAAATTCGACCAAACCAACGTATCACTAAAAAATAATGACAACCACATGTATGTAGTAAAAAGAGACGGAAGAAAAGAACTGGTCATGTTCGATAAGATAACGGCCAGAGTAAGGAAATTATGTTACGGCCTTAACGGGCTTGTAGATCCCTTAAAAGTAGCTATGCGCGTTATAGAAGGGCTTTATGATGGGGTGACCACTTCGGAACTGGATAATTTGGCGGCAGAGATAGCGGCTACTATGACCACTACCCATCCTGATTATGCAAAGCTGGCAGCACGCATTTCCGTATCCAACCTACATAAGAATACCAAAAAATCCTTTTCGGAGACCATGAAGGATTTATACGAATATGTAAATCCAAGAACCGGTAAAAAAGCACCATTACTTTCTGAGGAGGTGTACAAAGTGATACGGGAAAATGCGGAACAACTGGATTCTACAATTATTTATAACCGTGATTTCGGATATGATTATTTTGGTTTTAAAACATTGGAACGTTCCTATCTCTTAAAATTGAACGGACAAATTGCCGAACGCCCCCAGCATATGTTGATGCGTGTCTCGGTAGGGATACATCTGGACGATCTAGATGCGGCTATCGAGACTTATGAGCTAATGTCCAAAAAATATTTTACGCATGCTACGCCGACATTGTTCAATTCCGGTACGCCCAAACCACAAATGTCCTCATGTTTTCTTTTGGCAATGAAAGATGATAGCATAGATGGTATTTATGATACTTTAAAACAAACGGCTAAAATATCGCAGTCCGCAGGAGGTATCGGATTGTCCATACATAATGTTCGCGCAACAGGTTCGTATATAGCGGGAACCAACGGAACCTCCAATGGTATAGTGCCTATGCTCAAAGTCTTTAATGATACCGCTAGGTACGTGGATCAGGGCGGCGGGAAAAGAAAAGGAAGCTTTGCCCTTTATTTGGAACCATGGCATGCGGATATCTATGAATTTTTGGACCTTAAGAAGAACCATGGCAAGGAAGAAATGCGGGCCCGTGATCTGTTCTATGCCATGTGGATCTCCGATCTGTTCATGAAAAGGGTAGAGGCCAATGAAGATTGGACCTTAATGTGCCCGAACGAATGTCCGGGATTGTTTACCAACCACAGCGAGGAATTTGAAGAGTTATACACCAAATATGAAGCTGAAGGAAAAGGACGTAAAACGGTAAAGGCGCGTGAGTTATGGGAGAAAATCTTGGAATCCCAGATTGAAACGGGAACCCCGTACATGCTCTATAAAGATGCCGCTAACAGAAAGAGTAACCAAAAAAACTTAGGGACCATACGCTCTTCTAACCTGTGTACGGAAATTTTAGAGTACACTTCGCCCGATGAAGTAGCGGTCTGTAATTTGGCTTCCATTGCATTGCCCATGTTCGTGAAAAATGGGGCATTCGATCACAAAGAATTGTTCAAGGTAACCAAACGTGTGACCAAAAACCTGAACAAAGTCATAGATAGGAACTATTATCCCGTAAAAGAAGCGGAAAACTCCAACATGCGCCATAGACCTATAGGACTTGGGGTTCAGGGGTTGGCGGATACCTTTATCATGTTGCGTTTGCCTTTTACCAGTGATGAGGCCAAAGAATTGAACCAAGAAATTTTTGAAACCCTTTATTTTGCTGCGGTAACAGCTTCTATGGAAGCGGCAAAAGAAGAAGGGCCATATTCTTCCTATAAAGGATCACCGATCGCCAATGGCGAGTTCCAACATAACCTGTGGGGAATAAAAGATGAAGAATTGTCCGGCCGTTGGGACTGGGCCAAATTGAGAAAAGAGGTGAAGAAAAACGGCGTTCGCAACTCGCTATTAGTAGCACCGATGCCAACCGCTTCCACTTCTCAAATTTTGGGCAATAATGAATGTTTTGAGCCTTATACCTCCAACATTTATACGAGAAGGGTACTGTCCGGTGAATTTATAGTGGTGAACAAGCATTTGTTGGAAGATTTGGTGAGCTTGGGCATGTGGAACGAGAATATGAAACAGGAATTGATGCGTGCCAATGGGTCCATTCAGCATATAGAGACTATTCCACAGGATATTAGGAATCTGTACAAAACAGTTTGGGAGTTGAGTATGAAAGATATCATTGATATGTCCAGACATAGGGGATATTTTATTGATCAAAGTCAGTCCCTGAATTTGTTTATGGAGAATGCGAACTTTGCTAAATTGACCTCAATGCATTTCTATGCATGGAAAAGTGGCTTAAAGACAGGGATGTACTATTTAAGGACAAAAGCTGCCGTAGATGCTATTAAATTTACATTGGACAATACCAAAAAGAAAGAAGTTCCGGTAAGTATAGCTGCGCAGGCCGAAGTTGCTACCACTACCCCGGCCCCGGCAAGTACGGAAGCTGCCGTAGGGATGAAAGTAAAGGCCACGGCGGTAACCCCTCAGGAAGAGGTCGATATTAAACCCATGACCCCGGAAGAGATGAAGGCAATGATCGCCCGTTCGAAAGAGGGGCAAGGAGATGATGATTGTTTAATGTGTGGTTCATAACCTTTCTGTCTTCTTGAAAATTTGATAATGTTGATTAAAAAAGAGGCCCCGTTCTAATCTAGAACGGGGCCTCTTTTTTGCTTCAATAAAAGGGAAGCAACTTTATTTGTTTTCTATGTAAGGCTTCAATGCGCCTGCAAATAACAATGCGGCTCCATATATCATCAAAATTATTATATAGTTATCCATGGATGAAGTTTTAAGGGGATTTATAGTATATACGTCGTTATAACGTAAAAAAGATTACGGAAATTTTATCGGACGATGTAAAAAAACGTTAAAATTTAAGGGATGACCCTTTTCCTTTGAAAAATGCCCCGCCCAATGTGATCGCTCCGCCGGACAGGGTCATTTTTTGTATAAAACTTCTTCGCTTCATTTTATAGAGACCAAGCTTTTCCCGTCGTTAATTCCTGTACACCCCCACAACCTGTATATTCTCCGGGAATGGGCAGATAGGCCAATCCTTCTTTACCTGCATATTTGGATATTTTGTAACCCTGTATGGTCATACCCCCTAAGGTTATTGGCAAAAGCAAAACAGGCAATATCATCTTCCGTGGTGTATCCGGTCCTGTTCTATTTGGGCCGTTTTTCTATGATTCCTTTGGTCGACCGGCCTCCTTGAGAAAAGTTCCATGGGGCTATGGGCGGTTTTATAATCGTTTCGGTATTTCACCATTCTGCCCCGTTCCAATCTCGCATAATTCCTTGGCCGCCCAACCACCGCTAATTCCTGTTCCTACAACTTCTTCAGGAGAAGAAAAATCACTCATTTATTAAATTGTTTATCTTCTAAACTTATTAAATATTAAATTAATTTTCTACATTTAGTTGCTGTACTTATTGCAATAATCTTACTATAACATTGCAGAAGATTAATTATAATTAAAAATCAATTTTTAACCTATCACACAATACATGAAAAGAAGAAAGTTTATTCGTAATACTTCGGCGGCGGGCCTTGGAATATCCCTTATAGGAACATATGCCTGTAAAGAGGCCAAAAAAGAAAAGGAAATGGCCGCGGACGAAACAAAAAGTGCCGCTATATCCAAGCCCTTCTTTGAATTATCCTTGGCACAATGGTCCATTCATAAAATGATAAGGGAAGAGGGCGTGGATCCCTATACTTTTGCCGAAAAGGCCAAGAATTGGGGTTTTACCGGTTTGGAATACGTAAGTCAGTTATACAACCCGGAATTGTCCGATGCCGATTATTCGGAAGAGGCTATGGCAGCCTTTATCGATAAATCCAATGCAGAAGCGAAAAAACATGGAATGAAGAACGTATTGATTATGATCGATGGCCAGGGAAACCTTGCGGTAAGTGATGAGAAAGAACGTAATGAAACCGTGGAAAAGCATAAGAAATGGGTAGATGCCGCAGCCGCCATGGGATGCCATGCCATCCGGGTGAATTTGAATGGCAGTAGTAATCCCGAAGAATGGAAAGCGAACTCGGTAGATGGCTTGACCAAACTGGCTACCTATGCCAAGGAAAAGAACATTAATGTGCTGGTCGAGAACCATGGTGGTCTTTCCTCCAATGGCGAACTCCATGCGGCCGTAATGAAAATGGTGAATATGGACAATTGTGGGACCTTGCCGGATTTTGGCAATTTTTGTATTGCCAGAAAATCGGGTAGTTGGGATTGTGAAACACAATATGATAAGTATAAAGGGGTAAAAGAACTAATGCCCTATGCCAAGGCGGTAAGCGCCAAATCACATGATTTTGATGCTGCGGGAAATGAAACGGAGATAGATTATGTAAAAATGCTTCAAATGGTCAAGGATACCGGTTATACCGGATTTATAGGAGTTGAATATGAAGGTAGTAAACTTGATGAGGAAGCTGGAATAAAGGCCACTAAGGAACTGTTGCTAAAAGCGGCCAAAAAAGTTGTCTGAACATAGGTAGATAGTGTATGAAGGGTTTTTTAAACGAACTGTTCGATTATAATTTTTACTGTAACAAAAAAATAATCGACGAATGTATGGCCATGGAAAAGGTTCCGGATAAGAGCCAGGAACTTTTTGGCCATATTTTAAACGCCCATCATATTTGGAATGCGAGAATTCTCGGAAAACCACCTGAATATGATGTTTGGCAGAAACACCCGATTTCCGATTGGGGCGATATTCATTATGAAAACCAGAGAAGCTCTTTTGAGATTACGACCAATGCCGGTGCATTCGATAAGCGAATAGATTATGAAAATACCCAGGGCAGATTGTTTACCAATACGCTCCAGGATATATTGTTCCATATTATAAACCATTCGACGAACCATAGAGGTCAAATAGCAACGGATTTTAGAAAAAATGGGAAAGAACCTATAGTTTTGGACTATGTCCGCTACAAACGTTAGGTAATCCGTAATTAATTTGAGGACATATGTACGGCTTTGTATAATGCTGTTCCTGAAATTCTTTATCTGGGCTACTTTTGGTTATACCCATGGGGTTTTACCGTAATTGTATTGATTTGGAAATTTCAGCTAAATTGAAATCGGATTTTTTTCAGTATGATAGTGCCTTTTTTGTCCAACAAAGGGTTTTTACTAATGCTATTGAATATTTTTGTTTTAGGATAATTTAAACAACGTAAATACAATTATAAAATGCCAAAGAAAATTAGGTTAGGAATTTTAGGAGGAGGAGGAGATTCCCTAATAGGAGTGTTGCATAGGATAGCTGCCCATATCAACGATAACTATGAGATAACTGGGGCCGTTTTTAATCCGGATTTTGAAGCCAATGTGGAGTTTGCCAAAGAAATAGATGTTCCGTTAAAACGCATATACAAAGATTTTGATACGTTGGTCGAAGAGGAGATGAAACTTCCGGAAGACGAGCGCATTCAAGTATGTTCTGTCCTTACCCCTAATTTTTTGCATTTTCCAATGGCCAAAAAGCTATTGGACAACGGATTTCACGTCATTTGTGAAAAACCAATGACCACTACGTTGGAAGAGGCCAAAATATTACAGGAAGCCCATAAAAAAGCAGGAACCGTTTTTGCGTTGACCCATACCTATACGGGCTATCCCATGGTAAGACAAATGCGTGAAATGATCAAGGAAGGGGCTTTGGGCAAAATTCATAAAGTAGATGCCAGATATTATCAAGGGTGGATAAATACCATTATACACGATAAGGAAAAACGGTCCAGTGTCTGGCGATTGGATCCTAAGAAAGCAGGGATAAGTTCCTGTATGGGAGATATTGGGGTACACGCTTTTAATCTGGTAGAATATACGACAGGGCTTCGGGTAAAATCATTGCTCTGTGACTTTAATTATTTATATGAGGACAATCAAATGGATGTTGATGGAACCGTCCTTGTTAGAATGGACGCTCATGTAAAAGGGGTTATTAGGGGCAGTCAGGTGGCCACCGGAGAAGAAAATGGTCTTGCCATTGCCATTTATGGAGAAAAAGGAGCCTTCCGCTGGGAGCAAGAAAAACCTAATTTCCTATATAAATTGAGTGATACCGAGCCCGTACAGGTCTATAGACCCGGACATGCCTATAATTCCGAACTGTCTTTGGGCGGTACAAAGCTACCACCAGGACATCCCGAAGGAATTTTTGATTCCATGGCGAATATTTATTTGGGTGCGGCCAAGGCCATTCGTGGAGAAAAATATAATAATGGTGAATTTCCAACAATGTTGGACGGTGTTCGGGGCATGAACTTTATCGAAGCCACGGTGGCCTCCCATAAAAACGGGAATACTTGGATTGAAATGGAGTGATCTTTAAAAACCATCGGAATTAAAAGGGCCGAATTAATTCAGCCCTTTTTTGAAAGCTCTTTCCTGAAAAGGTGGGGCGTATACCGGAATAGATTTATAGAACAATTAAAAAACCTTTTCAAATTCCTCGCAAACAATGATCATACTCTCTTTGGGAACACGCTCAAAAGCCTCCAACTCCCTCGTATAATATTCCCAGTGTACCTTTTTCCAATAATCCAATGATTTATCACCTTCCCCTTCCAATTTCGCATAGTCCGCATCAATACTAAAAAAAGGTCTTAGTTTTACCGAAGTAATCCGTACAATACATTGGGCTTTCCCGTCCCAGTTGGTCACTACCTTAAAATCCCCCATTTTGGGCAATGGCTCATTATGGTGCTGTAGTCCTAACAGGGAATGTGATGTAGCTTTTTTAATCCCTTTTTTTACAAGCTTTGCACAAGTATCGGCATCTTCCTTATTGTCGCAAAAATGAACGACTTTCGGGGCATCTACAAAGGCATGCTCCAAGTGGGCATCCAGATAATCTCCCCACATATTTCTAGCTGACGCATTGTCCATAGGCTTATGTATTTAATATAAACGTGTAATTTAATTCACAATAAAGCAAATGAATTTAACAAGACCACGGTTTATGGGCTGTTTTCTACTTACTTTTCGATATTCGGTAAATAGAATATGAAATGGCCCTTGAAACCAGGTGTCCAGATATTCCATCACTCATAATAAGGTTATTGTTTATTTCGTTTTGATTCATCTTTGATTTTTTATCTTTTTCTGGAGGTATTCCCTATATTTATAACCGATCAATAAAAAAATTAAGAATAGCGCAACTACGCTTTAAATATAGGGTTAATTCCTAAATACTTCAAAGCAGAGGGAGCATCGATTTTAAAATATAAATAACGTTTTACTATGAAAACAATTAAAGGCCCTGCGGTCTTTTTGGCCCAATTCGTGGATAGCAAAGCACCGTTCAATTCTTTGGACGGCATGTGCAAGTGGGCATCCGATTTAGGATATAAGGGCATACAGATTCCTACTTGGGAAAATTTTCTGATCGATTTGGACAAAGCTGCGGAAAGTCAGGTCTATTGTGATGAGCTTAAAGGAAAGGTCAATTCCTATGGTCTGGAAATAACCGAGTTATCTACTCATTTACAAGGTCAATTGGTCGCAGTGCACCCTGCCTATGATCTGATGTTCGATAATTTTGCTCCTGATGAGGTCAAAAACAATCCGAAGGCCAGAACGGAATGGGCCGTTGATATTGTGAAAAAAGCGGCTACCGCAAGTAGAAGATTGGGAATAAAGGCCCATGCCACTTTTTCCGGGGCGTTACTTTGGCATACTTGGCATCCTTGGCCGCAACGCCCTGCCGGATTGGTAGAAATGGGATTTGAGGAATTGGCCAAAAGATGGATGCCCATTCTTGATCATTTTGACGAAGAAGGGGTAGATGTCTGTTATGAAATACACCCGGGTGAAGATTTGCATGATGGCGACACTTTTGAAAGATTTTTGAAGGCAACGGGCAATCATAAAAGAGTGAACATCCTTTACGATCCCAGTCATTTTGTACTGCAACAATTGGATTATATAAGCTATATAGACCATTATCATGAATTTATAAAATCCTTTCACGTAAAGGATTCCGAATTTAACCCGACCGGCAAAAAAGGAGCCTTCGGGGGCTATAATGATTGGGGCGATCGGGCAGGAAGGTATCGTTCTTTGGGCGATGGACAAATCGACTTTAAAACCATATTCTCCAAATTAACGCAATACGGTTGTGACGTTTGGGCGGTGATGGAGTGGGAGTGTTGCATTAAAAGCCCGGAGCAGGGCGCAAGGGAAGGCGCCCTATTTATTCGGGACCATATTATCGAAGCGACGGAGAAAGCATTCGATGATTTTGCCGGAGCGGCCATTGATAAAGAAGTACTAAGGAAAATATTGGGCACATAAAATAAGATACAATGAAAAAAACAACGATAATTTTATTGGCATTGGTGTTAAGCTTTGGCTGTAAGGACAAGCATAAGACCGAACGAATTGAAATAGCGGAAAAACTGGATATGCCGGAAAAAGCGAACAGTGAATGGGAAATACTCTTTGACGGTTCTTCCTTTGAACATTGGAAAGGTTATCTAAAGAACGATGTTGATGCGACATGGAAAATAGAGGATAACGCAATGGTATTTTATCCTCCAAAAGAAAGACCTAAAGGGGAGAGTTATAATCTGGTGACCCAAAGTGAATATACGGATTTTGTGCTATCCTTGGAATGGAAGATATCCGAAAAGGGCAATAGTGGTGTTTTTTGGGGAATCAAGGAAGATCGGAGATATGGTCAACCCTATGCTACCGGCCCCGAAATTCAAGTCTTGGATAATGAAAAACATCCAGATGCGAAGAACGGAACGTCCCGTCAAGCGGGTGCGCTATATGATATGGTGGCACCATCAAAAGATGTGACCAACCCCGTTGGAGAATGGAATACGATGATTATAATGGTGGATCATAAGAAAAATCGGGGTGGAGTGGTCTTAAATGATGTGGAAATCGTGAGTTTCCCTGTGGGAAATGAAAAATGGAATGAAATGGTCTCTAAATCCAAGTTTGCAGGTTGGGACGGTTTTGGCGAGTTTACAACGGGAAAAATAGGATTGCAAGATCATGGGGATAAAGTAGCCTACAGGAATATTAAAATAAAAAGGCTCTAAAAAAGAGAAGATGCTGAAATATGCTATGTTACCTGTCTTGGCTGTTATATTATTTTCCTGTCAGGAAGCTAAAAAAGCAGACATCTCCGCTAGGAAAAAATTAAAGGACGATGTCATTATCCTCCATGAAGAATATTCGGGAGAAGAGCCTACAACTCCAGAAGAAACAGAATTTTATGAACCAAAAGTCCCTATAGTCGGCCCGGCTACGAATGGCAATGTCCCCAATGATGCCATTATTTTGTTCGATGGTACGGGTCTGGACGATTGGATCAGCTCAAGAGATAGTACCGTGGCAAAGTGGCACTTGAACAAAGAAGAGGGCAGTATGACCGTAAAGGACAAAACAGGGAACATACAGACCAGACAAAACTTTGGGGATATACAATTGCATATAGAATGGCGTTCCTCTAAAGAAGTGCGGCGTGAAGGACAAAATAGAGGGAACAGCGGTGTTTTTCTAAGTGGAATATACGAAGTACAGATTTTGGACAACAATGACAATTCGACCTATGTAAACGGTCAAGTAGCCTCAATTTATAAACAACATGCTCCTTTGGCCATGGCCTCTGTACCCTCGGGAAAATGGAACGCCTATGACATCATTTATCATGCCCCTGAATTTAATGGGAAAGGGCAAAAGACAAAATCGGCAACGATAACCGTGCTTCAGAATGGCGTTCTCGTTCAGGACCATGTTGAAATTAAAGGGACTACTCCTAATGTAGGATGGCCCAAAAACCCGCCACATGGCAAGGGTCCCTTGCTTTTGCAGGACCATGGCGATAATAGTGGGGTGAGTTTTAGAAATATTTGGATCAGGGAATTATAGGCAAGTTTCAGTATTTGAAAAGGACTACCTTTGCCAAAATCTAATTGCAGACCATGATTAAATCCATGACCGGTTTCGGGAAACATGTCGTTCAGCTTCCCACAAAAAAGATTACGGTAGAAATCAAATCGCTCAATAGCAAGAGTATAGATTTGAATGCCCGTATGCCATCGTCCCATCGTGAAAAAGAACTTGAATTAAGAAAATTGATCGCGAACTCCTTACAAAGGGGCAAGGTAGATTTTAACCTTTATGTAGAGATAACGGGAGATGAGACAACGGCCCAGGTCAATGAGATAACCGTTAAACGCTATATGGAACAGTTAAGGTCCATTGCGGCTGGTGATGACCTGAGGCTAATGGAAATGGCCCTCCGCTTTCCCGATGCCATGAAAACGGACAAGGAGGATATAGAAGAGGAGGAATATACAGCTATTTTGGAAGCATTGGAGGGAGCTTTGGCAGAAGTCAATTCCTTTAGATCGGAAGAGGGCAGGGTTCTCGAAAAAGATTTTCTGGAACGGATCAGTGCTTTGGAAAGATTATTAGATCAGGTATTGGAAATGGATCCAGACCGCCAAGGTACCATTCGAGAACGTTTGGAAAAAGCCGTGAACGATATTAAAACAGAAGTCGATGCCAATAGGTTTGAACAAGAACTCATCTATTATCTGGAAAAATATGATATTACGGAAGAAAAGGTACGTCTGGCCAATCATTTGGACTATTTTAAGAAAACCTTGCGATCCGATGACAGTAACGGTAAAAAGTTGGGATTCATTTGCCAAGAAATAGGACGGGAAATCAATACCATAGGTTCAAAGGCCAATTATGCACCCATGCAACAATTGGTCGTGCAAATGAAAGATGAACTGGAAAAAATAAAGGAACAAATGTTGAATGTCTTGTAGGATGTACAGAAGTATAAGGCTGGAATTTTATTTTTTGACACTTGAATTTTAAGATATGGAGGGAGGCAAACTTTTGATTTTTTCGGCCCCATCGGGTAGCGGTAAAACCACCATAGTCCAACACCTTTTAAAACAACCGGATTTAAATCTGGCGTTTTCCGTATCCGCTACTTCAAGACCTAGAAGGGGCAAGGAAAAAAATGGGGAGCATTATTACTTTATGTCCGTTTCCGAATTTAAGAAGCACATTAAGAACGATGACTTTTTGGAATGGGAAGAAGTGTACAGGGATAATTTTTATGGTACCCTTAAAAGTGAGGTAGAACGCCTCTGGGAAGAAGGAAAGAACGTGATTTTTGATATCGATGTGGCGGGCGGGCTCAGGATCAAGAAAAAATTTCCTGATCTGACCTTGGCGGTATTTGTAAAGCCCCCAAGTGTGGACGAGCTTAAAATTAGACTTAAAAAAAGAAGCACCGAGAGCGAAGACAAAATAAATATGCGTATTGCCAAGGCATCTGTTGAACTGGCCACTGCTCCCCAGTTTGATCGTACCATAAGGAACTATGACCTGGATACCGCCTTAGAGGAAGCCCATACCCTTGTAGCGGAATTTGTAAACGACTCTTTAAAAAATTAAGAAAACGTATTTTCTCGACGCCTTGAACTTGCCAAAACCGAAATATTTTAAAAGTTGTTTTGCCACTGCACCGTATATTGGGATAACTTTGGGATGCCCATTTTTACGGAAATGAAAACAACACCCTTTTAATGAAAAAAATAGGACTATATTTTGGCACTTTTAACCCAATACATGTGGGTCATATGGTCATTGCGAACCATATGGTGGAGTTTTCGGACCTGGATGAGGTTTGGTTCATAGTAACCCCACAAAGTCCTTTTAAGGTCAAGAAAACATTATTGGGCAACCACCATCGTTACCAAATGGTGATAGAGGCCACCAAAGATCTGCCCAAGCTTAGACCAAGCAATATAGAATTTGACCTTCCCCAACCCAACTACACCATAAACACGTTGGCACACCTTTCTGAAAAATACCCGAAAGGATATCAATTTTGCCTCATTATGGGAGAGGATAACCTTAAAAGCTTCCATAAATGGAAGAACTTTGAAACAATCCTTGAAGGTTATGAACTCTTTGTTTACCCCAGAATTTCAGAAGGTACGGTAGCGCATCAATTTAAAGGGCACACAAAGATACACCGCGTAAAAGCACCCGTTATGGAAATCTCATCAACATTCATTAGAAACGAGCATAAGAAAGGGAAAAACGTGAGCCCAATGCTTCCTGCAGCGGTGTGGAAATATATGGATGAAATGAACTTTTACAAATAACCCCTCTAATTTTCGGGCAACTCTACTCTTGCCGGTTCAACGGAACTATCGTGTTCATTGTAATATTGCTCCAGTAAATTGGTAATGGCGGTCATTAGGTCTTTGGTTTCCAATAAAATAGAGAAATATAGGGTTGTGTTCTTAGGGCTGGATTCTTCCGTACGGGTTCTGGAAACCTGCTTTTGTATTTTTTCGGAAACCAAATCGTACAACTCTTGTTTGGTACTCAAAATATTGCCTATTTGTTCAAAAGACCTTTCTTCAAAAGCCATTTGTGTTTTATTTAGGACATCCTCTAACTTCAGGTCAATTTCCTTAAGTTCCTTTATTTGGTTGTATTTTAGTTTCTTGTGATTATTATTCACATGCTTATGGCTTACCTTACTAATATATTCCAAGGATTGTGACATATCCGTCAAGTGTGCCATTGCGTCTATATAGAAATTACTGGCACCGATATGAGCCTCGTCCAGGTTTTTGATAAAATAGAACGTATCGTCCCTGAGGCCCTCTATTTCCGTGGATAGTTTAGAGACCTGTTTTTTATTCTTCTTTAATAGATCCAGGTCTTGTCGTGCCAACCCGTTTACGGAGTTGGAATAAATCTTATTCGTCCTTTTTACCACGTTGGCGATATTGGTAGCGGTTTCTTCTATTACACCTTGGATAGAGCTGCTCTCCGCCCGGTTTAAGCTGTCCTCTGCCCGTAACTCCTTGGCCTTTTTATTGTATGCGATATAGTTTCTGGCCAATAGCAATACGGCCGTGAACAATAATATGGCAATGGCCGCTCCCTTGCCAAAATTAATAAGGGTCAAAACGGTACCTGCCGCTATAAATGCTATTATTGCCGTACCGAACCATCCGCCTATTACGTTCAGTACACCGGCCACCCGATATACCGCACTTTCCGCCCCCCAGGCCCTGTCCGCCAATGAAGTACCCATAGCCACCATGAAAGTAACATAGGTAGTTGACAAGGGTAATTTATAGGATGTCGCAATAGAGATCAAGATGCCGGCTACCGTTAAGTTTACGGCCGCCCGTACCATATCGAATGCAGGAAGCTGGTGTACTTTGTCCTTGGAAAGCGCAATGACAGGCTTTTCAAATTGCCTGTTCATGGTAGAGACCCATGAACTGGGTAAGATCATTGTAAACCAATCGGATAATAGAACCGTTCCCCGAACCAGGCCCCGTGAAAGAAAGTTGGGTTGAAAACGTTCGTTGGCCTCACCTTCCCTGGATAAGTTAATTTCCGTATCCGCTACGTAGCGTGCTTTTTTAGAAAGCCATAAGGTAACCACCATAACAATACCCGATAAGAATAATAATAAAGTTGGTGTCGGTACTTTTTTGGAGAGGACTTCCATACTAAATTCGGAAGCAGGTATTCCCGAGACCACCCAAGCTTCATACGATTGCCATCCGGCAATGGGCACGCCTATAAAATTTACCAGATCGTTACCCGCGAATGCCAAGGCCAATGCAAAGGTTCCCACCCCGATAATCAATTTATAGATATTGGTTTTCGCAAAATTCATCAAAATATAGGATAGAAAGGACCATACTATAAAATTTGCCCCTACAATGGCGATCCATTGATCCTCTAGAAAATCCTTTATTTTCATCCCTCCGATAATATCAAAGGTTTCACCTGCATAGGGAGTACCTTTAATACCTTTCATCAAAATAAAATAGGTAATCGCGGAAAGGGCCACACCACCAAAGAGGGCTCCGGCCCATTTGGGCTTCTTCTCAAAGTTATAGGACAAAAGCAATCGGGATACCCATTGTACGAGTGCACCAATGGTAAAGGCCACGACCACCGAGAGCAGAATGCCGGAAATAATCTGCATTGCCTTTTCCGTGTTAATGTAATTGACCACTTCGGAAAAATTGCCACCGCCCGCTATTATCTTCAGCAGGGCCATGGCGACCGCCGCTCCCAATAAATTAAAAACAATGGACACTGTTGTAGATGTCGGCATACCCAAGGTGTTAAAAAAATCCAAGAGCAGGATATCGGTTATCATCACGGCCATAAAAATGAACATGATCTCATTAAAATAGAATTCACCCGGATTAAAGATTCCTTTTCGCGCCACTTCCATAAGTCCGCTTGAGAATACGGCTCCACAGGCAATACCCAAACTGGCAACGATCATAATGGTCTTGAATGAAATAGCCTTTGATCCAATAGCGGAATTCAAGAAGTTAACGGCATCGTTACTTACGCCTACGACCAAATCCGCAATGGCCAGCACAGCTAGGGCAATAACGATTAACAGGTAAATATTATCCATAATAAAATTTCATAAAAATAAAAGCAAATATCTATAGCAAATCTTCAGTGTAAGTTATCTAAATGTTATGTTTTTAGTTTAAAAATGGAGGTCTAACTGTAGCCTATACATTAAGTTATCCGTACTGTTCTCTGAAACGTCTAGGTAACTCAAGTCCGTTTGTACCTTTAGTTTGTGGCCAACAATATATTTTGATAGCCCCAGGGTGTATTGTTTTACGGGATTTCTCCCTGTGATCGTTTCATCCAATTGGATATCCGTATATCTTCCGGAAACCTCCCAATTTGTTTTAAAAAGGTATCCGGTCTGTAGATTTAATCCATTGCCTATTTGTACCACATCCCCGGTTAAGCTGCCATCGGAGTTTTTCGCCAATGGATCGTCCGCTGATCTATTGGCGTATTCCGCCATAAATGAAAAGCCTTGGTATTTGAACATGGCATCTATAAAAACGGTTTTAATATCGGTACTATAAAATCCCGTATCATTGACCATATAAGAACCTAGATTACTTCTGGTCTTTACCGCATCTTGATTAAAATCATACGATGCCGCGAGCATTAATTTTGGTGTTTCCTCACGTTTTAGGTCACTGGCGCTATAATCCCCCTTGCTCTTAAATTTTCCAAATGGCAATAGTTCCAATCTTGCCGTGTATTGGTGGCCACCTAAATTTCCTTCGGTTATATTTCTTCCCTCGCCCTGTGAAACGGCCAATTTTTCACGCACCAAAAAATCCTTTGTCAAATTAAAGTGGTGCCTTAATTGAAATCCTATATCCCTATCTATATTAAACCTGCTATTGAGTAAAGACCGATCCACTTGCTGTAAATTTCCTGAAGAGATAACGCGTTCAATATTTCCGGGAAGTTTGGTCTGCCCTACCCATAGTTCAAAATTGCCCGCAAAATTCCACATTACTACGGCATCCAGTATATAGCGCGGCGTATTACGGGTAAATTCCGAACCACCTGAAATATCGCGGTTAGAAAGCCCTAATTCTAGTTTATATTTTAATTTAGGGGAATAGGCATAGCCGTCAAATTTTAGACGGGCCCTACGTACCAGGAAATTTTGATCCGGATTTACCAGGCCACCGTTTTGATCTTTGTCCCAATTTGCAATAGACAACAATTGCATTCTGGCACCCACCTTCATGGTCCAGCTACTATCCTTTCCAACAAGGTTAAAGAGGCCTTTGCCAAATGCCGGGGCACTTTCCTGGGAAAAGATTGAAAAACATACACAAAGCAACGACCCTAAGGTCAGAATTTTTGATTTCATTAATTTATTGGTTTTTGTCGGGTGCAAATAACCAATATCAATGTTAAGTTAATGTTTTCTGAATGTTATTTCTATATTTTTATCCACTAATAAAAAGGCTACCTTAATAAGAAGGTAGCCTAAGGATTTCAGGAAGTAGTCGACAAAAACCAATATCCAAAAGAAATCCGGATTTTTACGAAAGCCACGTCAAAGTTGTATAATGCAATCCAACTTAAAGTCATATCAGGTTTACGTAAGTATTGAAACTCAAGATTACTTACTTCTTTTTTCGCTCGATACTATTGAGACCGTTTCCTTCTCGGTGTTCTTTTTACTTGACGTATAAAGGCCGGTTTCGGATAAGGATTTAGCATGTAGGGTTTCAAGAATCGCAATATTGGAATCCCCGACGATCTCAATGGACCTTTCTATAGGTTCATACCCTAAAAAAGTTATTTGAATGATATAAGTGCCGGGAGTTACGTCCAAAATTTCAAAGTTTCCGTTAAAGTTGGTCCGTGTGGACCATTCTGTATTCTTTAAGGTTACCTGGGCCATCAATAAAGGTTCATTATACATTTCCGCATCGAGTATCTTTCCACTCACTATACCGGAGTCTTGAGCAAAAGAAAGGGAAAAGCTTAGCAATGAGAATGTCAATAATAGGTTTTTCATTTATTGATATTTTTTGTTTTTGTAGGTGTACAAGAATCTTGAATTTTGCCCACTTACGTTTCAATAACCACGAATACAGGTGTATGGCCTGCACCCGTCCCGATACGGTGCAAATAAAGACAGAGAAGGTTAACTTAAGGTTAAATACAAGTTATTTGTATATTTTGGAAAGGTTAAGAATAGGTCTTTTTTCGTCCGGGATTAAATTTCCCTGAAGGGCAAAAAATGTATCTTGCGACATTTAATTAGTTGCAATGAATTGGGAGCAATTACTTTCCTTAAGGCGTAAGGGGGATAAAAACAAAAGATTAAGAAACGAACAGGACGAAACCCGTTTGGGTTTTGATGTGGATTATGATCGTATCATTTTTTCGGCAGCCTTTAGAAGCCTGCAGGATAAAACTCAGGTTATTCCACTTTCTAAAACTGACTTTGTACATACACGGCTTACCCATAGCCTGGAAGTTTCCGTTGTAGGAAGAAGCTTGGGACGACTTGCGGGACAAAAAATATTGGAAAAACATCCTTATCTCAAAGAAATACACGGATACGGCTTTAATGATTTTGGAGCTATAGTGGCCGCTGCGGCATTGGCGCATGATATCGGGAACCCTCCTTTTGGCCATAGTGGCGAAAAATCGATAGGGGAATATTTTAAGACGGGCAATGGTAAGGCCTTTAAAGAGGTACTTTCGGAGAAAGAATATCAAGATATTATTGATTTTGAGGGGAATGCCAATGGATTTAGGTTAATGACCCAAAACAAAGCGGGTACATCCGGAGGGCTTAGATTGAGTTATGCTACGTTGGGGGCCTTTATGAAATACCCCAAGGAATCCTTGCCCAAAAGACCATCAAAACATATAGCGGATAAAAAATTCGGGTTTTTTCAAACCGAGAAAACGGCTTTTGTAGAGATAGCGCAGGAGTTGGGGTTGATACAGACCCGTTCCGATAACGGTAAGGAGGGAGCATCCGTTTCTTTTGCACGGCACCCTCTTACCTATTTGGTAGAAGCGGCAGATGATATTTGCTATACTATAATCGATTTTGAAGACGGAATCAATTTAGGCCTTATTTCTGAGGATTATGCTTTGGAATACCTGATTAAACTGGTCAAGGATACCATAAATACCAAAAAGTACAATGCTTTGGAGTATAGGGAAGATCGTTTGAGTTATCTGCGCGCCCTTGCCATTAATACTTTGATTCAGGATGCCGTCTCTATTTTTATCGAAAATGAAGAAAAAATACGGCAAGGGGATTTTGGGGTCTCGCTCATGGATAAAAGTAAATACGATGCCCAAATCAAGGATATTATAAGCCTGAGCGTGGAAAAAGTATACCGATCGGCCGAAGTGGTGGAAAAAGAGATTGCGGGCTACCGGATAATATCGGATATTTTAGATGTATATGTGGATGCATTGGTACAAAAAAAGAAAGGTACTGTCTCCAACTATCATAAACTGATTTTAAGGACCCTTCCAGAATTCTATCAAAGGACAGAGGTATCGCTCTATGAAATTTTATTGAATACCTGCTGTTATGTAGCCAGTTTATCCGATAGCTCGGCCGTTCATATCCATAATAAAATAAAAGGAAGCCAGCTTTAAAAACTATAGGATGCACCTACCCCGAGTACCTGTTTAAACTGTATTCTGGGTTCACCGGGATTTGTGACAATACCATTGGCATCTTTTATCTCATCAAAAAGAATATCGTCATCATAGATAACCTGTGTGCCCAAAGTGGTCAAAATATACTTGTTTACCCTAAGTTTTAAATTCAGTTCCCAGTCGATATCTACATTTCCAAAGCTATTCAAATAATCGGAATATAGGTTGACCCTACTCTTTAGATCGATATTTTTTGAGATGTTCCAATCCCAATTGTGGGTAATCAGAAATCCGAGTTCCAATAGATGGTTTTCCCCTGGGGTTATAACATTTCCGTCCGTATCCAATATGGCCTTGGCAACTCCAAAAGCACCTTTGTCCGCAAGTTCCTGATCCAATACAAATGTAGATTTTTGTGTAAGTGGCGAAATATAAAGATTAAACCTTTGGTCTTTACTAATGTAGGATGTACCTGCACCGAAAAACAGATATCCCGGGGCCATAAAACGGGAAATAGGAGTATCCCTATCGGGATATTTGTACCCATTGGAAAACTGTGTGTTAAAGTTTAACTGTATAGAATAATACCAATTGTTAATAGTATCCCTTCTATAACCCACGTTGGAGTTAAGGCGTATAACATCTTCGGACTTGCGCAACCTTCTTCCCTCTTGGGCGTTAAGCCCATATCTTAAGTCCAGGTTATTGTCCCATTTAAAGTATCTGAATTTATAATTCCGCTTAAATTTCAAGAAACCCAATCCACTTACCGCATTATTCCCACCAGCATTCCAGTTTACGAAGGCTACTTCGCTCAGGTTGATACCAACATTATTTTCTTTTTGCCAGAAAGAAGGTATCCTAAAACGTTTGAACCTGTCTTTTAAAGGTTTGGTCTTTTTAAAGGAGATAACAGGGTGGGTCAGGTTTACCCCCCTTGGAATATATTTTATCTTATCCTGTGTTTTTCGGATGACTATGGTATCAATAACGATAGAATCAATACGAACGGAATCCGGTGCTATCGGAACGGGAATGCTATCTTGGGAAAGCCCCGTGGTTACCACTATGAGAAAAATGAAAAGAGGCAACAATTTCTTGGGCGTGACCTGTTTTTTCATAAGATTTCCTGTATATATTTTTTAATGGATTCCTTGTCCAACCCCGCTATGGTATAAAGTTCCTGTACCGAACCATGTTCCATAAACTTGTCCGGGATGCCAAACATCTTAATATTCTTACGGATTTTAAACTCGTTCATGAACTCAAGAACGGCACTTCCAAACCCACCTTTTACAGAACCGTCTTCCAAAGTAATGATATGTGTGTATTTTTCACAAATTTGCTTTAGTAATATAACATCTAAAGGTTTTATAAATGAAAAATCATAATGGCCAATTTTTTCTTTATCGAGTTCCAATGTAATCTCGGTTGCCATGTTTCCAATGGGGCCGGTACTTAAAATGGCTATATTTTCACCTGTTTTGATTTCCGTGGCCTTACCTATTTTTATTTTTTCCATGGGTTTTTCCCAGTCCGTTAATATGCCTCTTCCCCGGGGGTATCGTATAGCAATAGGATGGGGCAGGCCCAATTGTGCGGTAAACATTATGTTGCGTAAAGCTATTTCGTTCAGTGGCGA
The DNA here is from genome assembly GCF_047345125.1 of Maribacter spongiae. Lineage (NCBI taxonomy): Bacteria > Pseudomonadati > Bacteroidota > Flavobacteriia > Flavobacteriales > Flavobacteriaceae > Maribacter > Maribacter spongiae. The sequence goes on along the minus strand of NZ_JBLFEQ010000002.1, from coordinate 170,191 downwards.
AAAGATGATGAGGTTTGGGATACAACGTAGATAGGGAATATCAAAAACACCGTGATGAGTGGCACCGTCCCGGCCCACCAGACCTGCTCTGTCCAAACAGAAGACGACAGGCAGATTTTGAAGTGCCACATCATGGATTACTTGGTCATAGGCACGCTGCAAAAAAGTTGAATAGACATTGCAAAAGGGAATCAACCCCTCTACGGCCATTCCCGCGGCCAGTGTAACGGCATGTTGCTCTGCAATACCAACATCAAAAGCACGTTCGGGAATTTCGTCCATCATATATTTTAATGAACTACCGGTTGGCATGGCGGGGGTAATGCCCACAATCTTTTTATTTTTTCTGGCCAATGCAACAATGGTCTTTCCAAATACGTCCTGAAACTTGGGAGGCTGTCCCAGTGTAGGTTTTTTAAGTAATTCCCCGGTATCTTTATTGAACTTGCCCGGAGCGTGATAGGTTACTTGATTTTCCTCGGCCTTCCGCAACCCTTTGCCCTTGGTGGTGATTATATGAAGCAATTTAGGGCCGGATATTTTTTTCAACCGTTCAAATTCATTGATCAACCCTGTAAGGTCATGCCCATAGATCGGTCCAAAATAATTTAGGTTAAGGCATTCAAAGATATTCTCCTCTTTGGCCGTTCCTTTTTTTACATTGGTCAGGTATTTTTTTAACGCACCCACACTGGGATCTATACCAATGGCGTTATCGTTTAAAATAATCAATACGTTGGCATTGGTCACGCCTAAATGATTTAGCCCTTCAAAAGCCATTCCACTGGCAATGGACGCATCTCCGATAACAGCGATATGTTGTCTATCTCTTTCTCCGTTCAATTGCGAAGCGATAGCCATTCCCAATATGGCCGAGATGGAAGTGGAACTATGCCCCGTGCCAAAAGCATCATATTTACTTTCACCTATTTTCGGAAACCCGCTTATGCCACACAATTGTCTGTTAGTGTCAAAAATGTTCTTGCGGCCGGTCAAAATCTTATGCCCATAGGCCTGATGCCCAACATCCCATATCAATTTATCATTTGGTGTGTCAAATACATAGTGCAGGGCAATGGTTAATTCTATAACGCCTAGACTGGCCCCCAAATGACCTTCTTTTGTAGCTAAAACATCTATTATGAAGGCCCTTAGTTCCTGGGCAAGTTTGGGTAATTGTCCTGTGTCCAGTTCTCTTAAGTCCTTTGGGACTTTAATATGGTCTAAGAGTGTTTTCAATGAAAAGGTTGCAAGTAACAAAAGTACTTTTTTTACAACGGATAACAATTGTTTTATTACATGATGATCAGTGCTGACAATGTTGTATTTTTAAGCGATGATTTTACCGTTTGACGATACTTATTTCATGAAGAAAGCACTGCAAGAGGCAGAAACGGCTTTTGAAAAGAATGAGATTCCGGTGGGTGCCATAATCGTTATCGGGGATAGGATTATAGCCCGTGCCCATAATCTGACGGAACAGCTGAACGATGTTACGGCCCATGCCGAAATGCAGGCCATTACGGCGGCGGCCAATTTTCTGGGCGGAAAATACCTTCACGATTGTACATTGTACGTAACTCTGGAACCTTGTCAAATGTGTGCCGGGGCACTGTATTGGAGCCAGGTATCCAAGGTAGTTTATGCCGCAAAAGACCCAAAACGGGGATATAAAACCATGGGAACAAAACTTCACCCAAAGACTGAAGTTCTTGGAGGAATACTTGAAAACGAAGCCTCGATACTTTTAAATAAATTCTTTGAGAAATTGCGGAAATAAAAAAACCACGCTTGGCGTGGTCTGTCGATTTTTCAAAAAGCAATACGTATAGTTAAAGGACCTGAACTTGTCCTGCAACGATGCCTTTTCTTCCTTCCTCTTCAATATATTCCACCTTATCCCCTTCTCGTATCTCCGTTCCGTTAAGAGCGGTCGCATGAACAAAAATGTCCTTGCCTGTGTCGTCATTGGTAATAAATCCATATCCTTTGGATTCATTAAAAAATTTTACTGTGCCGGTCATTAAAATAAAAATTAGAAATTAATATCCCTAATTTAATATTTTTTATGGGAAATACATGAAAATCAATACATTAATTGCCTATTCTTGGGTTTCGGATTTCTTAGGGCTTTTTCCCTGCATTTTCCGGATATTCTCGTCTGTTAGCATATAATCCTTCATTTTTTTGCCTTTACTTTCCTTTATCAGAAAGAGGGGCATTGCGATCAGGAACAGTCCCAATGTTCCCGAACCAATATATTTATTTGCTAAATGTTGTTCATTTTCTTCCAGGGAGAAACCATAGATAATTAATCCAAAAGATGCGATTACGATCAATGTTATAAAATATTTCATCCATTTTAATTTCATGTTCAAAATTAGGAAATATAGGGATCCAGTGCTATTTGGTGAAATTAATGAGTTCCCTTCTATATGCGGTCAATAGTTTGGATTTGGATACAAACCCTTCGTATTTGCCGTTCTTGACTACCGGAAGGTTCCATGCTCCACTATCCTGAAACTTCCGCATTACTTTTTGCATGCTGTCCTTTCCATAAAAAATATGTTCCGGTGCATTGTGCATAAAGGTTTTCACTTTGGTGGTGCCATACAACCTTGTGTCGAACATAAACTCACGAATGTCATCCAATAGGATAATGCCCACCAAAGATCTGTTTTCATCCACAACGGGAAAAATATTACGGGTAGATTTTGCTACCGCTTCATGCAGCATGTCGCCCAAAGTGGTTTCCGGGGTAACGGGTCTAAAGTTTTTCTCTATGATATCATCCAATTGCATCAAGGTCAGAACGGCCTTGTCCTTATCATGGGTAAGTAGGTCGCCCCGTTCTGCCAACTCCCGGGTATAGATGGTGTGATCCACGGCGTTCTTTGTTATCAGATAAGAGATGGAAGCCGTAATCATTAAAGGGACAAAAAGGGCATAACCCCCCGTAATTTCCGCGATAAGGAATATTGCGGTCAAAGGTGCATGTAGCACTCCCGCAATGAGGCCGGCCATACCGATTAATGTAAAATTACTTTCGGATACGGAGAAACCCAGACCAATATGGTTGATCAATTTGGCCACAACGTTCCCCAAAGCACTGCCCATTACCATGGTGGGGATGAAAATTCCACCCGCACCTCCTGCCGCAAATGTTGTGGTCATGGCTACGGCCTTAAAAATGGTAATACCAAAGAGCAGTGCGATAACCACCCAAATATTATCCAAATACATATCGAAAGGTGTTGTCCCCAATGCCTTTAAATGATTGCCGTCCAATAGGTGATTGATAAAACCAAAACCCTCGCCATAAAGCGGAGGAATAAAATACAACATGGTCCCAATGGCCAATCCACCTACTAAAAGTCGATATTTAGGGCTTTTTAAAGGTTTGAAGAGCTTAATAATGCCAAAATACATTTTGGTGAAATAAATGGATGCCACTGCTGTGCCGACACCTAGCGCGATGTAAAACAAGGTATCCTTGATTTCAAATTCCTCGGTTATCGTAAAATTAAAAAGAGACTCGTTTCCCAGAAAGAAATAGGAGGTAAGTACCCCGGAGATCGAGGCCAATAACAAGGGCAACATAGAAATCATGGTCAAGTCCAGACTAAAGACCTCAACGGCAAAAATAATGGCCGCTATGGGTGATTGGAATATGGAAGCAATGGCCCCTGCAGATGCACAGGCAATCAATAAGGAGCGGGTTTTTACGGTAACATGAAAAAGTTGCCCTAGGTTGGAACTTATGGCGGCTCCTGTGGCTACCGCCGGACCCAATAGACCTACGGAACCTCCAAATCCAACGGTAAGCGGTGCGGCGACCAGTTGTGTTAAAATTTGCTTTCTTGGAATGACCCCCTTCTTTTTGGAAAGTGAAAAGAGAATGGAGGAAACGGCATGTTGCAGCTTTTGCTTATGCACAAATTTCACATAAAGATATACCAATGTCAACCCCGCAATGGGCAGAATAAAGTACAACTGGTTTCTGGAAAAAATAATACCGCCTTCTAATGAAGACTCAATAAAATAAGTGATATTTTTTAATGTTACGGAGGCCAGACCGGCCAAAAAACCTACCAGGATACTAAGAATATAAATGAACATTTTATTGGAAATATGTTTATATCTCCAAATTAGGATCCGCTTAAAAATACTTTGGTCTTGGGTCGGCATTGCGCTAAACTTAAACTAAAAGTATTAAAAAATCCCGCTTATGAACAGAATTTCAGAGGTTAAGATTTTATATCGAGTTTTAGGTTAAGTTCTTCCAATTGTACTTTGTCAATGGGGGAGGGAGCATCTATCATCACATCCCGACCACTATTGTTCTTGGGGAAGGCAATAAAATCGCGGATGGTTTCCTGACCGCCAAGAATGGCTACCAGACGGTCCAATCCAAAAGCGATACCACCGTGCGGGGGTGCTCCATATTGAAAAGCGTCCATTAGAAAACCAAATTGTGCCTTGGCCTCTTCTGGGGTAAAACCTAAGTGTTTGAACATTACGGCCTGCGTTTCCTTATCGTGTATCCGTATTGATCCACCACCAATTTCGTTGCCGTTCAACACCAGATCATAGGCGTTGGCACGGACCGCTCCCGGATCGGTATCCAACAATTCCAACTGACCGGGTTTTGGAGAGGTAAAGGGATGGTGCATGGCATGGTAATGACCTGTTTCCTCATCCAGTTCCAATAAAGGAAAATCAATGACCCAAAGGGGGGCAAACTCATTTGGTTTACGGAGCCCCATGCGTTCCGCCAGTTCCATGCGCAAAGCACTAAGTTGGGTTCTGGTCTTGTTGACATCCCCGGAAAGTACACAAATTAAATCCCCGGCCCTTGCTTGTGTCTCTTTGGCCCAATTGGCCAGATCTTCCCGGTCATAAAATTTGTCGACGGAAGATTTAAACGTACCGTCTTCATTACATTTTACATAGACCATTCCCTTGGCACCAATTTGTGGCCGTCTTACCCAGTCGATGAGTTTATCTATTTCTTTTCTGGTATAGCCGGCACCGCCGGGAACCGCTATCCCTACCACAAGTTCCGCCGAATTGAACACATTGAAATCTTTGTGTTGGGCTACGGCGTTGAGCTCACCGAATTCCATGCCAAAGCGGATATCCGGTTTGTCGTTTCCATACTTTTTCATGGCTTCGTCAAAAGTTATCCTTGGAAACGCATCAACTTCAATACCCTTTATTTCCTTTAATAAATAAGTCGTCAATCCTTCAAAAACGTTTAAAATATCTTCCTGTTCCACAAAAGCCATTTCACAGTCGATTTGTGTGAATTCCGGTTGTCTGTCGGCCCGTAGATCTTCATCCCTAAAACACTTTACGATCTGGAAATATTTGTCCAATCCGCCCACCATCAAGAGTTGTTTAAATGTTTGTGGGGATTGCGGCAACGCATAAAACTGCCCTTCGTTCATTCTGCTTGGCACTACAAAATCACGCGCACCTTCGGGTGTGGATTTGATCAAATACGGTGTTTCAACCTCTATAAAACCTTGTTCCGAAAGGTATTTACGAACCTCCATGCTTACTTTGCTCCTAAAAACAAGATTGTTCTTGATAGGGTTTCTTCTAAGGTCCAGATAACGGAACTTCATCCGTAGGTCCTCGCCTCCATCGGTTTCATCTTCTATGGTAAAAGGCGGTGTCTTGGATTCGTTCAGAACAGTAAGTTCTTGGACCAATACTTCTATGTTACCCGTGGGAATGTTATTGTTTTTTGAAGCTCGTTCTATAACTTTTCCTTTGGCCTGTACAACAAATTCCCTACCCAGGTTGCGGGCTTTTTCCAAAAGTTCCGAAGGAGTCCGGTCCTCATCGAATACCAACTGGGTAATGCCGTAACGATCACGGATATCTACCCAAACTACAAATCCCTTATCACGTGTTTTCTGTACCCAACCGGACAGGGTTACCAAAGTATCAATATGGGATTCCCTTAAGGCTCCGCAGGAATGGCTTCTATACATAATCGCAACTTTTAATAAAGGGCAAATTTAAGAAGTCTAGAGGACTATAACTGTACATAAAAAGTAGGTTTTATCGATTATCGGCCAAAACTTTTTAAAATAGTCAATATATTAAAAATCAATTACTTACAAGCTTAATGTAAATTTAATGTAAATTAAACGTTATTTAAAGTAAAATAAATGTATCTTCGTAATACAAAGAATAGAAATAACATTAAATCCTACATACGATGAAAAAGATATTATTTATAGCAATCTTCCTTGTTTCTATAGGAATGACAGCCCAGACCGTGGAACCAAAATTTGAAAAAGAGGGAGATAAGGTAAAGGCAACTTATTTTCATGCCAATGGCGAAATCTCCCAACAAGGTTATTTTTTAAATGAAAGACTGGAAGGGGAATGGAAGATGTTCAATGCCAAAGGTGAAAAAATTGCCATGGGGAATTATACCAAAGGCGTAAAAACCGGGAAATGGTTGTTTTGGGATGGCGATACGGTTAAAGAGGTGAATTTTGCCGATAATGTAATTGCTGCCGTTGTTGATACCAAATCTTCAAAACCATTGGCAAATAACTAAATTCCGTTTGGAAAATAAAAAGGGCCCCGATTCATTTGAATAGGGGCCCTTTTTTTTTTAAGACTTTGTGGTCCGCTCAATGGTTGTTCATATAGGGAACAGCAATAAACAGCTACGCCGCACTTTCCAATAGTTCTCCTTTAACCTCTTTTTTATTTCCGCTCCCTCTTAATCTAACCTTGATCCTGTACACTATATTGAACAATACCGGAACAATGATCAAGGTAAGAAAGGTAGCTACGATCAACCCAAAGATTACGGTCCATGCCAAAGGCCCCCAAAAGATTACATTGTCTCCACCAATATAGATTTTTGGATCAAACTGGGAGAATAATGAAAAGAAATCTATATTCAGTCCAATGGCCAACGGAATCAATCCGAGAACCGTTGTAATTGCCGTTAATATTACCGGTCGTAATCTGGCCTTGCCACTTCTTATAATAATCTGGGTAGCATCGTCCATGGTCAATAGATCACTGTCTTCCATGTCCAAGGCCACCTTTTTCCTATCGATAAGAATTTGTGTATAGTCCAACAGTACTACCCCGTTGTTGACCACGATTCCCGCCAAGGAAATAATGCCCATCATGGTCATCATAATCACAAAGGACCATCCTGTGAGCATAAGACCTCCAAAAACGCCTATAAAGCTCAGGAATATGGCGATCATGATGATCAATGGTTTGGAAATGCCCCCGAACTGGAAAATAAGTATCAGCATGATCAGACCCAATCCTGAGAAAAATGCACCTACCAAAAACTGCATTTGCTTGTTCTGTTCTTCAATTTGTCCGGTATAGTCAATTTTAATGTCTTCGGGAAGGCCTTCATAGTTTTCCATCTCTTTTTGAATTTCGGCGACAATGGCCCCTGCATCCGTAAAACCGGGTTTTAGGCCAGAATAGACTGTTACTACCCTTTTCTTGTCCCTGTGCTTAATGGCACTGAATCCCGAAGAGTTTCTTTGTTGGGCCACTGCGGACACCGGCACTTCCTTAATTTGTCCCGAGGCGGGATCCCTAAATATGATGTTCTGGTTGAAGAGTGCGTTTTTATCATATCTGATGTCCTCTTTAAAACGGACGTTGATATCATAATCTTCACCATCCAATTTATAGATTCCCGCTTTTTCACCAAATAACGACCTTCTGAGCTGTTGGCCTACTTGTCCTACGGCAACACCCAACTCTCCTGCCTTTTCGCGATCAACCACTACCTGCATGGAGGGTTTGCTCTTGTTCACATCGATTTTAAGCTCTTCGATACCCGCAATGTTCTTGGTGTTGATGAAGTTTCGGATATCTTCCGCCGTATTGATCAATTCCGTATAATCCTTACCTTCCAGTTCCAGGTTTATGGGATAACCTGCCGGAGGGCCATTATAGTCCTTTTCCACAGAGATGGATACACCCGGATATATACCCGTAAGGGCTTCCTGTACCTCTTTTCGCAATACTTCGGTATCCAGCCCATTGCGGTACTTAAACTCCCGCATAGAAACGGTAACCTTGCCACGATGTGGCATTTCTGCCGTGGAGCCACCGTCCGTTTGTGGATTGCCGGCACCTTCTCCCACCTGTGAAACGGCGGATTCCACTAAATAATTAAATTCGCCATTGGTGTATTTTTCACTATTGACAACGGCATATACCCGTTCCTCCACTTCTTTGGTAATCTGATCGGTCTTTTCAATGGCCGTTCCCTGCGGATATTCTATATAGGCATAAATCTCGTTGGGAATGTTATCCGGAAAGAACTCGATCTTTGTTCTTCCCGAACCGACGGACATGCCGAATAGCATAAAAACCATGATCAACATCAAGAAGGTAATGCCCGAATACCAATATACATTACTGCCTTTTAGGGCGTGTTTTATCCGACGTTCATACCAGTTTTCAAATCGGACCATGGTGTTTTTTTGAAAATGTAGCGCCCATTTTTTAAGTGCATACTTATAGACCCAGAACATGGCCGCGGTCAAGATCATAACGGTTCCCAATCCCCGCATGGCTCCGCCGAACAATAGGATAAGAATACCAAATCCACCTAATATGACGCTAATTCGGATCAGCTGCTTTATTTTAAGTTCCTTTTCGCCTATTTCCATAAATTGGGAGACCAACATGGAGTTCATAAAAATGGCGACAAATAACGAGGAGCCCAAAACTACGGATAGGGTAATGGGGAAATAGATCATAAACTGACCAAAGATACCGGGCCATAATCCTAACGGTACAAAGGCCGCAACCGTAGTAACCGTAGAGATAATGATAGGAAAGGCAATTTCACCGATACCTTTTTTGGCCGCTTCTGTTCGGGACATGCCTTCATCCATTAGGCGATATACGTTCTCTACGACTACGATCCCATTATCTACCATCATACCAAGGCCCATGATCATTCCAAAAAGAATCATGGTATTTAGCGTATAACCCAGATTGTTCAAGATCATAAAGGACATGAACATGGACATAGGGATGGCGAAACCAACGAACAGTGCGTTCCTGAACCCCAGGAAGAACATTAGAACGGTGACCACCAAAATGATTCCAAAAATAATGTTGTTGACCAGATCGTCTACCTGGTTCAAGGTCCTGCCCGAAGAATCGTTGGCAATGGAAATATTAAGATCGGACGGATAATAATCCACTTGCTCCTTTTTTACGATTTCCCGTATTTTTCGGGAAGCTTCTATCATGTTTTTGCCCGATCTTTTCTTAATGTCCAGCATTACCACACTTTCGCCGAATTCCCTTGCGTAGGTGGTCTTATCCTCTTCGGAAAAAGTTACGGTGGCAATGTCCCGCAGGTATATAGCTCCTTTTTCGGACTTGACCACAAAATTCTCCAGTTGTTCGGGATCTTGTATTTCTCCGAGAACCCGTATGGTCCTGCGTTGTTCCTTGTTCTTGATATTCCCTGCGGACATGGTCATGTTACCATTGGCAATAGCACCGATAACATCCTGAAAACTCACTTTGGCGGCCATCATTTTATAAACGTCTACGGCAACTTCCACTTCTTTTTCCTGGGCCCCACGGATACTTACTTCCTTTATCTCCTGTAAATCCTCTATTTCATCCTGTAGGTACTCTGCAAACTCCTTTAATTTTTCAATGGGATAGTCCCCGGTAAAATTGATGTTCATTATGGGAAATGACTCGGATAGGTTTAGGTCAAAAACATTGGGTTCTACCTTGGCATTATTAAAAGTGGGCCAGTCTTCACTTGCCTTTTCACCATCTACCTCGTCCTTTACCTTTTGTTTGGCCTGTTCCACGGTCAATTCCTCATCAAATTCCACGGTTATGATGGAATAGTCTTCTTGAGAGGTAGAAGTAACCTTTACCACATTGCTTACGTTTTTTAGACGATCCTCCAGAGGGTCGGTAATCAACCGTTCAATATCTTCAGCGGTATTCCCCGGATAAGGAGTACTTATATATACTTTTGTTTCCACTATTTCCGGAAAGTCCTCTCGGGGCATGGCCTGATATGCCGTAAAACCAAACCACAAAAACAGGGCGATCATCACATAGATTACGGACGGATTGTCAATGGCCCAGGAAGAGAACCTGAACTCTTTATTTGCATTTTTCTTTTGTTTACTCATGTTTGCGAATGCTTTGGTTTTTGATCGATTTTTTTAACTGCCAACTGCCAACTGCCAACTGCCAACTGCCAACTGCCAACTGATTACTGATTACTGTCCACTGTCTGATCCTTTATTTCCACCTTTTGACCATCTTTTACACTTCTGGCCCCTTCCATGATAACAAAATCGCCCTCGGAAATACCCGCCAGTATTTCTACTACAGTTCCCTGGGTCTTTCCTGTTGTTACGATCCGTTTGGAAATTGTTGCTTCCTTGTCGGAACCGGTACGTTCCGCTATATAGATGTATTGTTCCCCTTCGGCATTCTCCGAAATAATGCTCTGTGGTACAACAATGGCCTTATCATTGGTATAGTCGTTGATATTGACCTTGGCCGTGAGGTTGGGTTTAATGGTACCTTCTTTATTGGGTACAGGAATTTCCACGTTAAAAGCCCTGTTGTTCGGATTAATGAAATTTCCCGTTTGCCTCACCTTTGTATTTATGGTATCTCCCAATACGGGGAAATAAACCTTTGCTTCCTTGCCTACCGCGATACCGGGCAGGTAATTCTCTGGCACATCAACTTCAATGTACATATCGTTTAGATTCACGATCCTGAACACCTCGGAACCTTGCCCCGGTGCTACTACCGTTCCCTGATCTTTGATGACATTGTCTATGATACCGGAAAAGGGGGCTCTTATACTGGATTTCCCCAACTGGCTTTGTGCCTGATTCACGGAATTTTGTGTGGCCTCGTAATTTGTTTTGGCCTGTAAGAACTGGATTTCAGAGCCTATCTTTTGCTCCCATAACCTTTTTTGACGCTCATAGGTAGTCTTTGCAAGTTCTGCCTGGGTCTTTAGTTGTGCCAATTGACTGGACATTCCGCCATCATCGATCGAGGCTAAAAGCTGTCCTTTTTTTACACGCTGCCCTTCCGTAACGTAAACCCGTTGCAAGGTTCCGGGCATTTCGGGATAGATAAGGACATTCTGTTTTGTTTTTACATTGCCCTGAAGCTCCAGATAATGATTGAATACTTCTTCTTTGGCCGTAATTGTGGTCACCAGATCAAGATTGGCTTTCCCGGTCTTTGAAGCTATGGCAGAATCCAATTTTCTTAAATCGACCTGTAGGGTTTTTTGACTATCGGATAATTCAGTTTTTCTGGCCCGCAGGGCCTCTAAATTTCCTTGTTCGATCAAATCGTCAATAGACTGTTGGGAGGTGTTGCCACATGAAAACAATAGCAAGGCGGTTCCAAAGTATATTATTTTTTTCATGGATAAAGTTTTTATGATTGATTCTTTAGGATTTGTTATTGAGTATAATTTCCAATTCCGTTTTCTTGTTAATGACCTCTACCATAGACTGCAAGTATTCTTGCTGTGCATTATAGAGTTGGGTTTGGGCCTGCCTTAGTTCAAAACTGGTGGCAAGACCCTCAAAATACTTGATTTCGTTTTTATGCTCGATCCTTTCCGCAAGGTCAAGGTTATGCTTGGCATTCTGGTATTGCTCTATGGACAAGGTATAATTGCTTTTGGTATTCTCCAATTGAAGCCGGACCTGTTCTTCAGCCTCCGTTAATTGGGTCTTTGCTTTTTCCATGGCAATTTTGGCCCGTTGCGTACTGGCACTCCTCTTGAGCGAACTAAAGATGGGAATGCTGAGGTCAAACCCGAGTACGGAAGAATTAAACCATTCCTGATCGCCATTAAAAAAACTAAAGTTGTCCGAAAAGGCGGAACTTCCATAATTGATAAAGGCGTTCAATGTAGGGAGTGCCCTGCTCTTGGCCAGTTTCCACTCAAAATAACGTTGCTCGTTCAAATTGGCGACCAATTTATAGTCTACGTTGTTCTCTATGTTCAACTCACTTTCGAGGAGACCAAAATCAATTTGTTTTTGGGTGAGGTCATCCAAAGTCTCTTCCAATTGGGTAGGGGCATCCAAGGCAATGCCCATGACCAGATTCAACATTTTAAGCGTAATGGCCTGGAGCCGTATGGCATTTTTTAATTGATTGTCCACAGAGGACAGGGTAATTTGAAGTTGTTCTACGCTTTCCTCGTCGCCCAGGCCGTTTTCAAATATTTTAACGGTTTCATTCAGGTTCTTTTGCAAAGTAGCCTTGTTCCTTTCAAAAATGGACACACTTTCCTGGGCGAGTAATACATTACCGTAGGCCTCAACGGTTGCCTTTGTGACTTCCTGGCCCGTTTTTTCCCGGTTATTGGCACTATAGTTCAGAAAAGCTTTGGTGGCCTGTACCCCTACAATATAGGAACCGTCGAATATTTGTTGCTTGAGTGTTGCCGTTGCCGTTGCCGTTTGGGGTTGGGTAAATATCAATGGCACAAAAATGTCGGGACCTTGTTGTGTTCCAGGGGGTAAAAACTGTTCCGGGATCAATATGGAGGGGAATAAGGTCTGTGGTTGCTTTAACTGGTTTTGATAACTGATGGCACCACTTATTTGGGGAAGTCCGGACGCTATGGTCTCCCATTTCTGTTTTTGGGCATCCACAATATCCCTATCCGCATTTATGACCTTGTAATTATTTTCCAGGGCAAAATCAATGGCTTCCTGCAAGGAGAAGCTATATGTTTTTTCTTCCTGCCCGCGTAATTGCCCTAATGCGGACAAAACGATGAGAACATATAAATAGTTACGCATTATTATTCTTGGTTTGAGTTGATGATTGCATTTAATATTTTTCTTCCTTTTGGGGTTATGATTCCCCTTAAATGATACTCCAGATAATCGTCCATGAGCGTCGCGACCGGAAATTTGTTCATTGGGAATAGTTTTTGATCCTTTATACTGGTCACTCCCATAAAATAAATTCGGGCCACAAAATCCTTGTTTAAATTTTCCCGATAAATTCCTTGCTCCACACCTCTTCTGATGTTGTCCAGTACACAATCTTCCATGAGTTCGTATTGCCGCTCCCGCATCATCCCATAAACTTTGGGATAGTATTTTTGAAGCTGATATTGTGGCGAGGATTTTTCATCTTTTAAATGCAGCATTACGAATTTTTTTATTTCGTAGAGCTCCTTGATCGGATTTTTTTCCAAACCGCAGATATGGTCAATACCGTGTGATATACAGTGTAATAGATGTGATGTGCTTTCTTCAACGAGCTTTGTCTTGTTCTCATAATGGGTATAGATCGTTTTTTTGGAAATCCCCATTTCATTTGCCAGGTCGTCCATGGTAACGCTCTTAAACCCCAGGTTCAAGAACATATCCGTCGCTTTTTCTAAAATCTTCTCTTTCATAACGACCGCAAATATAAACATGGAAACTTTAAAAACAATAAAAGTTTCTTAAGTTTTACAATTTCTTAACGTGGGCATGGGGGTCTTTTTTGTCCGCTTCGTTTACCTGTTGTTCGGTGGAACGTCGTGCTATGTTGTTGTTCAGGCTCCAGAAGAAAGTCTTGTGCCCATACCTTCTTTTCCTTGGATCGTTCTTTTTATTTGCCATTAGTTCTTTTTTTCGTTTTGTATCCTTTCCAAATAGTTATTGTAAGCCTGCTCACCCTCTTCTTTCCAAAATTCGTCGTAGTGTTTCCATTCGGTGAAATCCTTTCTTAAGGATCCACATTTTCTTGGACCGGAATGTTTTTTCGAATTACCGCTTTTCCCCGGACCGTCGCCACTGCCAAAGCCAAAAATGATCTTTGCCAAAATGAGAATGCCCACGGCCTGCCAATAATCGACCTCCGGCAACCCGAACAGTTCCGGCATTAACCAATTCCATAGTTGCATAACTATATACCCTACCAGAAAGGCTATGGCCAATCCAAGTAGGATATAGAACAATATCTTAAATACCTTGGTGGTATAGTATTTTATTTTTTGTTCCATGTGTCTTTCCATTTTATCCTTGTTTTCCATAATCTAAATTTTTTAATTTTTTTTCGGTTTCTAAACTTTTTAATAATAAGGACATCGCCCTATGTCTTCGTGACATTAAGGTACCTGAAGGAATTCCTGTTTCCATGGAAATTTCCCTATAGGTGTATCCTTCAAAATCGACTGCTATGATAATATCACGATATGCCGGTTTTAACTTCATGATCGCTTTTTTCAGATTGTCCTTTAGTTGATCGGGATATTCTTTGGCATCGCCCTCATAGAACAAGGCCGTGAATTCCGTCCATAATTGTTCCAGGACCTTTTCGTCATAGATTTTTTCTTTTTTTGTGCGCATCACATCAATAATCTTATTCTTGATGGCATTGTACACGAACCCTCCAATATTTTGTATGGGCAAAGCATCCATAGGTCTTGAAAATATCCGTAAGGCTACTTCCTGGATGATATCTTCTGCATCGCTTTCCGTGGTATGTTCTATTTTTGAACGTACATAACCTTTAAGCGAATAGTATTCTTCTCTAAAGAATTTATTAAGGTTGTTATTTTGTTGTTTTTCAGAAACCATTAAAGGCTTTTCTTGAGGTCTTCAATAGTAAAGACGATAAATTTGAAAACTATTGCATTTTTAGGATGATTTTCAAGATGAGTCCTATAAGAATATGACGGTTGTGGAAACTATTTGTAACAATGAGCGTATTTTTGATAAAAATTGATCTATGCATTCCATTGAATATTATCGTTCTGAGTTCATTGCGTATTTAGAGTCTAAGATTATCACCAAAGAGCCCAAAAACCTGTATGAACCCATAAACTATATTTTAGATTTGGGCGGTAAGCGGTTAAGGCCCGTTTTAACTTTGTTGGCTACGGAGATTTTTGGTTCCGATCATAAAGAAGCTTTGGATGCCGCTTTGGCCATAGAGGTCTTTCATAATTTTTCATTGATCCATGATGATATTATGGATGCCGCCCCTTTGAGAAGGGGAAAATCTACGGTACATGAAAAATGGGACGTGAATACCGGAATCCTTTCCGGAGATGCCATGCTGATCAATGCTTATCAACTGTTCGAGAATTATCAGGCCGATACTTTTAGGGATTTGGCCAAACTATTTAGTAAGACGGCCTTGGAAGTTTGTGAAGGGCAACAGTATGATGTGGATTTTGAGACCAGGGATGATGTTACCATTGCCGAGTATCTTAAAATGATCGAATACAAGACCGCCGTTTTGGTGGCCGCAGCATTAAAAATGGGCGGAATTATTGCGGGTGCTTCTGGAAAGGAACAGGAATATATCTATGATTTTGGACGAAATCTTGGTCTGGCCTTTCAATTGCAAGATGATTACCTGGATGCCTTTGGAGACCCCAAAACCTTTGGGAAACAAGTAGGTGGGGATATTATAGAAAATAAAAAGACATACCTGTATCTCAAGGTATTGGAATTGGGAACCAAGACACAGCGTAAAGAATTAATGGATTTATTTTCGATCCAACCCGCAGATCCATCGGAGAAAGTAAATGGTGTAAAGGAAATATTTTTGGATAGCGGCGCATCACAAGCTACACAAAAAGCAATACAAGACTATACAAAAAGGGCTTTTGATGTTTTGGACCGCTTGGATATTGTAGATGAAAAAAAAATAATACTTAGGCAGATCGGAGAACAGTTGATGAGGCGAAAAGTTTAAAATATTCTTTTGAGCAGCACCTTTGTAAAAGACCAAAAAAGACACCCGTAAAAGATAGATTTTCCATGAAGTTGGTTTCCTCATCCAGAAACCTGAAGATAACTTGAAGTTTCTTTTTTTGAATAACCATTCAAAAATATCGCACCTAAATCGTTTTGTCAATAAAGGACATCCAAGAACAAAGGATCCTAATACCAGTAATTTATTTTTAAGACTCACGCCCAACATTATCATCTAAAAAAGACGTACATGTCAATAAAAAATATTTTAGATTCATCTAAAATATTTTTTATATTAATATTAATAATTATTTTTGCCAATATCAAAAAGATAGTTTAATTAAATATGGACGTGAAAAGAATAAGTACAATTATTTTTGTTTTGGCAGCTCAATTCATAGTGGCGCAACAGTATGGTAAGGTAGAAGGTACAGTAACACTTGATGGAGAACCATTATTAGGGGGCAACGTGTATTTGAAGAGCCAAAACGGGTATGGCACTGTTAGTGATGAAAATGGAAATTTTATTTTAGAGTCGACCCCCGTTGGGGAAAGAGAGGTGGTGTTTTCATATGTTGGAGCTTCTTCTGCCAAAATAAAAGTAACCGTAAAAGAGGGGGTAACGTCTCATATAGAGGCAAACTTAGAGAGCAATCTTTTCTTGGATGAGGTGGTGATCTCCGTTCCTGGCTCAAGGTTGCAAAAAGATTTAGTGGTTAATGTAGAAAAGCAGCCCCTGACCAAAATTAATATAGCATCGTCAGTTACTCTTGCTGAAAGTATTACCAACCTTAATGGTGTTTCCCAAAATTCTACGGGAGGCAGTATAGGAAAACCTGTTATCAGGGGGCTTACTAGTAATCGAGTGGTTACTTATGCCCAAGGTACACGAATAGAAAATCAACAATGGGGAGCTGAACATGGCTTGGGCGTTAGTAATAATGGAATTAAAAGTGTTGAAGTTATAAAAGGCCCCGCATCTTTACTGTACGGTTCAGATGCTATTGGCGGTGTGCTCTATTTTGTTGAAGAAAATTATACTTCCAAAGGTGTCGAAGGTGCTTTTGAAACAGGATATTTTACAAACGCGCAAGGTTCTCAGAATAAATTGGGGGTTAAAACCAATATTGGTGATTTTAAGACCAATGTATATATAGGATATAATACATCAGGAGACTATCAGATATCAAAAGATGGTCAAACAGAGCAACAACAGGCACTCGGGCAACGAATATTCAATACACGTTTTAATGAGAAAAGTGCCAAAATTTCCTTGGGCCTGATAAAAGATGAAATTACTTCAAAACTGACGTATAGTTATTTGAACAACTTTTTTGGTATTCCTGCTATCGTTCCTTTTGTATCGGATTTTACAAGAGAATTTGTACTTCCTTTTCAAGATGTTACCCAACATAATATCGCTTTTGAAAATAACATCGATTTAAATGGAGCTCGTGCCAACATTACCCTTGGTTATGCTATAAATGACCGGCAAGAATTCAACGAAGTGGAAGAAGCTCCGGACTTACACCTAAATTTGAATGTGTATAGCTATAATATTAAGGTTTCCGATTTTTTGAAATCTGATAAAATAGATCTTGTTTTTGGAGGACAAGGCTTGTTTCAAAAGAATGAGAATAAGGGTACCGTATTTCTGATTCCTGACGGTAGTACCGCTGAAAATGGGGTATTTGGTTTGTTTAATTACAAAGCTTCCGATCGTTTGCGTTTTCAATCAGGTTTACGTTTTGATAGTAAAGTGGTAAAAGCTGAAAGTGTTGAAATTGATGGGATCAGTAATTTTGCGGATTTTGATAATACCTATAATACGCTTAACTATTCTCTAGGTACTAAGTATGATTTGGGCGATGTTTCTTTGAGGTTTAATATCGCTTCAGGATATAGGGCCCCCAATACCTCCGAACTTCTTTCAAATGGTGAACATGGTGGTGTGGGGCGCATTGAAGTGGGCAATCAAAATTTAAAGAGCGAATCGGCCACCCAATTCGATTTTGCTGTCAGTTATAGTAAAAATGGCTTTAAGTTGATTCTGAACCCATTTTATAACAGTATTAGCAATTATATATTTATTGCCCCTACAGGAGAAAGGGGAGAGGAAAACCTACCCATTTTTGCCTACCTCCAAGAAAATGCAACTTTGTTCGGTGGCGAGGTCAATATTAATTATCTGCCGGAACAATTAAGGGAACTGTCTTTACAGACAGCGGTAGCCCTGACGTATGGTAATAATAGTGATAATGACCCACTGCCCTTCATACCACCAGTAAACTTCAACAGTAGATTAAACTATGATTTTAATATAGGAAATGATTGGAAATTGCATAGTGTTTACCTGCAAATGCAGAATTATTTGAGACAAGATAGAATCGCGCAAGAAGAATTACCAAATGATGCATATACCCTCATTAATCTTGGCATAGGTGCTTCTTACAAAAAGGTGGCTATTAATTTTACGATCAAAAACATATTTGATACGGTATATACCGATCATTTGTCAAGGTTAAAAACTATATTTGAAGATGTCGCCATACCCAATCAGGGTAGAGATGTCGTATTCAATTTAAGATATACTTTTTAATGACACTTTCTGAAGAAGATTATATAAAAGTCATATACCATTTGGGTAAGGGAGAGAATATTACCGTTTCTACCAATGCAGTGGCAGAACAGATGGAAACGAAACCTTCTTCAGTCACCGATATGGTCAAGAAACTTTCTGATAAAAGGGTAGTCAATTATAAACCGTACAAGGGTGTAAGCCTGACTGAATTTGGACAAAAAATTGCCCTTTCACTTGTGCGGAAACATCGCCTTTGGGAAGTGTTTTTAGTAGAAAAACTAGACTTTTCCTGGGATGAGGTCCATGAGGTAGCGGAACAATTGGAACACATTAAGAGTGAACAGCTCATAGATAAATTAGACGATTATTTAGGCTACCCCAAAACAGACCCACATGGGGACCCCATACCGTCAAAAGAAGGTAAATTTACCAAATCGGTCAAACGGTTGATCAGTGAAGTGCCTGTAGGTACCAGTGGTATATGTGTAGGTGTCAAGGATTCCTCTCCCGCTTTTTTGAAGTTTTTGGATAAGAACAAAATTGCGCTCGGCGATGGTTTTACCTTATTGGAAAGAGAAGAATTTGATGGGTCCGTTCAACTTAAGACCGTTGGGGGAATACTTCGGATATCCCATCAGATAGCCTCCAATCTGTATTTGGAAATAACGGAGTAGGAATGATATTTAGAAATTGGAAGAATAAAATATATTGGAATAATTTTGTGACGTATGGAAGAGGTAGTTAATTATTTTGAATCGATCAACCCTATTTTGGCGGCATTTTATGCCACTTTGTTTACTTGGGGCTTAACGGCGGCCGGAGCGGCATTGGTCTTTTTGTTCAAAGGAATGAACCGGGCCGTTTTAGACGGTATGTTGGGCTTTACGGGAGGTGTAATGATCGCGGCCAGTTTTTGGAGCTTATTGGCACCGGGGATAGAAATGAGTCCGGGAGACGGTTTTGTAAAAGTAATCCCCGCTGCGGTCGGGTTTTTGTTGGGTGCCGCTTTTATTTTTGGCCTGGACAAAGTGCTTCCTCATTTACATATTAATTTTAAGGAAAGCGAAGCAGAGGGTGTTAAGACACCCTGGCACCGTACCACTTTATTGACTTTGGCCATCACCTTGCACAACATCCCCGAAGGCCTTGCGGTAGGTGTTCTATTTGGAGGTGTTGCCGCAGGTTTTGATGGTGCCTCCATAGGCGGTGCGGTAGCGTTGGCCCTTGGGATAGGATTACAGAATTTTCCCGAAGGCTTTGCCGTTGCCATGCCGTTGCGAAGGCAGGGATTAAGCCGTACCCGTAGTTTTATGTACGGGCAGGCTTCGGCCATAGTTGAGCCCATCGCGGCCGTATTGGGTGCCTGGGCGGTATTGACCTTTCAGCCCATCTTACCCTATGCACTGTCTTTTGCGGCAGGGGCCATGATCTTTGTGGTCGTAGAGGAGGTGATTCCGGAGACCCAACAGGACAAGTACACGGACATCGCTACCATGGGCTTTATTGCCGGTTTTATTATTATGATGACCTTGGATGTAGGTCTGGGATAGCAGTTTCTGGGAGGCTCCTCAAGTTTTCCATAATCCGGTGCGGGACTGATTTAAAACTTTGATAAGTTCGTCAGTTTTCAATAACCCATACATTTCATCGTTTGCCAAAGAAATAGTTTATCGACCGGCCGAAATAATTGCTATTCTTTTTTTAAGTGGATACAGACCGTATTTGCTCATAAAACCGGTCGCCCTTATCGTCCTTGCCGAACATTCTTTCTATAGGATCGAATGTGTCATTTTGAAGCGGTAACGTTTTCGGTTACCTTTAGGAGCATCAAAATACCTGAACGATGCGCAAATTCACACTTCTTTTCCTATTTGGATTTTTGGTTCAATCCGGTCGGGCCCAAAAGACCAATTTTTCCTATTTGGATGTATATGCCCTTCAGTATGCATCGGAACCACAGATTTCGCCCAACGGGGATTGGGTGATATACAAGAGAATGGGGTTTGATATTATGAAGGACAAAGCTGCCGGAAACCTCTGGATGCTAAAGACGGACGGTAGTGAACATCAAAAGCTGACATCCCGGGAAGTAGGGGAGTCCACGCCCAAATGGTCACCTTCTGGAGATCGTTTGGCTTTTACCAGCAGTACGGATGAGGGTTCCGAAATATATATGTACTGGACGGTGACCGGAAAATTGGCCAAGATATCACAACTTCCCTTTAACCCCGGTTCGCTTACCTGGTCACCGGACGGAAAGCAACTGGCCTTTTCCATGAACGTGAAAAAAACGGCTCCCGTACTGGTTAAAATGCCACAGAAGCCCAAGGGTGCGAAATGGGCCGATAGCCCGAGGATTACGGACAGGCTGTACCATGAGGCCGATGGCAGGGGGTATATAGAACCCGGATTCCATCATATTTTTACCATTCCGGCAAACGGTGGGGCTCCAAGGCAGATTACCACAGGAGATTATCATCATAAAGGTACCCTATCCTGGAGCAGGGACGGGAAACGGATTTTCTTTTCTGGGAATAGAAAAGAGGATTGGGAATATGATTTTAGAAATAGTGAAATCTATGCCGTAAACGTGGACAACGGAACAATTATGGCCCTTACGGACAGAAACGGACCGGATACGGATCCAATGGTCTCCCCAGATGGTAAATATATAGCCTATATTGGTTTTGAAGATAAAGTACAAGCCTATCAAGTACGAAAATTGCATATAATGGAGGTTGATGGAAGCGGTAAAAAGGTCGTTTCCCAAGGTTTGGATAGGAGTGTGTCCCAACTTCAATGGAATACCAAAAGCAACGGGCTCTATTTTGCTTATGACGATAAGGGCAATAGCAAAATAGGGCATATTTCCTTGGATGGGGCCATTAAAACGTTGGCGGACAATATGGGGGGCACAACCATTGGGAGACCCTATGCCAGTGGTTCTTTTAGCGTTTCGGACCAGGGAGGTATTGTTTATACCCAAAGCAGGCCTGCTTATCCGGCCGAATTGGTATATGTGTCGCCAAAAGCAAAAAACCCGATGAGGTTGACCGCCTTGAACAAGGCATTTTTGGATTATAAAAAATTGGGGAAAGTAGAGGAGGTTTGGTACAAATCGTCGGTAGATCAACGGGATATCCAGGGTTGGGTAGTATATCCTCCGGATTATGATGCTTCTAAAACATATCCTTTTTTAGTTGAGAATCATGGTGGGCCCATCTTAAATTACGGAGACCGGTTTTCTGCCGAAATGCAACTTTATGCCGCTGCGGGCTATATTGTTTTTTATCCAAATCCCCGTGGGAGTACAAGTTATGGGGAAGAGTTTGGGAATTTGCTGTATAATAATTACCCCGGGGAGGATTATAATGATGTTATGGACGGGGTCGATTATTGTATTGACAAAGGAATTGCGCATGAAGATCGGTTATTTGTGACCGGAGGAAGCGCAGGAGGTATTATGTCCGCCTGGATGATAGGGAAGAATAACAGGTTTGAGGCGGCCGTTGTGGCCAAACCTATAATGAATTGGATCAGTAAGACCCTGGTGGCGGACAATTATTTTTGGTATGCCAATTCCCGTTATCCGGGTCAGCCCTGGGAAAATTTTGAAGATTATTGGAAATTTTCACCGCTTTCGCTCGTTGGTAATATAGAGACCCCTACCATGGTCATGGTGGGCATGAACGATTTGAGAACACCTCCAAGTGAGGCAAAACAACTGTATCATGCCTTAAAATTGAGAAAAGTGGAAACGGTTTTGGTAGAGATTCCCGGGGCGAGTCACGGTATTGCCAGCAGGCCCAGTAATTTGATTACAAAAATTGCACATACCTTGGCTTGGATGGAAAAATATCGGGATAAGAAATAATATGACAGATAAAAAGAGACATTGGTTTTGGAATTTGGTATTGGTCATTACCCTAGTGGTCTGTCTTTCCGTTTTGGTCATGCACTATAAGAATTGGATCAAGGTAAAGCCCCAGGGTATCCAGATTGTTTCGGGATTTTATTATGTGGATATAAGCTACGATGAATTGGATAGTGTTGTTTTTGTAGCACGGATACCTCCTATGGAACGTTTGAACGGATTCTCCGCCCTTGAAAAGGAGAAAGGTATTTTTAGGGAATTCAAAGATTCATCGACCACTAAAAAAGTACATGTTTTTGTAGATAATATTGCTGATCGGAAGATAAAATTGGTGTATAAGGATTCAGTTAAGTTGTACCTTAACCTAAAAGACTCTGTTAGGACCATGGATTTATTTCACCAGTTGGAAGAAAAAATAGAACCGGAAGAGGCTCCTAATTGATTATTTTATTTCGGTAAAACTCAAAGTATCGGTAAGTCGCATTAATCGTTTGGTATTTTTTATCGCTGTAATCATGATATACGCTTATACTAATTTGTTGGCCGTAATTAAAAATACGCAATGAATATTACTTTCAATCAAATAAAAAATCACGAAAAAAAAACAGTTTTAGCGTTATTTAAAGAGACTGCTGAAAAAATTAACAAAATGAATATTGACCATTGGCAATATTGGAAAAATCCTCCTATAGAAAAAATAAAATGGGTTGAAGAAGGTATTGAAAAAAATGAATTTTTCTTTATTGAAACTTTGAATAAGGAAAATTTAGGAATGGTTAGAATTTTAAATGAAGATATTTTGTATTGGGGAAAACAAGAACATAAAGCTAAATATATTCACTCGTTAGTGGTGAAGGAAAAATACAATGGGAAAGGCTTTGGTATCAAAATAATTCAAGAAATAGAGAATAATGCAAAAGAAGATAATTGCGAGTATTTAAGGCTCGATGCTGATTCTAAAAACCCAAAACTTTGTAATTATTATGAAAAAATGGGATTCAAAAAAGTTGGAACAAAAAAGTTGCCTTTATCTATATATAACCTTTATCAGAAAGAACTGAAATAAAAACTAAGATCAGCAATTATGATTAATACGGGTTTTGGTGCTTGAACCAAAGCTTAGAGCTTTTAACCAAGTTCGCCATCCCGATAGTTATCGGGATTGGATTTGGCTTTATGAACAAAAAAATAAAACGGAACAAAAGTTTTGGCTTGTGGCTAAACTGAAAATAATCGCTTGTTTTCTACCCTACTTGCCAAATATTAAAAGTTGCCAACCATTTATGTCGAACGAAAAACAACACTGGTTAAAGCAATCCGGTGTTCGGACAAGTTTTAGTTGGATATTGTGCATCACATAGAAAAAATAAACAATTAATGAATTATCAAACTTTTCAGCCCCATCCAGATTTAGAATCGCTCGTAAGTTGCTATTGGACTTTGGAAGTACCTGCCGAGACTGATGCGGAAAGACAACGGATCATACCTGATGGTTGCATTGAAATGGCATTTATACTCGGGGATGATATAAAACGATATACTGTCGAAGATAATTTTATTCTACAACCTCGTGCAATGGTATTAGGGCAAATCATTGAACCCTTTTACATAGAACCAACAGGATATGTAAACACATTTGCAATTCGTTTTTATCCATATGGCTTTGCCAATTTCGTAACTGTGCCCATTAAGACGTTGGCAAACAAGGAAACACCGATAGAAATCTTATTTGGAGAAAAAACCGCGAAAAAATTGGAACAAGAAATAATTCAAGCAATTGGTATTAAACAAAGAATAGAGATAATCGAACGTTTTCTTCTAAAGAAACTAAGGGAACGGTCAACGGTTGACAATATTGTTAAAACAACCGTAGATGCCCTCTTATCAACAAAGGGGAGTACGTCTATACATGATATTCTTAAAGAAGATCTATCCAAAAGGAGACAACTTGAAAGAAAATTTGTGAAACAAATCGGTATCAGCCCAAAACAGTTGGGGAAAGTGATTCGTTTGCAAAGTGCCTTAAAAATGTTGCTTAACGAAGAGGAAAACCTGACCAATATTGCCTATGAAAATGAATACTATGATCAGGCACATTTTAGCAAAGACTTCAAGGAGTTTACCGGAGTTAGTCCGAAAGAATTTTCAGGAAATGAAAACATGGTGCTTTCAACGCTTTTCTACAAATAGATCGAGTGTCGCATTTTTACAATTTTAACCCTTGCCAATAATTTAATTTCATGTCATTAATTTAAACAGGAAAAATGAAAAAATATATACTAAGCGCTACTGTAATACTTGCCTTTAATCTTATAGCTTGTAACAATCAAAATAAATCTAATCCAGAAGTACAAAAAGTAGCTTCTAGCCAAGAGCAAACCACTGATAATATGAAAAGTTTTATTTCCCTTTTTGAAATTCCGGCAACGGATATTTTACGAGCAGTCAATTTTTATCAAGCAATTTTGGACATTAACATTGAGCAAATGGAAATGCCGGGAATGGAAATGGGAATATTTCCATACGAAGGACAGATGGTTACTGGTGTTATCATGAAAGGAGAGGGATTCCAGCCTTCGGCAGATGGTGTAACCATATATCTAAATGGCGGAGACAACCTTCAGGTAATTCTTGATAGGGTCGAAAAAAATGGTGGAAAAATCATTGTTCCAAAAACCGCTCATGCCGATGAAAGTGGGTATTTCGCATTGTTTCTTGATTCGGAAGGCAATAAAATGGGGTTACATTCCCCAAATTGATCGAGGAAAAAACGAACGTACAATAAGGTATAAAAGCAATAGCGGTTCGGGTGCAAACCCGAACCGTTTTTATGTTGATTTAAGTATATTGCTATTTAAAGCAAGTACGTATTGATCCACTACTGTTTTTATGTAGAACGTTAGTGGTCGTACAAAAGAAGTTCCTATCTATGAAAGTATTTTTAATATTTGTCATTGTAACAATTGGACAAACATCATTAAATGCTCAGATAGTTTCCGGGAAACTAATCGATGAGAATAAAAAACCTATGGCTTATGTAAATATTGGCGTTATTGGGTTAAATAGGGGTGCCATTTCATCCAAAAAAGGTTTGTATAATATCGATATTACTGGTATTGATGATGAAAAAATAGCTAAATTTTCGCATGTAGGATACGAAAGTGTTGAATTCAAAATTGGAGAATTAAAGAAAAAACATGCTGAATCTTTGAATATAACTTTAAAGAAAAGAATATTCAAACTTCAAGAAGTTGTCATAAGGCCAAATAATAATCAGCCAGTAAATATTGGAGCGAAAAGAAGAGGGATGATGTCATGGATTTGGAGCGAAGCAATAAGTGGAGCTGAAATTGGCACATTGATTAAAAATGACAAACCTGTTCTTTTGGATAAATTACTCTTTCATGTAAGAAAAAATTATTGCGATAGTATTTTATATAGAGTTAAAATATACGATGGTAAAGATAAATTTCCCCAAGAGATTATAAATACAGAGGATATACGGTTTGTTTCGAAGAAAAAAAAAGGTTGGGACTGTGTTGATTTGTCAGACTATAATATCGCTGTTGATGGGGGTTTCATAATTGCACTAGAAACACTTGAAAGTTGGTCAAATGATGAATTTAGAACGACTCACTTATCGTTAAGTAATGTAAAAAAGCTAAGCTTTTCAAGAACATCCAGTATGGCAAAATGGACTGTATTTCTAAATGAAATGAGTTTTAAGGTTAAAGTAAAAGAGTATGATCACTAATAAAAGCACGGACCGTTAATGCGGCGTATGACACATTGTGGCCAAATTTTCTAGCGGAAAATCCCGTCGGACATTTTCCGCAACGGGCCATACACAAAACCCATTATTTGACCATGTCCAACAATGAATGATAAACTTTAAATTCACAAATAAACTATGGTTTTAACAGTACAGGTATTAGGAACTCTTTACGGATTATTGGCGGTTGTTTTTGGTGCTTTTGGCGCACATGCCTTAAAAAAACGTTTTACGGAGGAACAGTTGAAAAGTTTTGAGACCGGCGTAAAATATCAAATGTACCATGCCATGTTATTGTTGGTCATAGGGTTTAATTTTAATTTGGAAACCGGTTTGGAGAAAAGTATGGGCTATTGCTTTTTGATCGGCACCTTTCTATTTTCCTTTAGTATTTACGGCCTTTGCCTGAGTGCGTCAAAAGGAAGGAAATTGGCATTTTTAGGACCGGTCACCCCGCTTGGAGGTTTGTTATTGGTAGTCGGGTGGGGTTTGTTACTGTATTCCTTTATTGGAGATTTCGTATAGGGATCCTAACTATTTGTTTGTCTGTACTTCGGACTTAAATTCCTTTATGGCAGAGTTAGGTTCCATAATGGTATATCCCTTCCAGAATTCCGGATCGTAATCGGACATATATTGGGGGAGTACATCGTTCATTTCCTTAAAAGATTCAAATTGCGGCCGATCAATGGGGTTTACATCAAAAACCACCACTTCATACTTGTTTTGACCGTTGAAAGCGGCATCGATCTTAAGGTGTAGTTCGTTCTGTTTTCTTCTTCCTTTTACATTTTTGTTCTTTTCTATGATTTGAACGGGTCTTTTAAATCCAATACGGTTTCCTTTGGTGACCTCATAATACCTTAAACTGTAAAGACCGTCATCATCTTTTCCAAAAAGAATACTGCCCTTGGCCAAATAGGTGTTCAGGGAAATTCCCAAAAGTTTGAATTTCCGAAGCGATTCCACGTTTTCAAAATCCATTTTTACTAAAGCGAAATCTTCAGAATTAATATATAACCTGCCCTTAAAATCTTCTGAACCCTTGGGCTCAAAACGGATAACATACAGGGCCTTGTCCCCTATATAAGTGTAATCTTCCAAGGTGAGCTCATAACGTCTTGGTTTCCATAGTACGTTGTAATCGGTATTCTTAAAAATAGGGAGTTTGGAATACAGGTTGCCCAATGTACGCCGTTTGTAAGCGGCAAAGAATTTTTTTTGTGCCTCCTTGTCTTTTTTGGTTTTTTCCAACTGTTCGTTTAAAGCGGCAACATCGGTAGAATCAACATCGGCTTCAAAAAGTTCGTCCGCATCGAGTTTGGTGCCAAAAAGCCCGGATTTTAACTTAAAATAGGAGTCGGTTTTTACATTTTTCTTGATGATTTCATTAAAGCGTTCTTCCAGGACTTCAAGATTTAGCCGTTTGCTCTTATCGTACAGCTCCGAAGCCTTGATAAGATGTAGCTTCTGCTCATCCTTTTTACTATTGCCATAAAGATCGCCCAACATTTCGGTGTAATAGGCATCCTTTTTGGGAATGCTGCGCAATGCACTATCCAAAAATGGTCTGTTGAGGGCGGCAATGGTAGATTCCTTAATGCGATAATCGGATTTTTCTATGGCATTGTGATAGGTTTCCCTCAAGAACAGTCTTTTTTTGGTAAAGCCATGGCGATAGTTTTTTTGAAGACTGTCCTGTACCCGTGCTATGATTTCCCGAGGGGTATAATTTTTATTGGATACGATGACCTCTTTCAGTTCTATGGCCTTCGGACTTAAATATATGGTGTTTCCCTCAAATAGATTTAACGGTTTTCCAAGAGATTCATAACCGATACAGGATATGAACAGGGAATCTGTTTCCTTTATTTTTTTATCCAACAAGAAAGTAAACCGGCCTTCCTCGTTGGTGATCACTCCTTTGTTGTTCAACAAAACGGTTACGTAGGGAATTGGTTTTTGGGTAACGCTGTCCAGGATTTTGGAACTTAAGGTCTGTGCGTAAATTATAGACGAAGAAAAAATAAATAATAGAAATGGAAGAAATACGCTTGTCTTCATAGGATGATCGTTACAATACAAACTAAAGCATAGGCACACGTTTTCCCATGCTCTTTTTGATTTTATTAGGACGTATTTATCGTTTTTTTAACGTGATTTTGGTGCGATGTCGTGAATTAGACCCAGAGACATACTCGTTTAATGACATCCACAATCTTCTTGTCCGCAAGCCTTGGTATTTCTTTTTTTGGAGGAGAGAAGGGATTTGGGCAAGACAAACTTTTTCAGCATATAACCTACGGCCATGGCAACGGTGATATAAACTAAAATGTGTTGAAGTGTGTCCATCTTATTTCAAGATTTGATAAGCGATCAAAGCAACAAGATAAGCAAAAAGACTCATAAAGGCCAATTGGCCCATTGGCCATTTCCAGGAATTGGTCTCTCTCTTAACAATGGCCAGGGTACTCATGCATTGCATGGCGAATGCATAAAAAAGAAGTAAGGATATGCCCGATGCCAAATTGAACAAGGGTTTTTTAGTGATGGGGTTTACCTCCGCGGCCATTCTATATTTAATGGTTTCCTCCTCATCGTTCCCCACACTATAGATAGTGGCCAATGTGCCCACAAAAACCTCCCGGGCGGCAAAAGAAGTAAGTACAGCTATGCCTATTTTCCAATCATAGCCTAAGGGCCGAACAATAGGCTCAATGGCCTTGCCCATATACCCCATATAGGAGTGTTCCAATTTATAACTGGCAATTTCTTGATTATGGGCACTTTCTTCCAATACCTTTGTATGGGCGGCCAGGGAATCCTGTAAGGCCGATATACCGATTGCATTGGACTGTTCAAGAATGCTCACTTTGGTCCTGCTTTTGTATTCTTGGAGCTTGCTCTGGATGTAGGATCGGCTGTGTGTATTGAAACCTTCTTTTTGAATACGTTCCGTAACGAGCTTCTCGGCATTTTTAAAGTTGTCCGAAAATCCGTTGGAGCCCAAAAACCAGAGTATTATGGAAATGGCCAGAATGATCTTACCGGCCCCAAGAACAAAACTTTTGGTCTTCTCCAATACGGTATAGCCTACATTTTTGAGCAGTGGAAGTTTATAATTGGGCATTTCTACCACAAAAAATGACCGGCTCTTGATTTTTAAAATTTTATGGAGGGCCATGGCGGACAGGATGGCCGCTCCAAATCCCAATAGGTATAATAACATTAATGTCAGCGCTTTGTAACTGAGCCCTAAAAACCGCCCCTCGGGAATGACCAAGGCAATAATAATAAGATAGACGGGCAGGCGGGCCGAACAGGTAACAAAAGGAGTTACCAAAATGGTGATCAATCTTTCTTTCCAATTTTCGATCGTTCGGGTGGCCATTACGGCGGGAATGGCACAGGCGGTTCCCGAAATCAAGGGAACTATACTTTTGCCACTTAGGCCAAAGGGGCGCATAATGCGATCCATAAGAAACACTACCCTGCTCATATATCCTGTTTCTTCCAGTAAGGCAATGAACAGAAACAAAAAGGCAATTTGTGGAATAAAGATGACGATACCGCCAATACCGGCCAATATGCCTTCTGCGATCAAATTGGTGAACGCTCCCGCTGGCAATGTGTCCTTCACCCATTCCGTGGCGGACGCAAAGAACCCATCGATCATGTCCATGGGATATTCGCTCCAGCCATAAATGGCTTGGAAAATGGTCAATAGAATAACAAAGAAAATAAGATATCCTAATATTTTGTGTGTCAGGACCTTGTCCAATGTTGCCCGAAAACCTTTGGCCGCACTGGTATCTACTTTATAAGTCTCTTTTAAGATCCCATTGATAAATTGGTACCTGAGAATGGTTTCTTTTTGTTGTAATCGTTTTAATTCGGATTTGGATTTAGTGGTAAAAGAGGAGGCATCTTTGATCAGGTTCTTTTCAATGGGCATGAAGTTGACATCCTGGGTAATGACCAACCACAGTTTATATATATCCTCATTGGGAAACGTATGGCGCAATCTTTCAAAATATTCGGGGGCAATTACCGTAGTATCTACGTTGGGGACTTTTGTGAGGTTCTTATAATCTCCGATAAGCTCTTTTAGTTTATCTATGCCTATTCCCTTACGGGTACTTATCAGCGCTATTTTTGCATCGAGCTTCTCTTCTAGCAGTGCCAAATCTATACTGATACCCTTGCGTGACATTCTATCCGCCATATTGATGACCAAAATGGCGGGGATTTTCAAATCTTTGATCTGGGTAAAAAGGAGCAGGTTTCTTTTTAGGTTTTCCACATCAGAAACCACAAGGGCCACATCTGGATGATCTTTATCGTTTTTGTTCAACAAAAGTTCTACGGCAACGCTCTCATCAAGGGATGTGGTGTTCAGGCTATAGGTTCCGGGGAGGTCTAAAATATGTGCTTTTACACCTCTGGGAAGTTTGCAGACCCCCTCTTTTTTTTCTACGGTTATGCCCGGATAATTACCTACTTTTTGGTTTAGTCCGGTAAGTTGGTTAAAGACCGATGTCTTGCCTGTATTAGGGTTGCCTATAAGGGCTACGTTTATTTGCTTGCTCATAGGTTCCCACTTTCTTCCTCGACCAGTTCCAGGGCAATTTGAAGTGCCATGGCCCGTCTTATGGCAATATGAGACCCGTTGACATTAATGTAAATGGGGTCTTTTAAAGGGGCCACTTGCACCAATTCTATCTCATTTCCGGGCAAGCAGCCCAGTTCCAATAGCTTGATGGGCAGCAAATCCTCTGGAAACTCTTTAATGATTCCTTTTTGACCTCGTTTAAGATGCGCAACGGTAACCTCCAATTTTTATTTAGATTCATTTTAAGTAAGGACAAAAATAGTATAAAAAGATGAGGTTTACGGCCTATAAACACCAAAAAAATAAAGTTCAGGTTCCAAAATAAATTAGGGGACGGTTACAACATTCGATAAGCTGGCTTGAACAGGATACTTCATTAAAAGATAAATCGTAAATTAAAAAACGGGTTTAAACTTTAGGTGTCGAAGCTTGAATCCGTATTGCCGATAACAGCTAAAAACTGCTAACTTTTCATTCTTTGTAGGAAGCCTTCAATATTTTTAAATCTACCATCAAATTCTCCATGTCCTCCGTTTTAGTTCCGTCATAAAAACCCCGTATTCTTCTTTCCTTGTCCACCAGAATAAAATTCTCGGTATGTATCATATCAAAAGGACCGCCATCACCATCCGTTTTAACGGCGAGGTATGACTTTCGGGCCAATTCGTAGATATCTTTTTTGTCTCCCGTCACCAAATTCCATTTTTCATCAAGCACCCCTTTTTCCAGTGCGTATTTTTTAAGTTGGGCAACAGAATCTATTATGGGAGTTACGGAATGGGACAAGAGCATGACCTCATCATCATTTTTAATTTTCTCCTGAATTTCTGCCATATTCTTTGTCATGACCGGGCATATGCTCGGGCAGGTGGTAAAGAAGAAATCCGCAATATATATCTTGTCCTTATAATCGGCCTGCGTAATGGTCTTGCCATTTTGATTGGTCAGGGAAAAATCGGCAATGGTATGGTACTTGCGAACATGCCGGATTTCCTCGGCTACCAATGCCGTACTCACCATGGCCGGGTAATAGACCAGAAGTGTTTTTTTGGGTTTTAGGGCATTGTAAAAGAGATAGATGATAATAACGGATAGTCCCAAAAGAACAATTCCAAAAAGCTTGAATTTACCCAAAAAAGAACGCATCTTTTTTTTGCAAAGGTACACCAGTAACCCTGAGCTTTCAAGCTAAGTTGGGATAAATGCCTATAAAATATTCTTAAAATACCCGTGCCCTGCCTACTTTCTTTTTTTAAGACCCCGTAAAAATGTACTTTTGTCCGATTTTAATTATAGAAGACACTAATGAGTCCCATACTAATAAAGACCATACAATTTTTTTTAAGCCTCTCTCTGCTTATTGTTTTACATGAGCTTGGGCATTTTATTCCGGCAAAGTTATTTAAGACCCGGGTAGAGAAATTCTATCTGTTTTTTGATGTAAAATTTTCCCTGTTCAAAAAGAAAATAGGCGAGACCGTATATGGAATAGGTTGGTTGCCCCTGGGGGGCTATGTGAAGATATCCGGTATGATAGATGAGAGTATGGATACCGAAGTCATGAAGGAAGAGCCCAAACCATGGGAATTTAGAAGCAAACCAGCCTGGCAGCGCTTGATCATTATGTTGGGCGGGGTAACCGTGAACTTTATTTTGGCGGTTATTATCTACATTGGAATGGCCTATTCCTATGGTGAAGAGTTTATTCCTGCAGATAGTCTCAAGGATGGTTTATGGGTAACGGAAAAAAGCATCGGGGATAAGCTGGGTGTGCAAACGGGAGATCTGATCGTGGCGGTCGATGGGGAAAAAGTGGAGAAATACAGTGCCCTGCCCATTGAAATTGTCAACGGTAATACCATAACCATTGAGCGGGATGGCCGTACGTTCGATAAGGAAATCCCCGTGGATTTTATCGCTACCCTATTGGATGATGAAGATAAGATAAGGTTCCTTTCCCTACGGAGACCTTTTGTTGTAAGCGAAGTTTCCGAGGATTCGGAAAATAAAGATGCCGGATTATTGCCCGAAGATGAAATAATTGCCATAGGAGGAAAAGAGATCAAATATTTTGATGAGGTCAAGCCCGTATTGGAAGGTTTTAAATCCGAAAAGGTTGAATTGACCGTTTTAAGGAACCAAAACCAGCGTGTACAAATACCTGTACATATTAGTGAT
This sequence comes from Maribacter spongiae, assembly GCF_047345125.1. Lineage (NCBI taxonomy): Bacteria > Pseudomonadati > Bacteroidota > Flavobacteriia > Flavobacteriales > Flavobacteriaceae > Maribacter > Maribacter spongiae. The sequence continues at coordinate 137,413 of NZ_JBLFEQ010000002.1, read as the reverse complement.
TCTGCAACCATAGGCATTCGTCCCGGACTGATCGGTCTAGAAAAAATGCAGGAAAAAGGATTATTGAAAATAGAGAAAATCGATTATTCTTTTTTTGAATCTATTCCCGCGGGTATAGATAAGGGCATAAATACCTTATCCGGGTACGTAAAACAAATGAAGAAAATATTCAATCCCGAGACCGGGGCTTATAAAGGAGTTGGGGGATTTGCCGCTATTGGAGGTCTTTTTCCCGACGCCTGGGACTGGCCCGCCTTTTGGAACGCTACGGCATTTATATCCATAATCCTGGCCTTTATGAATATTTTACCCATTCCCGCATTGGATGGTGGTCATGTAATGTTCTTATTGTATGAAATGGTTACCGGAAGAAAGCCTAGTGACAAATTTTTGGAATACGCCCAAATGACCGGTTTTTTCCTATTAATAGCTTTGTTGTTATTTGCTAACGGGAACGATTTATATAAATGGCTTTTTAAATAAAATGATTTATTTTTTCTTTGTTCTGTTTTAAAGAAAAAATTATATTTGCAGCCGCTTAAGGCGAAATATTCCTCCTTAGCTCAGTTGGTTAGAGCATCTGACTGTTAATCAGAGGGTCCTTGGTTCGAGCCCAAGAGGGGGAGCAGATAAGCCCAGTAAGACATTGATTTTACTGGGTTTTTTGTTTTTATACAAAATATTTCTATGATTAAATATTTATCTTTTCTCTTCTTAGTTTTATTATTTATCGGATGTTCTGATAATTGTACACAAACAATAGAACATCCTGCAACCGTTATTAATGGAGTTGAAATATCCCCAGCTACAACACAAGAAATTCCTTGTGATGCTGAACCCATTGACCCTCCCATTCCAATTGGTCAAATCAATTAAATAACCTTTCTTTAGCTTTTTTTTTACATTATTCAAAAAGTCCCTTTAGCTGTATTATACATACATTTTAATATTTCTTCTTATTTAATAAGCATCAAAATCGGTGTACAATTCGGGTTGCAACTTTAAAAATAGAGGGTGCATATTAAATCATAGCTTTTTAATTTTAAAAAATTAAAAAGCTATGACCTACTATTTCTCTCTTTTATAATGGCCCATAATGCCAACATGAACATAATGGTAACTAGTACATAGATGAATTTAGGTATCGGTACCGGGTCACCCGTCGCGTAGCTGTGAAGGCCTGTCAGATAATAATTTACACCAAAGGAGGTCATGATAATGGACCAAAAGGCGAACATACTGGCAATATTGAATACCAAGTGATTGTTGAGCCTGGGTACAAACCTCAAATGGAGCACAATGGCATATACGATAACACTGATCAAGGCCCAGGTTTCCTTGGGATCCCATGCCCAATATCTGCCCCAGGATTCGTTGGCCCATATCCCTCCTAGAAAGGTGCCGATAGCGAGTAGAAAGAGACCGATCGTGAGCAACAGTTCGTTCATATAGGTAAGCTCCAAAATATGCTTTTGGATTATATCTTGGTTGGTACTGGTCCTAAAAAGCACCAATATAAGGGCCATCATGCCCAATACGGCCCCTAGGGCCAAAGGTGCATAACTACTTACAATAGTGGCCACGTGTATTTTTAACCAGTACGATTTTAATACGGGCATCAGATTGGTGATTTCAGGATTGAGCCAATCCAGATAGCTTACAAACAACAAGGCGCCTGAAAATAGGGTGGCCAACGGAAGGACAAATACCGACCGCCTAAAACAGATCATGCCCGATAATACCAAGGCCCATGCCACAAAGACCAACATCTCGTACCCGTTGCTCCATGGAGCATGGCCGGCCACGTACCAGCGTAGCATCAAATTACCGGTCAAAATCAAAAAAGCGATGAGGGTAGATAGGAAAAATAAGTTCCAGAGTGTGTAGATCCATTTTTTGGGAGAAAGAACCGTGATTACCGAAAGAATCAGCAAGATTGCTCCTAATGTAAAGAACGCTTGGAACATCCAAAAATTAATGTTCAGTTTGTTATACCACAACTCGGCATTGAGCTTTCGTTCGGAAGGAATAATGTCCTTGGCCAAAGTATTTTGGTAAACGGCCAAATAGGATAGTTTTTCATGTGCCGCCCCATAGGCACCATTGATGATATCCCTAAAATACAGTGGCATAATACCTTTGGCAAAATTGGCATCTTCCTTTGGAAAATCAGTAAAGTGGTGGGTGGGCGTAAACCATGTGTTGTTAGGGTCGTTCTTATTGGGGAAAAGCTTTAGGTAATTGCCCGATAACACGTTGAAAAGAATATTGAAACGCTCATCTATTTTGATGAGTTCCTTATCTTCCTCATTGCGTTCGCTCGGTTTTTTTTGGTTGGCCCGTTCCACTTCGTTGGCCAAAAGGTAGCCATCATCACCGGCCAAAAAATGGTTGAATGCTACCAATCCGTTCGAAGTTTCGGGAAGTGAGGGCAGGAGTGCCGTCACTTTTTCCCGGTCCAATTTAATTACAGGAATCCTTTTCCAGTCATTGGGGGAGGCATGCATGGCCAAGAATACCTGATCGGCGGTCAAACGTTCATTGTTGTACTTAAGGTAAGGTCTGCCGGACAGCTTTCTAAGAAATTCCGAAGCCAAGGTGTTCACTGGTTTTATGCGACCGTCCAAATCTTGTACGAACAAATGTCCAAACGCTTCCGCATGCTCTTTATCGGCCATGGTAAAGGGTTCCGGTTCCTGTGCTTTTCCGAGAAATCCGATCAATACTAATGCCGTGAGCAAAGTCGTTCGCTTTTTCTGCAATTTTCGGAGTTTGGAATTGATCAAGCGAAAACGTGAGGTCCTTCCAAAAAGGGTAAAGAACATGCCTATGCCCATGAGCAGATAACCCAAATAGGTAATCCATGTGCCGGCAGCGTCCTTATTAACGGCCAATACCGTTCCGTGTTCATCGGTATCGTAACTGGCTTGGTAAAAGCGATAGCCTTTATGATCCAATACATTGTTCATGTAAATTCGATAGGGTTCGGCTTTGCCCCCATCCAAAATTTGCACTTCACTGGCATAAGAGGAAGGGCTTGAAGAGCCTGGATAACGTTCCAATTGAAAATCGATCAGCTTTAGGGCAAAGGGCAGCACAATGGAATCGGAGCCATAAGAAAGGCGAAGGTTCGTGCCATTCAGGTCAATACTATGGGAGCTGGCCAAAAAACCTCTTCGGTACAGAAGGTTGGCCATTTTTTCCTCTCCGCCGTAGTTGATACTCACTTTAAGAACATCGTCTTTGTTATCATCATTGTCCTTCGGGCGGTCCTGTGAGGAAACCAAACCGACTCGACCTTTTTTGTGAAAGGTATTGGGCACGAAGGAAATATCGTGCCAACGGAACAAAGTCTTGAGCTGTATGGCTTGTAGACTGTCTTCAGTTATTTTTCCGGCCGTTTGTGATGCCATAATAAAGAAGTCCATGGGGGCAGGGCCTTTAATAAAAAAGGCCCCGTTCTTTTCATGGATGTTCACGGCGTCTTGATTACCGGATTCAAATCCGATTAAATGTCTATGTTCCCCAATGGATTCAATTTCACCTTTTTTTAAAATGACCGTCTTTTTTTTTACCCCGTCGGAAACTACCATTTCTAGTAGTGCTTCACCTTTTTGGGAATCACTTACTATTTGTGCCTCCGCATCAATAATATAATCAGCATAGGAGATGTGCAGGGGTTTTCCATCATAGCTGTTCTTAATTTCAAAATCATTACCTCCTTTGGAGGATAGGTCCAACTTTTTCTTTATGACCTTGGTAGTGCCTTTGCCGCTTATACGTACACTTAAATGGTCGGCATCTGAAATGATGTGGTTGCTTTCTGCCCCTTCGCGAATACGCATGATCCCACTTTCTGAATGGTAACGGGTGATGCCTGCGCCAATAAGTATAAGGATAAAGGCCAAGTGAAAGCACAACACGGCCCATTTTTCTTTTCGCCAAAGACGATATTTGGGAATATTGAACAAAAAGCACACGCCAAGTCCCAACATGACCAACTCAAACCAGAGGGCATCGTATATTAACTTCCAGGAAGTGGCTATGCCAAAATCATTTTCAATAAAAGTAGCGATACCCATGGCCATGGCAAATACAAATAATAGGGCCAAAGCCAGTACAGGTGAAGAAAAAAAACGAAATAATCTGCCCATATCTGTTTACGTATATGATAAATTCCTTACCAAAGTTTAAAGGTCAAAAGAAAGGCCCATTCAGAATTTTCGATTGGAACGAAAGAACAAATGAGCCGGTCTTTTTAATTTAAGGTTATTTTGTGCCAACGGGCATTTTGGATTCCCGCTCCTTGGCATCTTCCAACCATTTTGGAAGTACATTTTCTAAAAAGACCGCTTTTTCATGCTCTAACTTCTCCATATCCAGACCAATAAACTCCTGAGCTTTCTCCTTAGAAGAAATATCTGGCATGGTCACGGGTTCGTTATGCCCCAACTCGGCCAACAGGCGGGCCAATTTTAATCGGGCCTCTTGGGCCTTTACCAGTGCACTGCCGATAACCCGCCCTGTTTCAACAGGTGAGTGGAACGAAGATCCGTGGGCAGCTGCGGAATAATCCCATCGCCATTGGGCATGTCTTATGTCCATTAGAATCTCTTTCATTTGATTTTCGGTAGCGCCCAATTCCCAACATTTTCCCGCTTCCACATGGGCCTTTACCAAGAGGCCTTCCAGTTTTAAACGGGTTTCCGTAGATTTTCTCTGGCGTTCATATACGTTCTGGATCAAATTATCGGCATTTTCCCTGTGGCATACCTGGCAGGCATTATTTACATTGTTAAGGGGCGATTGAATGTGGTGGTCCGTAAACTTTTGTCCACCTTCACTTTTGTACGGCATATGGCAATCGGCGCAAGAAACCCCTCTTTGTGAATGAATACCGGTCTGGAACACTTCCCAACCCGGGTGCTGTGCCTTGAGCATAGGGGCTTTACTGATCTTGTGTGTCCAATCCTTAAAGTTGATACTATCATAGTAAGCTTCCATTTGCTCTACAGAAGTACCGTTTTTCCATGGAAATACGAGATATGGAACCCCTTCCCTGCCCGGTAGGTTTTTGTTAAAGTAATATTCTGCATGGCATTGTGCACATACCAATGAGCGCATTTCTTGGTGTGTAGCCTTATTAATATCTTTCCCCATGGCCTCAAAGGCCTCAACCAGGGCAGGGCGTGATATTTTCAGTTTCATGGTCTTGGAATCGTGGCAATCGGCACACCCGATCGGGTTGATTACTTCGGATCCCTTATCCGCCCATTTTCCCGAATAATATTCCGTTATGCCGTTTTCTTTCATCAACCTGGGAACATCCGGACCTTTACAAGTCCAACAGGTGGCGGGCATGGGACCGTCCCCTTTACCTTTTGGACCACCGGTTCGAAGGGTGTTCTGAAGGTCTTCTATGGCATAATAATGGCCTCGACCCTGATTATAATCCTTGGAAAAACCATAGCCGGCCCATAACACCACCAGGCGGGGATCCTCCTCCAACATATCACGCATGGCGGAACCACCTTGGTAGGTGGCAAATTCAGATTCTGAGGTCTGCAGGAACGATTGGTATTCCTTGGGGTAGTTTTCTCCCCAGACCTCATTGCGCGGTTCTGTTTCCGATATGTCCACTTTGGGCACAAACTTATAACGTGCCTCATTTTTTCTATTGATGATACTAGAGGCCAATAACCCTAGTAAAAAGACGACGATAACGGTGATGATAAATAGGATTTTATTCTTCATTTTTGCTGGTTTTTAATTCTTGTTTGATCCATTCCGGGATTATGGTCTCCCCGGTATCTGTAGGTAGGGGAGCTATATTATATTGTATGGTAGAGGTGCCATGTACGCTGCCATGGGGTATTTCTTGGTGGCAGCTCCAGCACTTACGTTCGGTACGGTTTTGTGTATGGTCCGTAATCCAGCCGTCATATTTGGTTTGGGTTACTTGTTGTACATGACATCGAATACAATTATCCTGCACTACTTCTTGTGAGGCTTCCCTCATAAAAATCACCTCTGGTTCTTTTCTTAAGGTAAAGATGGAAGCATGGTACAGACCATCCTTGGCCTTAAAAAAATACTTGTTGGCAATATTGTTATGGGGCACGTGACAATCATTGCAGTTGGCCCATTCACGGTGCGAACTGTGCATCCACGAATTGTAGACCGGGGTCATTACATGGCAGTTGACGCAGGCTTTTGGATCGTCGGACATATAGGATACCACCTCTGCTTCTTTTGCAAGGAACAGCCCCAACCCAATAATGGCCGCTATGGACATAATTGCGATGGTACGCCATCTTGAATATTTGTACGGTAGTAGCAGCATAATAACCTTTTAGTTTTGCAAAATGGTTTTTTTATTGTCCCAAGTGATCAGATTGGGTTTGATCGATAATTGTGCCCATGCCCAATTATTGGTATTGTCATAGGGTCTACCTCCTTTTATAAGGCTCATGCTTTCAGCGGCGAACATATGGGAGTACCCTAAATTCAATGTAACCCCTTTCATTAGTTTTTGGTTAAAGACCACATCAAGTTCGGTACCCAAATATTTATCGGCACCGTTGGATAAATCGGCATTGGCCGCAAAATAATGCCCTTTCAATAAGAAGGAGGATTTTTCACCCGTGCTAAAAACCATTTTGGCATAAAGATCGTTGAGCCCTACGTTGTTGGCGTGGTTGCCCACATAAAAGTAATCCATGAATCCGTTGAACTTGTGATTGGTACCGTACAGTGGAAAAAATGACTTGTTCTTGTTATCGCCATTTTGGTCGGTTCCGCTCAATAATTCAAAGCCAAGGGCATAGAGCGTTTTGTTGGGTTTATAGGAACCTTCCAATGAAAATTGATAGGCACTTAGATCAATATCCGCTGCGGCCTTTCCAAATTGATAATAGGCACTTCCAGAAAATTTGATGCTTTCTATTGGAAATTCGAAATACGTACCTGTGGTCTGCCTGTTGAAAGTGCCGTCCGGATTATTGATGATATCGAACTTTTGAAAGCCATTGTTCAGGAAAAGGAAACTTGCGGAAGCATTCTCCCATTTTTTCTTCAAATAAGCATATTGCATCGTCTTATAGGTAAAGGCTCCTAGAATATTGAATGCCGTTCCTTCACTGGAAATATTTTGTTGATTGAAGGCAAAACCAAAATCCGCAATAAAACCATCATCTTTATATTTGATCAGGGCGGCATCATGGAACCGTCCCTGCATGGCCCAGTCCAATCCACCAAAAATACGTTGGTTATCATAGGAAATAACTTGTCTACCCGCTTTTATGGACCATTTTTCATCCATATATACCTGAGCCCAAGCCTGAAACAACGCAAAGGAATCATTGCCATCATTACTCAATATTTGCCGGGTATCACCCCAAGTACTCACATCTTGTACGCTTAAGAAGAGTTTAAGCCTTTGTTCCGTGTAACCAATGTTGAGTCTGGAACGCTGAACTACAAAGGAAGCGGGGTCTGCATTGTCCGGAAACAGGTTCCCGAATCCATGGCGGTATTCAAAACGGGCCCTAATATCCGCATCAACGGTCAACTGTGCACTTGCCATTGTGGTATTCAGCAAGATCAAAAGCAAACAAATGTAGAAAATTTGATTTTTCATAAGTTGGTTCAATTAAGGATTATCAAAGAAAAATCAAATGTAGAATATCGTTAAAATCAAAAACATGATTTTTGTCATGGATAGGTCAAACTTATTTGTTTCTAGAACAATGAAAAATTGTTAAAGAGGAATGCGAGCCATACGATTATGTAATTCAGGAAACCAGAAAGGAAATTACAGGCTGCCAAAGATGGGTATATCCCCCAGAAAATGCTAGAGAACCCGAGAATTTCAAAATGTCTCTAACAGAAATTGTCGAGATGGATATGGAGTCCTTTGGCCAAAATAGAGCGGCCGAAACCAAAGCTGAAAATTCATGAAATGGCTTCATATTTTCAGATAGGCTAAAAACTTTTACCTCCATATATATACAAATGGAATATTTTTTCGTTATAAGTAAAAACTTACAAGAATTATAGTATTTATTGTAAAAATCTATGGGGTCAACATTAAAAAGAGTATCGGTAAAAGATAAATTAAACCATTCATTTATATGGACAACCGCTTTATCGCTGTTGTTAATGCTATTATCCCTTGTACTTATTTCCTGGTTGGGTCATAATGCAATTCAGGTGTCCAAGGTAAACGCACCAACCGTTCACTATTCAGAGAAATTATTGGGCAGTATCTACGAATCTGAATTGAGTTTGCTCAATTGGGTCACGCTTTCGGAAGAAAAGCAAAAAAACAAAAGGGAAGCTATTTGGCGAAAGGATATAGTTCCAACACTGGAAGCACTCAAAAAAATTGGTCGGGATTGGGAAGGAAACGACCAAAGATTTCTATCCAAGACCGAAAAACTGATCTATGCTTTAGAAGCGGCCCAGTTAAGGGCTTTAAATAGTATTGGTAACATAACGAACAATACACCTGAACGGTTAAACAAGGCAAAAAAGATAATCGAAAATGAAGCCACGCCTATCATAGAACAGATCCGTGATAAAATGACCTTGATCAATACCTCTCAACTAACGCAAATGGAAAGTAAAGCGACCATGGTAAAAATCCTTAATTGGATTTCCATTATCGGTCTGTTGTTATTTATGATCATCTCCGGGGTTTTTGCATATAACAATTTGAAAAAACTGGTAAGAACAATAGTACTTCCCACGAACAAACTAATGAAAGCTGTTCAAAGCGTAAATAGTGGAGATTATGACAAACAAGTTGAGGTTATATCCAATGATGAGATAGGGTTGTTATCCACTTCATTTAACCAAATGACCGTCAACCTACGTGAAAATGCGGAGTTACTGGCCCAAAATGAGGCCAAAAGCAGGGCTATCATAGATACTGCGGCCGATGGCATTGTTACCATGGACGGAGCTAAGTTGATCCAATCTTTTAACAGGGCCGCAGAACTTTTATTTCAATATAAAGAAGAGGAAATAAAGGGAAAGAATATAAACGTATTACTATCCGATGAATTCGTTCAAAATCAGGACGGGTCCACGGACAATTCCAATAAAACCGGGAATTCCGCCATGATCGGCATGGACCATAAAGTATTGGCCCGAAAAAAGGACGGAACCATTTTTCACATTAACATTTCCATTACAGAAGTTCGGGTCGAGGATAAATTGATTCTTACCGGAATAATGCGTGATCTATCCGAAGAGACCCGGCAACAGGAGGAGTTGGAAAAAAGAACCCGGGAAATCGAAAAACAGAACTGGATAAAAACGGCCATTTCCCAGGTATATGAAGCTACCAAAGAGGTTCAAGATGTTACCGCACTAACGGTTATATTGAGTGGGGTAATAAGCAAGCTCTTGGAAGCGTCCGTGGGTACCTTTTATTTGAATCAGAATCTTTTTGTTTCCGAATCGGATGAATTGAAGTTGTATGGAAGTTATGCCTTTAAAAATACCACAAGATTGCCCAATAGTTTCAAGTTTGGCGAGGGTTTGATCGGTCAATGTGCACTTGAAGGGAATACCATTGTTATTGCTGATGTCCCAGGGGATTATTTAGAAATAAATTCTGGTGCAGGAAAAACAAAACCCAAGGAAATAACCATAATTCCCATTAAGCACAATAAAGAAATCATTGGGGTGATGGAGTTTGGCACAACCACTGGTTTCAATGGTGCACAGCAAGAATTTATTGAAGAAATATCTTCTTCTATCGGAATTATTATCAAAGGAGTGGTCGAAAGGGGTAAAACCGAGGAACTCTCCATAGAGATCAACAATCAGATTTCGGCCATCAACCGGTCCAATGCCGCGATCGAGTTTGACCTTGATGGAAACATCCTCACCGCCAACGATCTTTTTCTGGATCTAATGGGTTATACTTTGGACGAGATCAAGGGCAAGCACCACAAAATATTTGTGGGAAACACCTATGCCAAGTCTAACGAGTATAAGAACTTCTGGAAAGAGCTCAAACAAGGGGCGTTCAAGCAAGGGGAGTTTGAACGGAGGGGGAAAGAAGGGAAGTCCGTTTGGATCCAAGGGTCGTACAACCCTATCTTGGATGTGGAAGGCCAACCCTACAAGGTTCTCAAGGTGGCGGTAGACATCACTAAACAAAAAGAACAGCAGATAAAAACGGAGGAACTTTCCGTAGAGGTCAATAACCAGATCTCTGCCATCAACCGATCCAATGCAGCCATTGAGTTTGACCTTGATGGGCACGTGCTCACCGCCAACGACCTTTTCCTGGACCTGATGGGCTACACCCTGGACGAAATTAAGGGCAAGCACCACAAAATATTCGTTGGAAAAACCTATGCCGGATCCAGCGAATACAAAGGGTTCTGGAAAGGACTCAAAAACGGGGAGTTCAAACAAGGGGAGTTCGAGCGGAGAAGGAAAGATAGAAAACCCGTTTGGATACAGGGTTCGTACAATCCCATTCTCGATATGGAGGGTCAGCCTTATAAAGTGCTGAAAATAGCGGTGGATATTACGGAACAAAAAGAAATTCAGTTTCAGGTGCAGAAACAGAAAGAAATAGTGGAAGCACAGGAAGAAGAACTAAGGGTGTCCAATGAAGAATTGACCAAACAGGCCAACCAATTGCAGGCTTCGGAAGAAGAATTGAGACAACAACAGGAAGAGCTGGAAAAAGCAAATGTGCTATTGGAGGAGAAAGCCCAACAATTGGAAGAGCAACACTTATTTACCGTTGAAAAAAATGCCGCATTGGAACAAGCCCAGGCTGCGTTGGTCCTTAAATCCGAAGAACTTGAAAAAAGTGGTAGGTACAAATCGGAGTTTTTGGCCAATATGTCCCATGAACTTAGAACACCGCTCAACAGTGTGATCATCCTTTCAAAGTTGCTTCAGGGTAATAAAACAGACAATCTCACGGAAAAACAGATCGAGTTTGCGCAAATCATCAACAAATCTGGCGAAGACTTACTCAGTTTGATCAATGAAGTGCTGGATCTGGCCAAGGTAGAATCAGGAAAAATCGAACTGGAAATGGAAACGCAGGACTTACGCGCTTATGCCGAGGAAAGTAAAAAAACATTTATCGCCATAGCACAGGATAAAGGGGTGGATTTTGTCTTGAATATTGATGAATCCCTCCCGGAAACCTTCATAACGGACGAACAAAGATTAAATCAGGTTGTAAAAAACCTGCTCAGCAACGCCTTCAAATTCACCGATTCAGAAGGAACGGTTACTTTGGAGTTCAAAAATAGTAAAGCACTATCAAAATTTACGAGCCCTGCACTTTTAAAACAGGAACAAGTACTACAAATTGCCGTAACCGATACCGGAATTGGTATAGCGGAGGAAAAGCTTGGATCTGTATTTGAAGCTTTTGTACAAGAGGACGGCAGCACGCAAAGAAAATATGGGGGAACCGGTCTTGGCCTGAGTATTTCCAAAGAATTGGTGAGGCTACTGGGCGGAGAGATTTTTGTGGAAAGTACAATTGGAGAAGGTTCTACCTTTACTCTCTTCCTGCCATTTGACAGCTCAGAAGTGGTCGAGCAAGGACCAAGTATGGAAAAGGCTGCGGAGGAAGCCCGTATGCCATTGGAAGAAGAAACAAAACCTGTAGTTGAAATAGATGGTGTTGACCGACCGGAAATAACAAATGTGAAGAAAAGGGTTTCAAGCAAAAAGCTTGAGGCGGTTATTGCAGATGATCGCGATCAGTTGCAAGAAGGCGATAGTACGCTGCTGGTGGTCGAGGATGACCTTCAATTTGCCAAAGTCCTTTTGGACCAGGCCAGGGAAAACGGTTTTAAGGTACTGGTTGCCAACCAAGGTGACACCGCCCTGCAACACGTGGAAGAATACCGTCCAAATGCCATTATATTGGATATGCAGTTGCCCGTAATGGATGGATGGACCGTACTTAAAAAACTAAAAGCAAGCGAAGCACATGCCCATATTCCCGTGCATATTATATCTGGAATAGACAAGACCAAGTTAGGTCTGGAATTGGGTGCGGTGGAATATTTGGTAAAACCCATTGCCCTTGATATCCTTGAGCAAACGTTTTCCAATATTTCAAGGACCATTGCCGGTACAGGTGTGAAAAAAGTACTGATCATTGAAGATGACGAATTAAACAACAAGGCCTTGCAGGAAATGATCAAAAGCAAGCACTTGGAGGCCGTTGCGGCAAAAAATGCCAAAGATGCCCGTAGATTGTTTAAAAACGAACATCCAGATTTGGTCGTTCTGGATCTTGGTCTGCCCGATATTGATGGTATTGAACTATTGAGCGAGCTAAAAATGCAGAAAAAGGAAGTTCCGGTAATTGTGTTTACAGGTCGTGAACTAACCAAAAAAGAACTGAAACAGATAGAACGCCACAAAGACACTTCTGTAGTATTAAAGACCACGAAATCTTTTGATCGTCTATCGGAAGAGACGGAACTCTTTTTGAACATGCTCAACTCCACACAGACCGATTATCCTGTTTTGCCTCCCAAGGAATTCGATTCTGACGATATCATCAAAGGAAAACGGATCCTTATCGTGGACGATGATATGAGAAACATCTACGCCCTGGAAACTGTATTGGAAGAAGAACAGGTGGCCGTAACTATTGCCACCAACGGTGCCGAAGCAGTGGATGAGGTGAAAAATGGCGAGTTCGATGCTGTGCTAATGGATATTATGATGCCGGTTATGGACGGCTATGAGGCTACTAAGAAAATTAGGGAGATGGGCCACGACAAGCTTCCTATTATTGCGTTGACCGCTAAAGCCATGAAGGGAGATCGTGAAAAATGCCTGGAAGCCGGAGTAAGCGACTATATGTCCAAACCCTTGGATGTTGAAAAGTTATTGTCCCTGTTAAGAGTTTGGTTATATAATTAATGGAAGCACTGCTGGAAATATCTGAAAACGACCTGGGTGATTTTATACAATTGTCCAACAAACTTTACGGTCTCGATTTTTCGGGATACGCAATGGAATCATTGAGGAGAAGGGTATTGCGGCTCATGAAGTTGAAATCATGCGATTCATTTGCCGCTTTCAAATATTTTCTGACCAATCAGGAACTTAGTGACGATGATATATTGAACGAGATTACGGTGAACACCACGGAAATGTTCAGGGATTTTGAGGTTTTCAAATTTTTAGGGGAAGAAGTATTCGGTGTGTTGGAAACCTATCCCAGAATCAATATTTGGCATGCGGGATGCTCCACGGGACAAGAACCTTTGAGCCTTGCCATATTGTTAAAAGAACAAGGGCTGCTAAAGAGATCGGTTCAATACTGTACGGATATTAACTCCGAAGTACTTGCCCAAGCCAAAAAAGGGATTTATGAGCTAAAGGAAATGAAAGAATACTCTGCCAATTATATAAAATCGGGAGGTGCACTTTCATTATCGGATTATTATGTAGCGAATTACGGGAAAGTAAAAATGAACAAGGAATTAGGTAAGAACATGATATTTACCAAGCATAATTTGGTGAATGGCACCTCATTCAACCAAATGCATATGATTATGTGCCGTAATGTCTTTATTTATCTGACCACGGAGCAGCAAAATAAGGTATTACGGTTGTTTATGGATAGTCTGGCTCCCCGTGGATATCTTATTTTGGGGGCAAAGGAAAGTGCAGTTTTTTCAACGGTGTTAAACGAACTGGAAATAGTCAATGGCAAACTCAAGATATATAGAAAAAAAGGATAACCAAGAAACCATCAAAGTGGTGCTTTTTTGTGGTTCTTCTGGAGCCATAGAGGTCTTGGAACACTTTTTATTGGATGCCGACCAAAGTATGAAAGCCGCCATAGTAGTGCTATTGCATAGAAAAACCGGCACGCAAGATTACCTGGTCAGGTATTTGGACAAAAAGTTGAACATAAAGGTACGGGCCATAGAACATGGAATGCCTCTGGAAAAAGGCATCATCTATATGGCTCCCGCAGGATACCATTGCATTATGGAAAAAGATATGACCCTAAGCCTTGATCTGAGTGAAAAAGTGATGTTTTCCAGGCCTTCCGCCGATGTCTCGTTGGAATCTTTCTCCTACAATCTAAGAGAACGCCTGATTGCCATAATTGTTAGCGGGGCAAATGCAGATGGAGCGGCCGGGGCCAAATGTGTATTCAAAAGAAAAGGAAAAATTATTGTGCAAAATCCTGAGGAAGCTTTTGCCAAAAAAATGCCAAGTGCGGTTATAGAAGCCATTGATAAGGTAGACCACATTGTACCCGTAAATAAACTTTATAATACCGCCGCTAAATACTTTTAAAATGGACAAAGCAAAAATTCTTATCGTAGATGATCTGGTGGAAAACCTATATTCCCTGGAACAGATTATTGAAAGGGAAGACCGGGAAATAATTTCGGCAACCAGCGGGAACGAGGCCTTGAAATTAGCTAGAAAGCATGAATTTGCCTTGGTCATTACCGATGTCCAAATGCCTGAAATGAATGGTTTTGAATTTGTGGAAATCTTTAGGAGCAAGAAGAATACCCAGAATGTTCCGGTCATATTTGCCACGGCGATAAACAAAGAGAAGGAATATGTCATAAAAGGATATTCGGAAGGTGCGGTCGATTATTTGTATAAACCGCTCGACCCGGACATCGTATCCGCAAAGGTTGACATTTTTGTTACCCTCTACAACCAAAAACGGGAGTTGGAACACCAATATCAAGAACTGGATACGTTGAACCAACTTAAAAACAAATTTCTTGGAATAGCGGCACACGATCTTAGAAACCCATTGGCTATTATCGAATTTTATTCCAAATCATTGCTTAATGAATTAGGGCCTATTTTAAAGGACCCATCCAAAATCCAAGAGCTGGAGAATATTTTTGTTTCCACAAAGTTTGCCCAAAACCTGGTCAATGAGTTTTTGGACATTAGTAAAATAGAATCCGGAAACATTGAGCTTGAGGAAGAAATGGTAAACGTTCGCCGTTTTCTGGAGAACAGTATTCAATTTAACCAGGTCTTCGCCAACAAAAAGAACATCAGCCTGGTCGGGGATATTAAAGTGGATGACCTGGAGGCCGCTTTTGATCGGAACAAGATGCACCAGGTATTCAATAACTTGATTACCAATGCCATAAAATTTTCTCATGAGGGCACATCGATATATTTGAAGGCCCGACAGAAGGGAAATCATTTATTACTATCCTTAAAGGATGAAGGACAAGGTATCCCCAAAAATGAAATGGTCAATTTGTTCGACCCCTTTGTCAAAACCTCGGTAAAGTCCACGGCAGGTGAAAAAAGCACGG
Organism: Maribacter spongiae; assembly: GCF_047345125.1. Classification (NCBI taxonomy): domain Bacteria; kingdom Pseudomonadati; phylum Bacteroidota; class Flavobacteriia; order Flavobacteriales; family Flavobacteriaceae; genus Maribacter; species Maribacter spongiae. The sequence continues at coordinate 122,084 of NZ_JBLFEQ010000002.1, read as the reverse complement.
GATTGGGACTTATGATCGTAAAGAAAATTGTGGATGCGCACCAAGCGGAATTAACCGTAACCAGCAAGGTGGGGATCGGGTCCTGTTTTAACATAGATTTTCCCATCAAAGAATTGGAAATTCCAGAACCCATGCCAACCCAGACCAAAGATCAAGTTGTGCATACGGGCGATGAAAAGTTAAATATTGTGGTGGTGGATGATGATATTCTCATGCGGACCCTCTCTGAAGTGGTATTCAGCAAAATTGGAGGAAACATCACCATGTTGGAAGATGGGGAAGTGCTACTTGATCAGGTAGAAGCGATAAATCCCGATTTGATTTTTACGGATATCAATATGCCCGGGATAAACGGTTATGATTTGGCCAAACAAATTCGGAGCAAGGGTATTGACATTCCAATATTTGGATTGACCGGATTTGTAAATGACGAGGTCCAGGCCCTTTCCGAAAAGTCGGGCATTGATGGTGTATATGAAAAACCTCCCGTCGAAAATATGTTAAAGCATTTAATTTCCAAGATTCATGAGGAACGTTTAGCTTAAGAGAATGAGCTCATCTTGACTTTTTCCTATTAGTGGCCAGGGAAGAATATATGGAGGTGCTTACCCGAGAAATAACTAGGTTCAGCAACTCCATTGGTAAACTGGAAGGGCTTTCTAAAAAGTTTGATGACGTAGAGATTAAAATAGATACCCCTCACATCTAGAATTTCAAATAAGGGAATTCTTAAAGCTACGGAACGGGACAAAGGATTCTTATGAAGAACGGATAGAGGAAGTTTAAAAAGATTGAAAAATCTCGATGGACTCCTAAATGGGATACCTATATCGCAGGGGAATGGGCCTGGGTCAAGTTGGACATACCAGATACTTTTACCCAACAGTTTGGGGAACAACAAGGTGGATATCTTAATATTGTGCAGCCAATCTTGAAAAAGAAAATACTGGACCGGGAGAACGCCATGGTAAATTTGGCCTGTAGACTGGAATATGTAGATTTTAATAGGGGTACCTTTAGGGGAACCAATGGTGATATTGCCGAAGATGTTTGGAGCGTAATGCCGGCCATCAGTTTTAGGCCGACACCGCAAACCGTACTGAGATTAAATTATCGTTATTTGGGCCAAAGCGACCTTTTAGAGGATCCTCCATCCAAAACGGCTGGGTTTATTTTGAAATATCAATCTATTTCTAGTCAAAGGGCGGAATAGGGTAAAGAACTTATTTGAACTTTTCTGAAATAGCCTAAAATTGATTTTTGCACTCGATTCTTATCATTTTTTCCTTCCGTAATGTGACTATGCAGCACTAAAATGCTATCATCTATATACAAGAGCATTAATTTGTTACGACCCAAAAGTCCAAAAGAGTTCAATCTATTAAATATGCTAATACAAACTTTTTTTATATATTGTTGGCAAATACTTAACATTTAAGTAATGCCATCATTTACTGAAGTTTTATTGGATTACGGCAAGAATGATGTAAAAAGTGATTTGACAAGGAAGTCAGAGGTGTTTGATTCTGAGTTGGAATGGAGGTTGTTTTGTGATGGCAGTGAAGCTGCATTTGTTAAGATATACAATCATTATTTTCAGTTGTTGTATAATTTGGGCAGACAATTTTCTGGTGATACCGATTTATTGAAGGATTCTTTACAAGAGACTTTTATAACCATTAGAAAGAAACGCCATAAACTCCATAAAGTAATTTCCGTAAAGGCCTTCTTGATAAAATGCTATAGAAACAAGGTCATTACGGAACAAAAGAAGCAAAAAAAGGATTTAAAGTTGAATTTTTCAACGGGTTCATATGAGTTTCTTTTGACCCCCTCCCATGAAAGTATTCTCATTAATAGGCAATTTCGCCAAGAGCAAATTCAGTTGATGCAGGAATCTTTGAATAAATTGACCCGAAGACAAAGAGAGGCTATATACTATTTTTACTACAACGGACTTTCATATCATCAAATTAAGGATGTTATGCGGTTTTCTAGTGTTCGCGCAGCTAGGAACCTAATATATAGATCTCTTTCAGAGCTAAAAAAACATGCAAACTTTTAAGAGAGGTTCAGTAACTATTCTATTGTTTTGTCGGGGCCTAATATCTTAATTGTTAGAGAAGGGGCTTTTGGTGCAGTACTGTATTTTCCCTGTTATGTTCAAATCTGAACAAGTTAAATTGTTAATATTCCATATAAATCACCCATTTCCAATAGCGGCCTTATATAAAATGATGCATATCAATATTTTTTGGAGTGGATTTATGCAGAAATAAACTATTTGGATAAAGATTTCATTAGGAATGAAAGCGGGACGCTTTGGATAAAATAGGGGTAATTTCGTACATATGTTAAAAATTGTTTAAAAAAGTTCGATTTTTTTGATGTCATTTAGCATTGTCTGGAGTCTTATAATATGAAGAGACCGTGCGTATGGATTATCACGAATATGAACTTGAAGATTTTTTGGCCGACCCAGAGTTTAGAAATTGGGTATTGAGGCCAAATCAGGCCTCCCATTTTTTTTGGAAAAAATGGTTGGCCGCAAATCCATCCAAGAAAGATGTTGTATTGGCAGCCAAGGAGATTATACTATCCTTGAGTTTTTATTCCCATAGCGAAATTGATGATAAAAGTCAGGAGGATTTATTGAAATCCATTTTAGGGAAAAGAAAAGGAACTTCTACGGTTAAGAAAATAAATAGGTCATTAATTTTTCAAGCGGCGGCCTGTATTATGCTTATGATTTCTTTAGCGGTAGGACATTATTTTTTGACATCTACGGAAATTGAATCCGTAGTCGTTCCGGTTCAGTATATAGTAAAGGAAAACTTTAAAGGGCAAAAGTCAAGGATAACATTACCGGATGGATCTACCGTATTCCTTAATAATAACAGTAAGATTACCTATGCTTCAAAATTTGAGGATAAGCGTGAGATCTTTTTAGAGGGAGAGGCATTTTTTAAAGTCGAAAAAGATTCTGTAAAACCATTTTTGGTGAATTCCAATGGTTTGTTGACCAAAGCTTTAGGGACTTCCTTTAATATTAAAGCCAATAAAGGAGAAAAAGTTGAGGTAGGTTTGGTTACGGGTAAAATTTCCGTCGCTGCTGCTTCGGAGAATCGGAATGTTGAAATTATTGCTGCCTCCGGTGGTAAGGCTACATATGATACGGAGGGTGGAAAATTGGATATTTCCTCATATGAGGATATGGATTTTTATAAGTGGGCAGAGAGAATCCTGGTCTTTAAAGCTGCCGATTTTGATGAAATTGAAAAAACATTGGAAAATTGGTACGATGTAGATATTACGGTACGTAACTTAAATAGGCGTATTAACTATACCGGAGAATTTCCAAGTGAGAGCCTAGAAAGGGTTTTGGAACGAATGGCCTTTGTTGAAAAATTTTCCTTTAAAATAGATGAGGAAAGTGAAAGGGCGATAACGATATCTTTTGAATAAAAATAAACTAACGCTAAAACTGATAAAAATGAAAAATGATCCTTAAAAAAATAAGTTTGTTCCAAAGAAAATGGGACTTTCAATGGAAACAAACTTATCATCAAAAGCTTAATTAAGAATATCAACTAAACTGATGTAAAAATATGAAATTAAAATCATTTAAAACGATCGCTATGCTCTCTCGTATATTTGTTTTGCAACTGGTTTTTTGCTGTTTTGCAATGGCCAATGAGGGGTATACACAAAGTATAAAAGACGTCTATCTCGAATGGGATTCCGTTCGGCAGGTAAAAGTGTTGGATGTCTTTGAAGAAATCGAGAACCAATCAACTTTCAAGTTCAATTATGACGAGAAAGATGTGAACAAAAAGACAAAATTTTTCATTGCTCAAGGACCTCATTCGGTATACGCTCTTTTAGAGCGGATCAGTAAAGAGACCGCTTTGAATTTTAGAAGAATAAATAGTACCATTGCTGTAACGCCAAGACCAAAAAAAGAGACTCCGGAGATTGTTGAAATGGAAGTGGTACAAAAAACGGTTTCAGGAACGGTTACCGCCGCTTCCGATGGTGGGCCTCTTCCAGGAGTAAGTATTGTGGTACAGGGTACAACAAATGGAACACAAACGGACTTTGACGGGAATTATACTATTGAGGTTTCCGAAGGAGATGTTCTGGTGTTCTCCTATTTAGGAACCTCAACACAAAGCATTACGGTCGGAACCTCGAATACGATCAATGTGGTGATGCAGGAAGATGCAAGCCAATTGGATGAGGTAGTGGTGACTGCATTGGGTGTAAAGCGACAAAAGAAATCCCTTACTTATGCTACGCAGACCGTTGAGACGGATGGTATTGATGAGGCAAGACCACAACAAAACCTGGTGAACAGTCTTTCTGGTCGAGTTGCCGGACTTTCTATTCAAAGATCGGGTAATGGTGTTAGCGGAGCTTCTAAAGTAGTATTAAGAGGTAACCGTTCTATTGCAGGAAGTAGCCAACCATTATATGTGGTTGATGGTGTGCCGTTGGGAGGTGATATTTCTGATATCAGCCCAGATGATGTTGCTTCCATCAACGTATTGAAAGGTGCAAATGCTGCTGCACTATATGGAGCCCGTGCAAACAATGGAGCCATTATCATTACGACTAAATCAGGATCTGCAGAAGGGTTTTCTATAGATTTTAATGCGACAACGACTGTTGAGACCGCCAACATTCTATTTGATTATCAAAACCAATTTGGTCAAGGAAGCAATGGATCATATTTTAATCCAGATACGGGATTACCTCTTACAGGGGCACTGGGTTCATGGGGAGGTGCCCTTGATGGATCTCAAGTAGCCAACTGGTCACCAAGTCCAGATATTACGGGTCAATTACCCTATTCGGCACAATCTGGCAACATAGAAGATTTTTTTCAAACAGGGATTAATCAAGCCTATAATATTTCTGTACGCTCTGGCAGTGAAAGGGTCCGCACATTTTTTGGATATACTTATGAAGATAGGGAGGGTATTGTTCAAGGAAATGAATTGAATAGGCATAATGCCAATTTTAAATTGGATAATGAGATCATTGAAGGGAAATTGAATTTAAGCGCAAGAATCAACTATATCAGGACCAATATTGACAATCAATTGGCAACAGGTGAAAATTTTGCCAATCCCTTGCGACATGTCTACAGGCTGCCCCGTAACATTAGAACACAGGACATAGAGGTGTTCGAATATGTAGATGCCAGCGGAAACGTAAGACAGAATTATTGGGATCCTGGCAACAATGGAGGGGCCAACCCGTATTGGACCATCAATCGAAACTTGAATGAAATTATCAACAACAGAGTTTTGGGATACCTATCATTGACTTATAATTTTACCGATGACCTGAGCTTATTGGCACGTACAGCGGTTGACCAAAGATCAACTTCCAGGGAAAACAGGTTTTTTAACGATTCGTACATTATTGCGGATAATGGAAATTATGTAACCAGAAACGATAGCGCTTTGGAATGGAACACCGATTTTCTTTTGAGCTATAACAAACAGCTCAATGATGATTTCGCTTTTAATCTAAGCGTGGGCGGTAACCACAGGATAGCCAATTCAAAGTTTGTAGAGACCAGTAACAACGGTTTGAACGCACCAAACATATTTGCTATTAGCAATGCCCAAAACCTATCTGCGCGCCAAGATTTGAATCGTAGAGAAGTTAACTCATTGTATGGATTTGGTCAAGGGTCGTATAAAGATGCCCTGTTTTTAGATTTGACTTATAGAAGTGACTGGAGTTCTACCTTACCTATTGAAAACAATAGATTTGATTATTATTCTGCTGGTTTAAGTGCTGTACTTTCAGATATGATGACCTTGCCAGATGCCATTTCGTTTCTAAAGTTAAAAGCCAACTATGCAGAGGTGGGTAATGACACATCTCCTTTTAGTTTATCTAGAGTTGCAAATCTTCAAACCGGAGGTTTCATTCAATTAAGTACTGTTTTGCCCAATGCAGATTTAAAACCAGAACGAACCCAATCATTGGAATTTGGATTTGATGTTAGATTTTTAGATAGTCGTTTGGGGATAGATTTCAACTACTATAAATCCAATAGTATCGATCAGTTGTTCGGTCAACAAGTACCTCAGGGATCGGGTATCGCTACACGTTTTATTAATGGAGCCGATATTCAAAATAAGGGAGTTGAGATTATTTTGACAGCAAACCCAATTCGAACCACTGATTTCAATTGGAACATTACGGCCAACTTTACTAAAAATGATAGTGAAGTTCTTGCACTTGCAGATGGTCTAGAAACTTTAAACTTTGGAGGAGAATTTTTTAGGAGATTTGAATTGAACGTAGGGGATGAATGGGGTAATATATATTCCAGAGGTTTTGCTCGTGACGACCAAGGTAGGGCATTGGTAACCGATACAGGTCTGCCTCAGGTTACCGGTGGTCAGGAAGTACTTATCGGTAATTTCAATCCAGATTGGTTGGGCGGCATTTTAAATAGTTTTGATTATAAAAACTTTAGTTTTAGCTTTTTGATAGATATCCGTCAAGGAGGTGAGGTTGCTACATTTACCAACGCCATCTTGGCATCGGACGGAGCTTTGACCAGAACATTGGCAGGTAGGGATGGTTCTTTAGTATTTGGGCAGAATATATTCCCAAATTTGGAAGTAGTCAATGCGGATGGCACACCCAACACAACAGCAGTTACCGCAGAGGCATTTTGGGGGCAAATTGGTGGTAGAAACTCTCCCGCAGGTGAAGCCTTCGTGGAAGATGCATCTAATATTAGAATGCGTGAAATGACGTTTGGCTACAAGTTTCCGCAATCCTTATTGGATAAAACTCCGATTAAATCGGCTAAAGTATCTTTTGTAGGAAGAAATTTGTTCTTCATATCAAATAACGCAACTGTAGACCCTGAGGTGGTTGATGGTGTAGGAACTGGGGATTTTCAATCTGAGACGAGAGCGGATGGTTTTAGTTCTTTTGCTCCTCCCGCTACAAGAAGTTTAGGTCTTAACCTTAAAATAGGGTTTTAAATTAAAAAAGTTGTAATTTATAAAAGAAAAGACATGAAAAAATTAATTAAAAAAATCGGTTATTTAGGCTCGCTCGGTTTATTGTTAGTGGGTTGTACCAGTGATTTTGCGGATCTTAATACAGACCCTCTTGCACTTGATATTGGGAAATTAGAAGAAAGCCAAGTGCTACAAGGACAGGCTTTTGCACAAGCACAATATGTTGCGGTAAATGGATTGCATTGGCGCTTTCAAATTTCCCAAAATTTATTTTCTGATTTATGGTGCCAATATTTTGCCACCACCGCTTCTGGATTTGATTCCGACCGTTATGTTCAAGTAGGTAGATGGGCCGATTTGGCTTGGGGTTCCTTTTATGGTCAGGCAGCTCCACAAATCAAACTGATAGAAGATTTGTCCGAAGCCAATGGTAATGATGTGGGCAATGCTATGGCCAAAATATGGCGGGTGCATTCCTATCATAGAATTACCGACTATTGGGGCCCAGTACCTTATTCCACTTTTGGCAATGAAGAACTTTCGGTTCCTTACGATTCTCAAGAGTCCATATATAATGATTTCTTTGTTACGTTAGATGATGCTGTATCGAAACTACAGGCCAATGCAGGCGGATCGTCGTATGGCGCAAGTGATAGAGTTTATGGAGGTAGTGCTGATCAATGGTTAAAATTTGCCAACAGTCTTCGTTTACGTTTGGCATTAAGAATCAAATATGTAGACCCATCCAGAGCACAAGCTGAAGCAGAAAAAGCAATAGGCGCAGGTGTGATTATCGATAATACCGATAATGCTTTTGTGGCAGTCGATGATGACAATAGAAACCCGTTGACCACGATTACCAATTGGGGAGAATTTCGTATGAGTGCGACTATGGAAAGTATTTTGGAAGGATATGGTGATCCCAGAATGCCCGAATATTTTGCCCCTGCGGTGGATGGAGATTCTGATGGTAATGGTAGTGATTTTGAAGGATTGCTCAATGGTCAACAGAGAGTTACTTTGGAAACAAGTCAAAATGCAGGACATTCCGATGTGGCGACAAAATTTAGAAACGACGCTTTAGGAGGAAGTAACCCTCCTATCGAAATTTTGAATGCGGCCGAAGTATTTTTCTTAAGAGCTGAAGGTGCCTTACAAGGTTGGGCGATGGGTGGCACGGCGCAAAGCCTATATGAAGATGGTATTAGAGCATCTATGACACAAAAAACAAGTGCTGACGGAGCTGCAATAGATGCGTATATTGCTAGCACCAGTGTTCCAGTGGAGTATGCCGCTGGGACTAGTCCTGTTACAGATATACCTATTGCATTTGATACAGGAGGAAGTGCAGAAAGACAATTGGAGCAAATAATCACCCAAAAATGGCTTGCAATATATCCTAACGGATGGGAAGCATGGGCAGAGCTTAGAAGAACGGGTTATCCTAGACAATATGCAAGAGTGGAATCACAAAACCCCGATGTGGGCGTTGATGAAATCATGCGAAGAATGGTCTACGTTCAAAGTGAATTCGATACCAATGGCGATGCCGTTAATGCTGCTATTGCACTTCCAGAAATGTCGGGAGGCGATAGAAACAATACCAAAGTATGGTGGGATAAAAAATAATTAGTTTGAGTTTGGTTTATAAATAGTGAAAATACCAATGCGATTTTAGCATTGGTATTTTTTTTTAATCGATTCCCGGTTACATATGTTATGGGAAAATATAGCATTACTTTTATTTAAAATTATGAAACCTTTCCTTTTCAAAAAGTTTTTAGCGTTTTTACTATTTCTTTCCTTCATTTCATGTCAGAACCACGATACGGAAAATAGGTTCACACGATTATCCTCGAAAGAAACAGGGATTACTTTTGTGAATAGACTCCAAGAAACCGAAGAATTCAATGTTTTAAAATATGGCTACTTATATAATGGGGGAGGTGTGGCCATAGGCGATATCAACAATGATGGATTGTTGGATATCTATTTTACGGGCAATATGGTTGGCAGCCACTTATATCTTAACCAAGGAAACTTTAAGTTCAAAGAAATAGCCAAAGAGGCTGGAGTATTTGCAGAAGGTCTTTGGAATACTGGTACCACAATGGTCGATGTAAATGCGGATGGGCTATTGGATATTTATATATGCCGATCTGCGGCCAATGATCCGAAAAAGAGAAAGAATCTTTTGTTTATCAATAATGGTGATCTGACTTTTACCGAAAAGGCCAAAGAATTTGGTGTGGACGATTCGGGCTATACCACCCAAGCATCTTTTTTCGATTATGATAACGATGGTGATCTGGACCTTTATGTATTAAACCATTCCACCCAAGAATATGCAGGTTTTGATAAGATAACCTATAGGTTAAAGAACCGAATAAATAGCGCCTATTCAGATAAGCTCTATAAAAATGAAAATGGACATTATAAAGATGTAAGTGACGAGGTAGGGTTAATTTCCAACGTTTTGGGCTTTGGCCTGGGAATCTCGGTATCTGACCTGAACAATGATGGATGGTTGGATATGTATGTGTCAAATGATTATAATGAACAAGACTACCTCTATCTTAACAATCAAGATGGAACATTTACCGAAAGCCTTGAAAAATATTTGGGCCATACCTCACTTTTTTCAATGGGAAGCGATGTGGCCGACCTCAATAATGATGGTTATACCGATATCATAACCTTGGATATGCTGCCCGAAGACAATTACAGACAAAAAATGGTCTCGGGTCCTGATAATTACGAAAAGCATAGCCTTTTGGAAAAATCGGGGTTTCACCATCAGACCATGCGCAACATGTTACAACTGAGCAATCAGGGAAACTCGTTTTCCGAAGTTGGTCAGTTTTCGGGGATTTCAAATACCGATTGGAGTTGGGCTTCCTTAGCGGCCGATTTTGATAACGATGGTTTTAAAGATATTTATATCACCAATGGTTATAAGCGTGATTATACCAATATGGACTTTATCAATTATGCTGTACAAGAAAAACTTAATGAAAATAAGACTGGGCAACAAACAGCGATTTCGGAACTATTGAAAAGTATGCCATCGGCAATTGTCGAAAACTATATGTACCGCAACAATGGAAATTTGACCTTCACTAAGATGAATACTGATTGGGGCTTAGATCAGAAGTCCCTTTCCAATGGAGCTGCGTATGGTGACTTGGACAATGATGGAGACTTGGACCTCATTGTGAACAATATTGATGAAAAAGCATTTGTTTATAGAAATAATAGTGAGCTACATGGAGGCAATAACTATTTAAAAATAGTGCTTAAGGGAAGCACTAAGAACAAGTTTGGTGTTGGGGCCAAGGTGTCCTTGGAAAATAATGGAAACACAATAGTTCAAGAAATGATACCGAGCAGGGGATATCAATCGTCCATGCCCTATGATTTTATTTTTGGATTGGGACAAGACAGTGTAGTGGACAAACTAAAGGTTAGCTGGCCAGACGGAAAAATCCAAGTACTTCAAAATCTTAAGGCGAATACTACAATGACACTATCAAATAACGAAGCGGTCATGATTCTAGAAAGTAAAATAAGTGAGAAATCAGATTATTTTACTGCCATAGCTATAGATAGCCTTATCTGTTACCAACATATAGAAAATGAATATAACGATTTTAAAAGGGAACGTTTATTGCCCCATCTATTGTCCACTCAAGGGCCCAAAATCACCAAGGCCGATATCAATAAAGATGGGCTCGAAGATGTTTTTATAGGAGGTGCCAAAAACAGTGCTGCCCATTTATTGGTTCAAACACCATCAGGAAATTTTCGAAAGAGTCAACAAGCCGTTTTTGAAAAAGATAAGACCTCGGAAGACATTGGGGCATTGTTCTTTGATGCCGACAATGATAATGATATGGATCTTTATGTGGTAAGTGGTGGAAATGATTTTGAAGTACAATCTACCGAACTACAAGACCGGCTCTATATAAACGATGGTAATGGAAACTTTACTAAAAACCTAAAAGCACTTCCTAAAATGTATACCAGTGGGTCTTGTGTGGTTTCCGGTGATTACGATAAAGATGGTGACCTGGATCTTTTTGTCGGGGGCAGGTTGGTTCCTGGAAAATATCCTACAGCACCAAGAAGTTATATTTTGGAAAATGATGGGAAAGGGAATTTTAAGGATGTAACCCTTGCCATCAATTCAAAATTGGCCACTATTGGGATGGTTACAGATGCCCTTTGGACCGATTTTGATAACGATGAACAAATTGATTTGATCGTTGTGGGCGAATGGATGGGAATCAAGACTTTTAAGAACGATGGCGGAAAATTAACAGAAGTTGCTGCTGTAGGTCTGGAAGCATCACAAGGCTGGTGGAACAAAATTGTTGAAGGCGATTTTGACAACGATGGCGATATGGATTATGTGCTCGGTAATTTTGGCTTTAATTCCCAATTAAAGGCATCGTCCCAAGAACCGGTTACCTTATATACCAAAGATTTTGACAACAATGGCTCTTTAGACCCCATTTTGTGTTCTTATATAATGGGTGAAAGTTATCCCGTCTTTTCAAAAGACGACCTTGTAGGCCAGTTGAACCATTTTAAAGCAAAATATGTTACCTATGCAGATTATGCCGACCAAAAGATAACGGATCTTTTTACTGCCGAAGAATTGTCGGATGCTTCCATTTTAAAGGCCACCCATTTTGCTTCAAGTTATCTTGAAAATCTGGGTAACCAACAATTTAAGCTGACCCCATTGCCCCAAGTCGCCCAATTTTCGCCCATATATGGTATTTCTACAAAAGATTTTAACGGAGATGGCAATTTGGATATGGTTATTGGAGGCAATTTTTTTGGCACCAGGGTCAAATACGGACGATACGATGCAAGCAAGGGAACGCTATTACTGGGTGATGGACAAGGTGGGTTTACTGGTACTGACGTTGCTGAAAATGGATTGAACATAAATGGCGAGGTACGCGATATAGCACTATTAAAACTAGCTGACGATAGAGAAATAATTGTGTTTGTGAAAAATAATGCTCCGGTAGAAGTATACACCTTCGATAACTGAGCCAAGAATGTTCGAGTATTTAAAAAGAATCATAAATTTCCTTTAGATAGAATAAAAAGTATACAATGAATTTTATTTTAACCCAAGAACGCAGGTATGGGATTGTATTTTTGATGCTGTTTATAGCGGGCGTTTTTTCTTCGTTATACGCACAAACCTTAGAAGAAGAGAAAAAAACCATTAGAGTATTAAGCTATAATATTCATTATGGTGTTGGTACCGATTCAGAAAAAGACCTCCAGCGAATAGCAGACGTTATAAACGAACTGAACCCTGACATTGTTGGTCTACAGGAGGTAAGCGATTCTGTTATGGTGTCAAAACTTGCCGAACTGACCGGAATGAAAGGTGTTTTCGGGGCTTCTACAGAAATAGAACCACCAAACCTGTATCGATTGTTGGGCATTCCCGTACCAGAATCCCAATTGTATTATGGCGATGCCATTTTATCAAAGTATCCTATAGAGTACATTGGTAACGTTTCCATCCCTAGTGCCAGCAGTAGTAGGTATGAGGCCATGTGTGTTGATATTGACCTTTCATCCTGGCTTGGACAGGAAGAAAAATTAAGATTGATAAACACACATTTCGATTATTTGAATACCATTGGTACCAAAGAGGCAAGAAAAGCAAGTATTGAAGTGATTGAAACAGCCTTTTTTTCTGAAGATATGACCCTTGCCATTTTGACGGGAGATTTAAACGTGATTCCTCAGTCTGAACCTATCCGGTTGCTTGAAGAAAAAGGTTGGATGAACGAGAACTTGGGCAAAGAACTGTATACGGTCCCAGCGACCGACCCCATAAAGCAAATAGATTATATTCTTCCAAGACCCAAAAATAGGTGGAAGGTTGTTGAAGTCGATGTCATACAAGAACCTATTGCTTCAGATCACCTGCCGTTATTGATGGATTTGGAATTGGTTTCAAAAAAATAACAACATAAGCAACACCTAATGAGAACGCTCATACCATCCACTTTTGATTTATCAATATTGCGGATTAACCATATGTTGGCCATAGTGTGTTTTTTGCCCTATCTATTGCTGTCACAATCTGCTACGGTCAATGAAGAAGTAAGGCAATTGGATACCTATGGTTTCGACACCCCGGATCCTGTTCCCATACTGACCGAAAACCCTAAAATATTCCCTTATTTTAAGTTTGATGGGTATGAACATAAAGCACAAAAAAAGGATTGGAAAGTAATTACGTTAGAGAATGAATACATTAAGGTCGAGGTGTTGCCCGAAGTCGGCGGAAAAGTTTGGGGCGCTATAGAAAAGAGTACGGGCAATGAATTTTTATACAAAAATGATGTGGTCAAGTTTAGGAACATTGCCATGCGTGGTCCATGGACATCAGGAGGCATAGAATTTAATTTTGGAATAATAGGCCATCACCCTTCCACCGCTACCCCTGTTGATTATAAAATCCTTGAAAACAAAGACGGTAGTGTAAGTTGCGTTGTGGGCAATTTAGATTTACCATCCAGAACCTATTGGCAAGTAGAAATCAGATTGGAAAAAGATAAGGCCTACTTTGAAACCAATGCTTCATGGTACAACGGAACCCCCTTAAACCAATCGTATTACAATTGGATGACGGGTGCGGCCGCAGCAACAGAAGATTTGGAATTTTTTATTCCCGGTAACGGCTATTTGGAACACAATGGCAACTGGCAAAAGTGGCCTATAGATGAAGAAGGAAGAAATTTGGCGTTATACAAGAACAATAATTTTGGGCCATCGAAATCATATCATATCGTCGGGGATTATAAAAATTATTTTGGAGGATATTACCATGATCAAAATGTAGGTTTTGGGCATTTATCACCCTACGAAGAAATGCCCGGACAAAAATTATGGTTATGGGCACTTTCCAGATCTGGGGGTATTTGGGAAGATCTTTTGACCGATACGGATGGGCAGTATATTGAATTTCAGGCAGGGCGATTGTTCAATCAATATTTTCCCGGAGCGGAAAATCCGGTTTCTCAAGCCAATTTTGACCCTTATGTAATGGATTCATGGCAAGAACTATGGTTTCCCATCAAGGAAATTGGAGGTATGGAGGCCGCATCCGAATATGGGGTTCTTAACATAGAGCGCAAAGGAGCTAATACTACTTTAGGAATCAATGCCCTGCAATCTTTTAGCGAACCACTGCAAATTTTCATAAATGGAGAAGAGGTGTCATCTGAAGACCTTCAGATGGAGCCCATGCAGGTCTTTGAAACAACTTTCACCTGTAAAGATGGGGATACCCTTAAGGTCGTTCTGGGAAAAGATAAACTGCACTACAGTTCTGTAAACGAAACATTGCTCAAAAGGAATTTTCATCACAACCCGGAAGTTAAAATATCAGAAGTCGAGAAATTGTATCATGAAGCTTTAGAGGCCATGAAATATAGAGAGTATAATCTGGCCGATGAAAAAGTATCGGAACTATTTACTCTAGATCCATCACATACCGGGGCATTGATTCTTGCTGCAGAATCCGAATATCGAAAAACCCGTTATGACAAAGCTTTGGAGTATGCCAATACCGTATTACGGCTTGACACCTATAATGCAGGAGCCAATTATATGGCAGGGATTTCGTATTGGGCCCAAAAGGATGCCCTTAACGCTTTGGAATCTTTGGGTTGGGCGGCCAGATCTATTCAATATCGCTCGGTTTCCTATGCACAAATGGCAGAAATATATCTTTATAGGGACGATGTAAAGAAAGCGGAAACGTACGCCCAAAAAGCATTGGATTTTAACAAATACAATTTGAATGCAAGGCAAGTACTCCTGATTGTCTATAGAACGTTGAACAAACCTGATGCTTTCAACATGCAACTTGATGAAATACATGAAATCAGTCCCATAAACCATTTTGCCACTTTTGAAAAGATAAAGCTTGCAAACCATGACCCATCTGTTGTTTTGCAAAGCATTCACAATGAGTTTGGCAATGAAACCGTATTGGAATTGGCCTTGACCTATCTGAATTTGGGTCAAGATGAAACAGCTGTTGAATTATTGAGTTTAAACACTGCCGATAGCAAATCCAAGTTGTTTTTGGCTTATATTTTAAGAAAGAAGGATACGAAAAAGAGTGCAGCATTGATTAATGGGCTGGCAAAAGAATCCCCTGATTTTGTTTTTCCCTATAGAAGAGAGACCGTGCCTATATTACAATGGGCTGTTTCTTTGCGTGATGATTGGAGATTCAAGTACTATTTAGCACAAAATTGTTTAGCCGTCGGACTCAAGAACAAAGCAAAAAAACTGCTGAAACAATGTGGTGATAGCCCAGATAATAATGCGTTTTATAGGTTTAGGGCAGAAATTTTAAAAGAAGAGCCTTTTGATAATCAACTAAAAGATTATAAAAGAGCCCTTTCGTTAAAAACGGAAGACTGGAAAACTTGGGACGATATTATTCGGTTTTATTTAGGTAACGATAAAGGAAAAGAAGCCACTGCCCATGGAAAGAAAGCATTCAAAAAGTTTCCAAAAAATTACAATATTGGGTTAAATTATAGCAAAGCGTTGGTAGCAACCGGTGAATACCCTAAAGCAATATCGGTTTTAAACGGTTTGCAGGTTTTACCGTTTGAATTGGCCACAGAAAGCAAGAACATATATAATGAGGCCCATATATATTTGGCAAAACAAAATATGGATAAGGGGCGATTTAACAAGGCTGTACAGTTGCTTAAAGCATCTAAAAAATGGCCGGAAAATTTGGGTGTCGGCGCTCCTTATAATCCCGATACTAGATTACCGGATTATTTACTGGGGCTATGCAGTGAAAATCTGAATAAGCAGAACGAAGCAAAGATGTATTTTGAAAATGTTTCAAACTACTCTGAAAAAGAATCGGATAAGATTACGGTAAATACCTTTTTCACCCTATTGACCCTTGGTAAGTTGAAAAAGGAAAAAGAATTGGAGCAATTGATACTGAAGGTTAAAGAAGCATCTGCTAATAGTACCGATGCCAAGTTCTTGTTGGCCGTTTATGCAAAGAAAAAAGAAAAAATAAACGCATTAATGGCCAAGAATGGTATTGATCAAAAACTAATGGACATTATGGCCTATTGCGCAGACCGGTAGCAGCGTATCGATGTTTAGAATCCTTGTCATGCAAAATGAACGGAAAGAATGTAAGTTAAATTCTTTCTGGCATTGACGGTTTTTTGCATTTCTTCCCAAGGAAGGGTATATGGCAGACTATAGGGAATACCTTTGAATTTTAAGTGTATACATATTGAACTCGTATAAACGAGTTCATTTTGATGGAATGTACGGTCCAGTGTTTCTCTTAAATGCTATATTTATATTTTCAACTATACCCATATAAAATAGAACGGATGGAAAGGAGAAATACGATTAAGTGGCTTCTGTTCGGACCTTTGTTCCTGACCGCCTTGCCCGTTTTGGGTAGAAATAGAATATATGAACAGGCCTATCGGTTTAAGACAAGCCTTAATGCCTACTCTTTTAATACATGGTTAAGGACAAAGAAAATGACGGTGGACCAACTGCTGGAATTTTGTTCGGAAGTTGGTTTTGATGCCATTGACCTTACCGGGTACTATCTGCCCGATTATCCCACCCCACCGGACGATACGTATATCTACCATATAAAAAAGAAAGCACATAGGTTGGGCCTGGCCATAAGTGGTACCGGGATAAGTAACGACTTTACCAACCCCGATGCCCATGTTAGGGCAGAAAGTTTGGTCCGCATAAAACAATGGGTAGAAGTAGCGGCAAAATTGGGAGCTCCCGTACTTAGGGTCTTTGCAGGACACTCCGATTACTCCGGACATGAAAGGGCGGAAGTATTGCAGTGGGTAGTACAGGGATTTCGGGCCTGCGCCAGATATGGGGCCCGGCATGGTGTTATTATTGCCATGCAGAACCATAATGCTTTTGTAAAGACCCCGAAACAGTCCAAGGAAATTATAGAATTGGTGAATTCGGACTGGTTTGGTCTGGTCCTGGATATAGGTAGCTATCGGGAAGGAGATCTTTATGCCAATATTGAGGAAATGATACCCTATGCGGTCAATTGGCAGATAAAAGAATTGGTCTATCATAATGGAAAAGAAGGACCTATAGACCTTAAACGCTTGGTCAAGATTATAAAAAGGTCTAATTATCGGGGTTATCTGCCGATCGAAACTTTTGGTAATCAAAATTTTAAGGAAAGGGTAAAGAACTTCCTGGGCCAACTTCAAACGGAATTGTACAAGTAGATAACAACATAATTTAAGGATTTCGATAAGGGATTACATTACTTGGAAAAACCCTGGAATGTCAACCGTATATGGCCGGGAATAATGTTATGCCCAATTAGAACATGTACCGTTTATTGCCCGAGAGGTAAGGTACCTACCTATTTTTGAATGTAATCCACGAGTTTCTGTGGGCCTTCCAGCAATATTCTCATCACCTTTAATGTGCCATCTACCATGGTATCTATATGCCACTTGATCAATGAGATCTGGCCATTTTCTATTTCTATCCCCGTAATGCTCCTGGGGTGTACACAACTACCGTCATTAAAAAAAGGAATATCACCGGGTTCCGGAAAACGTGGTCTGTGGGTATGGCCCACTATAGTGATCAATAAATTGTTTTTTAAGATCCACCGTTTTATCCTGCGTTCCAGTTTTATAAGTTCCTTATAGTTTTTTGCGGGGCTGGTTGGATCCGCTATGCCCCATACCTGTAGTGGTTTCCATAAAACACGGACCAGAAAACGGCCCCATCGCCAAAAATTATAGTTCCACCAATCCGCTTGGTGTCCATGTGTTAAAAAAAGTTCCTGGCCCGTTTTGGTGTGTTTTAAAAGCAAGGCTTCGCTATACATAATGCCCTCCAAAAGGTCTTTGTCCGTATCGTCAATGGGTTCAAAATAACTGGATAGGTGCTTATCCACATAAGCTTTGTCCTTATAGACCATATCATGATTGCCCCATACCATGTGCAATCTATTTTCTAAATGAAATTGCCGAAGCAGTTTAAAGACATTTTTATGGGCTTCAAATATAGATTCAAAATATATGTTCTCCCAAAGCTCGTCCCCGTCCCCCAACTCACAATATGCGAAACCCTTGTTATAATAATGGGTCAGAGCATGAAAATATATGTTTCTGTTGTTGGCAAAATCATCTGCAAAACTGTTGTCCCCACGATGGCAGTCGCTAAAAAGAATAAACTTGGAAGTATCATCAAAAGGAATGGTCTTGGCCTTTTCATAGGCTCTGGAAAGTCTGGTTGCGGACGACATTTTTGAAATTTATATAAATATCCGAAAAAGTGCCAAGCCCAAGAAACAAACTTTTAACAAAAAACTACGTATAGTTTTGTAATTTTATAGTGGTTTTGTAGACTCATTAAGGCATGATGAAAGGGGAGGACAAAATATTGCCATTGAAACATCTTATAAGCTTTGATAAGCTTTTAAGGCGTTATGATGCATTTAAGGAGAGTGATGATTCTTTTTTGGCAGCCAGGGCAAAAGAGGTTCTAAAGGCACAGGAAGGCTATCCGGAACTTAGGGAGGGCTTTTATGATCTGGCCTTGTTGGACAAATATAAGGATGTCATTGGCCTGATACTTCAAGACACTTTCTCTCCGGTTCTTAGTGAAAATGAAATTAAAGTTGCATCATTACCGTACTATGATGTGATTTTTAATTCATCCAAACGCTTTCAAAAAATTGTAAGGGAAGCCGGTCTTGGTTTTGAACCCATCATGAGAGATCAGGTGGAAGGCCTGGATTATATCATGGGCTGTATTGTAATCCTGAATTATTATTACGGATTTAAGCTCGATTTTAGCAGACCTTACTTTTATGATATTCCCGATGCGAATGGTGTTATGCACCATTATCGTATTCTTTATAATGCCGATTTTCTGGAATTGCTGCCTACGGATAAATCAAAGGAAATTACCCAGGAAGATGTAGATGAGCTCTTGGAAAATCCTGATAACCTGGAACTTTGGATGGAAAAAATACCTCCGGGAAGTTTTATTTCCAAGGGGTTTGTAATTTCCAATATGTTCGATGTTACCGCAGAGCACTCCATTTCAGAAATCAAATCGGAATTGATTGCCAGTGATAAGCGGGGGAATGATAATTTTATGACCGATCTCCAAGAAACGTTTAGATCTTTCTTTAGGTTGCCGGATATTAAAGTTGGTTTTGTAAACTATAATTCCAAAGATGACCGGTTTGAACCCGTTTACGGAAAAGGGATCGCCAGCTTTATTTTAAACGGGAGGGACGCTCAGGTTTGTGATGAGGCACTTTGCCAATATTCTTATAGTAAATTAATTAAGGACAACACATATTTCGCCATTGCGGATGTAAGTAAGTATGCCCTAAAATCCGGGGGTATAGACCCCTATAAGTCCTTGAACGATCAGGGTATTAAGAGTGCCATTTTTGCTCCGATAGCTTTTGAGAACGAGCTTTTGGGCGTTTTGGAAATCGTTTCCAAAAAGAAAAACGTCCTTAATGGGGTAAATGCAAAAAAGTTGGATGATGTAATGCCGTACATTGTCTCTGCTGTGGTTCGATCCAAGATAGAGGAAGAAAATCTCATAGATGCGATTATTCAAAATGAGTGTACTTCCGTACACTCTTCCGTATATTGGAGATTTCAGGAAGAAGCAAAATATTTTATTAAAGACCAGCTGGAAGGAGGGCAACCTTCTTTTAAAGAGATTGTCTTCAAGGACGTTTATCCACTTTATGGACAAATAGATATTAAAGACTCCTCAAAGGCACGCAATGGGGCCATTCAAAAGGACTTAATGATTCAATTGACCGAAATCCATGAAGTCTTGCAAAGAGCATTTGAAAAAAATCGACTTCCTATTTACGAAGAACTCATGTTTCGGGTAAATAATCATTTGGACAGTATCAAGGAAATATTGTATACCAATAGCGAACAATCCATTTTTGATTTTGTAAAGGAAGAGATCATTCCGGTATTCGGCCACATAAAGAACACGGATAAGGAATTGGCCAAATATGTTCTTGCCTATGAATCCCAAATAGATGCGGATACGGAATCCTACTATGATCATAGAAAGAACTATGATGAAAGTGTGATGCTCATCAATATGAAACTGGTTTCGGTTATAGATAAAAAACAAGAAGAGGCGCAGGCCATGTTCCCTCATTATTTTGAACGCTATAAGACAGATGGCGTTGAACACAATATGTACATAGGGGAATCTATTTCGAGTAAACAAGAATTCAACCCATTGTATCTTAATAATTTGAGATTATGGCAGTTACAGGTAATGTGCGAAATGGAAAATACACATTATACCTTAAAACCAAAGCTGCCTGTCCAGTTAGATGCCACCTCTCTGATATTGGTATACAATACCTCTTTGTCTATCCGGTTTCGTATGGACGAAAAACAGTTTGATGTAGACGGTACTTACAATGCACGCTATGAGATCATAAAGAAACGTATAGATAAATCCTATATTAAGGGAACCAGTGAAAGGCTTACGCAGACGGGTAAAATTGCCATAGTCTATTCCCAGAAAAAAGACGAACTGGAATATTTACGTTACATTAAGTTCTTAAGGTCCAAAGGGTATTTTACCAATACTATTGAAATTGTGGAATTAGAAGGTCTGCAGGGTGTCTCCGGTTTAAAGGCCATTAGGGCGGAAATATTATATAAGACCGATGGAGCTTCGGAAAGAACCTATACCTATAATGATCTAATGGAGGCCTTGGAAGATTAAGGCCTTAATTTAATACAGCACTGAAGCCAGTACCCTTTCCGGGCCATAAAGTTTAAAAGATACCGCAAATGCAATTACGGAGACCACCATACCTATCATAAATATGGTATAGGTCCAGCGCAATAACTTATATTTTCTGTCCAGTACAAGACCCAAAAAATAAAGGTCCTTGGTCAGGGAAGAATAAATATATTTTTTATCCTTTACCAGCTCATTAATGGCCCATTCATATTCGTCCAATTTCATTTTATGAAAATTACCAAAGAACAGGAGGTTCACCTTTTTCTGTTTTACGTCTTCTTTGGTAAACTGCCCACTGGTAACGTTCGGGCGGGTCGCCATAACGGCTAAGACCATAGAGATGATACTGAATACGATAAAAACGACCGTGGGGTAAATTAAGTATTCATTGGACGGATTGTCCAATTTGGGAATAAGATTGGACAGTGCCAACGAGATGATAATCGCATTTACGGACAATAGGATATTCGCTTTTGTGTCCGCAATATCACTTAATGTGATATGGTTTTTTAAGGTTACCCTAAAAAGTGTTTGAATGCCCCGATCCGGGCTTTCGCTTTTGTATTTGGCCTTTAAGGCTTCTTTCTTGGCTATTTCCTTATCGGACTTTTTGTCCTTGATAAGCCGCTTTAGGTTTTTGTCCTTTCCAGGCTGCCAATGCTCTTTGGCGTATTCCGTATAAAATTGATGCTCCGTCCTGAACATTTTTATATTGGCGTTTAGCCATTCTTTATAATTATAATCCGCTATGCCCAATAGTTTGAGCTCCTCCCTTAGAAAATCTGCCGTTTCCAGATAGCTCTTTTGGGCAAAGTGGGAAGCATCCGCATCACGTAGGATTTTCTCGGACAGGGATTTTGGTTCTGCATGTCTGGCCGTGGCCATGATGCAATCCAATATAATGTTCGTCATTTGGGTCTCATAGCCCTCATTTCCCAAAAATTCCTTGGCTATTTCACAGCTTCGTGTTTCATGATCCGTTGTCCCCTTGGTGTATCCGGTATCGTGAAGCCAGGCGGCCAAAAGAACGATCTCTTTCTCATCGTCGGACAGCGAGCAAGAGTTCAATAATTCTTTAGTACTTTTAACCACACGTTGGGTATGCCTTAAATTATGATAGAGGTATTTGGGGTCAAGTTCATTGGACAAAAGATCTACTACAAAATTTTTAGTTTTCTCTAAGATGGCCGACATATAAAAAGAGTTATAATTATCCAAAATACGAAAATTTGAACATAGGAACATTTCATATGAATAAATATTACATATATATCTTATTACTTCTTTTTATAACAGGTTGCGCTACCTACAAATCCAAGTATATCGATACAATCGATACTAAGGATATAGCAACGGGAAAAGAGATTTCGCATACATTCTACCTTATTGGAGATGCCGGATTATCGCCTATGGGAGGCATGAACCCCACATTGGGCATGTTTAAGAAAAAATTGGATAAGGCCGATAAAAATAGTACGGCCATTTTTTTAGGGGACAATATTTATCCGGCAGGTTTACCCGATTCCAAAGATGCTGCCGTTGCATATGGTGAAGCAAAAAACCATTTGGATGCACAACTAAGGACATTGGAAAACTTTAAGGGTAGGCCGATTTTTATTCCAGGCAATCACGATTGGTATGCAGGGGGAGTAAAAGGCCTTAAAAGGCAGGAAAACTATGTGCAAAAAGTTTTGAAGGATAAAGATGCCTTTCTTCCAGAGAATGGATGCCCCATAGAGGTGAAGGAAATAGGGGACGATATTGCCATAATCCTTTTGGATACGGAATGGTACCTGACCAATTGGGATAAAAACCCCGGTATTAATGACAAGTGCGAGATCAAGAGCAGGGGAAAATTCCTTTTGGAACTTGAGGATGCCATAAAGGGAAATAGGGAGCGTACTACCATTATTGCCATGCATCATCCCATGACCAGTTATGGCCCCCATGGCGGCCAATACTCTTTTAAAAAACAACTGTACCCCCAAAAGCTTCCCGTTCCTATTCCGGTATTGGGGACTTTTATCAATATACTCCGAAGAACTACGGGAGCTTCCATAGAAGACCTTCAAAATAAGAGGTATATGGAGTTAAGGAAACGGGTAACTACTTTGGCCCAATACTCCGAAAAAGTAATTTTTGCTTCGGGGCACGAGCATTCGCTCCAATATATTGTTGAAAATAATACACCGCAAATAGTTAGTGGGTCCGGAGCCAAAAAGGGAGCGACAAGGTTGTTGAACGGGAGTGAATTTTCAACAGGTGCTACGGGCTATGCCGTTTTGGAAGTGTATAAGGACGGTTCTTCCAGAGTGCGATATTACGGTGCAAATGATGAGGGTAAAGAAGAGTTTTTGTTTACCTCGGAAGTGCTTTCACCGGATAGGCCCGAAACGGAATTGAACTACGGAAATTCCTTTCCACCGCGGATGAAGGCTTCTATACATACACAGGATGAAGTAGATAAGGGTGGATTTTATACATCGGTTTGGGGAGAACGCTATAGAAAATATTATGGGATAGAGGTCAGTACCCCTACCGTTCTGTTAGACACACTTTTTGGCGGGGTAGAACCTATACGAAAAGGAGGGGGGCATCAATCCAAATCGTTGCGTTTACGGGATAAGGACGGCAAGGAATACGTAATGCGCGCTTTACGAAAAAATGCCGGGCTCTATTTGCAATCCATGGTTTTTCAAGATCAATATGTATTGGACGATTTAAAGGAGACCTATACCCAAGAACTGCTTCAGGATTTTTATACGGGCTCGCACCCCTATGCGCCCTTTCCGATCGGAAGGCTTTCGGATGCCGTTGGTATTTACCATACCAATCCCGTTCTATATTACGTTCCAAAGCAAAATGCACTGGGAAGTTTTAATGATGTATTTGGAGATGAGCTGTACATGATCGAAGAACATGCAGGCGATGGACATGGGAATCTAGAAAGCTTTGGATTTTCCAATGAGCTAAAAAGTACGGATACCATGTTGAAAAACTTGAGGGACGATGAGAAATATGGAGTAGATACCGATGCCTATTTACGTGCAAGGTTGTTCGACATGATTATAGGGGACTGGGACAGGCATGTGGATCAATGGCGCTGGGCAGAGTTTAAGGAGAAGAAGAAAATTGTCTATAGACCGGTTCCGCGCGATAGGGATCAGGCCTTTTCCATAATGGGAGACGGTGCGCTTATGGGGCTTGCCACCCGAATAATTCCGGGTTTGCGGATAATGGAAGGGTTTAACGAGGAAATAAGAAGTGTAAAGGGGTTTAACTCATCACCAAAAACCTATGTGCTAGATCTTGCCGTACTGGCCGGGACCACGAAAGAAGAATGGATCGCCCAAGCAAAATATTTGGAGGACCACCTAAAAGAAGAAGATATAGATGAAGCTTTTATGGCCTTCCCGGAAGAAGTTAGGGACGAAACCGTAACCCAAATAAAACATATTCTTATGGCCAGGCTTCAAAATATAGAAGAGACGGCAAAAGAATATTATAATATCCTTAATAAATATGCCGTAATAACCGGAACGGATAAAGACGATTGGTTTGAAATTAATCGATTAAATGAAAAGGAAACCGAAGTTAAGGCCTACCGAAATATTGAAGGTAAAAAGAAAAAGCAATTTTATGGCAAAACCTTTTTCAGTTCAAATACCAAGGAGATATGGATTTATGGCCTGGATGACGATGACATTTTTGAAGTGAACAATACAACGAATGCAGACGGAATAAAAGTGAGACTGATCGGAGGGCAGAACAATGATGTATATGAAATCAACAACGGAAAAGGTATTGTCGTATATGATTATAAAAGCAAACCCAATACGTTGAACAAGACGGGTGGTGCCAAGATTAAATTGACGGACGACTATAACGTGAATACCTATCGTCCGCTCAATATTAGGAGTAGTTCCAATCAGTTGATTCCCACGGTTGGGTTTAATCCAGATGATGGTATGCGGGTGGGCATAGTCAACACCTATACCTTTAATGGGTTCAGGCAAAACCCTTTTACCCAACAGCATAATATAGATGCCGCGTATTATTTTGCGACCAACGGTTTCAATCTAGGATATAGGGGAGAGTTTGCGGAGATATTTGAAAATTGGAATATGGAATTTAAAGTCCGTTTTACAAGTCCCAATTTTGCGATCAATTTTTTTGGATTTGGGAACGATACCCAAAATTTGGATGACGATTTGGACCTGGATTATAATCGTGTGAGAATTCAAAATTTTGAATTTGCCCCGTCATTGGTATGGCGAGGCAAATTGGGAGCTAAATTCAGAACGGGAATTTCGTATGAATCTATAGAAGTGGAAGAGACGGAAAATCGGTTTATAAATACATTTTATCAACAGAATGGTGAAGAGACTCAAAATGATTTTGTAGGCGTTCACGGGGAATATACCTATGAAAATAAGGATAATGCCGGTTTTCCTACTATGGGGATGGCCACGTCCATAAAATTTGGTTTCAAGGATAATATAGATGTGGAAGGGGGAAATTTTGGATATATAATTCCAACACTGTCATTTGATTATAAGTTGATACCCAATGGAAGATTGGTTTTGGCCACAAAGTGGAAAGGGCATTTTAATATTGGCAACGGATATGAATTTTATCAAGGAGCAAGTATTGGAGGTGTGGATGGCCTTAGAGGTTTCAGAAATCAACGTTTTACCGGTAAGACCGCCTATTATCAAAACACGGATGTCAGATTTAGTTTAAGGAAGATGCGAACGCGAATACTCCCTACTTCTATAGGACTTTTTGCAGGGTTTGATTATGGTCGTGTTTGGTTTCCGAATATTAGCTCGGACCAATGGCATACCTCTTATGGTGGCGGATTCTTTTTAAACGGTTCGGATATTCTATCACTTAATTTGGCGTTGTTCCATAGTGAAGATGGACCTCGGTTTACCTTTGGATTGGGTTTTGGGTTCTAATCCTGTAGGGTATAGCTGTAAAGATCTCCACCTTGCCCATGGGAAGCCTCGTCGGAAAGTAATAAGGTATTGTTGTTTATAAAGCAGATGGATTCCAGCTGGGTCCTTATACCCAGGTCGATTTCCCTCATATTTCCTTTGGAGAAATTATCCCAGGTAAAACCTGTAAAAACAAAGAGTTTTCCATAACTCAAAGCCACGATCGTAGTGCCGTCCGGAGAAATATCGATTCCGGTTATTTGACATGTTTTCCAATCTTGGCCTATTTGAACGGTGCCGATCAATTTTGCCTCATATCTTCCTTTTAAATCAGGAACAGTATAAATATGGGTTTCACCGGTAAATGGATTGGACCGGTTTTTGGTAAAGATGTAAAGTTGGGTGCCGTGGTGAAAAATAGCTTCGGCATCATAGTATCTTTTGGATTTTTTGGGCGGGAACTTTTTTTGTTGGGGATAGTGAAATTCAATTTTTTCGGCCTCGATTTTGCTCCCATTCTCGATTTCCGGATCGGGAATTTTATAAACTGTCAAATCCTTTCTGTCATTGGCATTATTGCCAATATCAGCAATATAGACATAGCCTTTTTTGTCTTTGGTCAAATCTTCCCAATCCCTGTTCTTGGCATTTTTTACTTTTAAGGATTTGAGTATATTCCCTTTAAAATCAATCTTGTATATTTCATCTTTATTGCCGTTGTCCTCTACGGTCCAAATAGTGGAGTCCCTTAACGATATCAATCCCGAGTTTTCTTCCAGTTTATCGGGAAGGTCGGTTATAAAATTCAATTGTCCGTAATGTGTACAACTGCTTAAAAACAAAAGAAACAATAAACCAATAGATTTAATCATCGCCGGATTTTAAAAGTTATGAATATGTTGGTTTTCCATTATAGGGCCACTATGGAAAACCGCAATAGAACGAGGGTCAATTTTCAAATTGTAACCCCTTTCTTTTACATAGGCACAGTATCACAGTATATAACTTTATAAGCTTCCCCACCTATTAAAGTTACTTTAAAGTTTTGGTATGGTTTTTTAAATTTGTTATAAAATCCAGTACTTTTTCCTTGGCCGATTTTTCAATATCCGTTTCCATAAAAGGAATTAGCATTCTATTCTTTAGACTATGTTCACTATCTTTTATGTATATCTTAACTTGGGACATTGAATCTTTTGTGGGGGTTATTAGCCATTTATAGATATAGTCTATGCTGTCTATTGCTACCTGTTGTTCAATGGAGTTGCCGTTTTCTTGCTCTACTATCGTCATTTCTTCCGAGGCATTGTCCCAAGCTTTTAATGTTTGGTTAATGGTATCCGGTAAAGTTTTTGATTTAAAACGGATTACATAATCGTATGGCTTTATAAAAAGATACCAGGTAAGGGCCGCAATTAGAATGAACCCCGTGGTGAAAACAAACTTCCCCTTCATTTTATTTTAAAGCTATGGTACTTTTATCGTTGACCATATTCAAATTTCCCACAACAAATTTGCCCAATGATCTGCCTTGCTTTACCCCGACCTCAACAGCGGCCCTGTAATGTATGCCACCGTACATGCGGCTAATTGCCGCTTCGTCAGCTGCGGCATTAAAAGACGTAAAGCTCCTAACAGGCAACCCATAAGGTACTTCAGTGTCGTCATCAAAAGCAAAGTTATCGCCAAATATATCTGTTAGTGCTGTGCCTGCGGCACCGGATACGACACTATGTCCACTGGTATATTCGGGAAACGGAGGGGTTTGTAAAACAGGTGTCCAATCATCATCTATATATTCATTGATCAATGTTTCCGGCCTAATTAGATCACTGCGGTATTTTTCGTCCCAACAACTTATAAAGGCATCTGCAATGGCTATTGAGGTTTTGGTATATGTGTAGACCGTTTTATCAAAATCGGATGCTGTTTTTCTGCTGGCAATTTTTGCGATCCCTATCCAATGTGCACCTGGAGTTATCTTTTTTGTGGCGAACATTAAATGTCCTCGGGTTACGGAAACATAAGGATTGCAATCCCAAAATTGGGCAATTTTTATTTCCTCGGATTCATCGCCATTTTTTGTGATCTCATTACTGATGTCATAGACCTCTTTTAATTCTTTATAGAAATCGGAATTTTTTTCCATGGAAAAAGGAGGTGGAGGTATTGGTTTAAATTGTTCTGACGAATCCAATACAAACGGACGTATTTTGCTCCAATGGGGCTCAATACCATCCATGTAGGCCGGAGGGGTAGGTTGCCAGCGCGAAGAATCATCACTATTCAGCGTAAACTTGGGCATGGTCCGTGTTTGTGCATAATTGTCCTTGTCCATCCATTGTGTTACATGTTCCGCAACTTCTAGTCCGTATGTTTTGGAAGCTTCAAAAAGTGTAGCGTTTTTGTTTTGCCAAAGGGTATATAGGCTGTCTCTTAAGACGTTCATTTTTTCTTCTGAGAAAATGAGCCTTCTGCTCAAATCCATATGGGCGATCAAAGCTGATAACCTGTAATCAATAGCCTTTTCCGTATTGGGTTCGGGAATATCGGTCAACCCGTTGACCTGCCCGGACAATGAAAGATAATCTTCGTTATGCAGTGCAATGATCTCATATGCGGCAATATTGGGGTATGCAAAAATACGGCTGGCCACCGGAGGGGAGAATATGTCATGGATCATAACTGCGGTCACCTTGTCCACGGATGCATGAAATTCTTCTGGAGAAATCGTTATGGGTTCTACGGATTTTTTACAGGTAAAAAGTAAAATTCCCAAGAATAGTAGTAATGCAATATGTTTTTTCATTGCTATTTGCCTTTTCCTATTAATCATATATTCGTGTCCTATCGTTATTAAGTGCTGCCAATATAGGCGGTTTGTTCCTTAAGTGAATGATGTTTAGATGTCCCATGGGTTTTTGCATGAGGTCCAAACCGAATAAGAGTATCTAAAATTACATTTTTTTTTACTTTCTATGGATATACCGAGAAAGGGTTTTGGAGAGAGGCAAAACTTCTTCCGATTATGAGCATACTTTAAAAACCCTATAACGGGGCCGTTTACCGAGGTTATGGTGAACAGTGGTATTGGCCATGTTCAAGCGCAACTAAATCCGTTTTGAATGATAAAAATATAGCTTTCATTAAAGTGAAAGCTATATTTTTAGTAATAAACCCCTTTAAAGGAGGTTAATGATATGTTCAAGCACTTTTCTTGCTTGTAGCGTTGTAAACTACCGCGATTACCGCTCCGACTACCCCATAGTAGACAATGTCTATGATTCCTTCTACGATGTGTCCGGTTAAATCCATGACATTGGCAGTGGCATACATGACCAAGAACACTCCAAAACCGATGATAAGGCCAATAAAGGCACCAAATTCAAACCCCTCTTTGGCACTATGAACACCTCGGGCCCATTTGCCATATAGCGTGCTCATACCAAAGCATGCGATTAAATTGGCCAAAGCGATTAAAGGGATATTCATGGGGTCCTTGGCCGTATCCGTAATAGTATGGGCGGTATAAAAATCAACCGTGGCGATTCCCCAAATTAGGTAACCCAATAAGAACATGACGACAGTAGCGGCTAACGTAGCGAGTAAATTTGATTTTGTGAACATAATTTTATTTAATTGGTTGTTAATGAGATAAATATATTAAATAAAACTTATGGGTTTTATAAAAAACACCTCATTTTTTAGATTCCGTGATTGCGAATAACATGGATTATTATTCAGGGAATCTGTTTTCAAGAAGAGTTTCATTTTCATGGCGTATTTTTGAATTTCCGCTAAAGCACCCAAAAATGAAAGACATTTATCTATTAAGTTTTATTACCTTACTTGCGATTACAAGTTGTACGATGATAGATAAAGACCCTTTGGTCGTTGGTCATAGAGGTGCCATGGGCCACGAAACGGAGAATACATTGGCTTCGGTGCAAAAGGCCTTGGATTTGGGCGTGGACATGATAGAAATAGATGTCTTTAAGATCAAAAGTGGGGAGATTGTAGTCTTCCATGATAAAATTGTGGATAGATTGACCAATTCCGATGGGAAAATAGAAGCATATACTATTTCAGAACTAAAACAATTAACGTTGGATGGTGGTCATAAGATACCCGTATTGCAAGATGTTTTAAAATTGATCGATAACAAGATCGCATTGAACATAGAGCTGA
The DNA here is from genome assembly GCF_047345125.1 of Maribacter spongiae. Taxonomy (NCBI): domain Bacteria; kingdom Pseudomonadati; phylum Bacteroidota; class Flavobacteriia; order Flavobacteriales; family Flavobacteriaceae; genus Maribacter; species Maribacter spongiae. The sequence goes on along the minus strand of NZ_JBLFEQ010000002.1, from coordinate 92,089 downwards.
AAGGAGCAAATACTTCGGGGCCGGTCAACCTCATTATGGACAACTATATCCGAGAACATCATTGGCCTAGGCAAAACTTCATGATCTCGAGTTTTGATTGGAACGAATTGGAAATTATGAGAACACTTAATCCAGAAGTGGACATAGCTGTTCTTACTGAAGAAAACCCGATCAATGCCATTCCGGTGGCTAAAAAATTGAATGCTGTAGCTATAAATCCTAACTTCAGGACTTTGAATGCCGATGTTGTGTCACGAATCAAAAAAGAAAACCTCAAAATCTATACATGGACGGTCAATGAACCCGATGATATTCAACAAATGAGGAAATTAGGTGTTGATGGTATTATAACCAATTATCCAGAACGTGTACGATAATGTATGATATTCTAATCATAGGAGGTGGGGCTGCAGGTTTTTATGCCGCTATTCATATAGGGGAATCCAAACCGGATTGTAAAATCGCAATTTTAGAGCGGGGCAGTGAAGTTTTGACCAAGGTCAAGGTTTCCGGAGGTGGCCGTTGCAATGTAACGCACGCCGAATTTGTCCCAAGTGAGCTTATAAAAAATTACCCCAGGGGAGAGAAAGAGCTATTGGGCCCTTTTCACGGCCATGCCAGTAGCGATACGATGTCATTTTTTAAAAGAAGGGGAATTCCCTTAAAAATAGAAGAAGATGGCAGAATGTTTCCAAAAACCGATTCCTCCCAGACCATTATAGATTGTTTTTTGTCCGAGGCCGAACGATTAGGGATTCAGATTTTAAAGAAAACCTTAGTGACCGGTTTTGAGCACATAAAAAAAAACGGTCCCTATTGGAAGGTCAAAACCCAGGATACCACGTTAAAAACGAAGAACCTGCTGATTGCTACGGGCAGCAATACCAAAATGTGGGATAGGCTTCAAGAGTTGGGGCATACCATAGTGCCACCTGTGCCTTCGCTCTTTACCTTCAATATTTCGGATGATCGGATTGCAAATATTCCAGGGATTACTGCCGATGCCGAGGTTACGGTTTTGCCCAAAAAGAATTTTCGTCCAAAAGCAAAAAGTAAAAAACGCAAGACCATTGAATTATCTTCCGAAGGGCCGATTTTAATTACACATTGGGGTATGAGCGGCCCCGCTATATTAAAACTGTCGGCTTGGGGTGCCAGGGTCTTGAACGAATACGGGTATCGGTTTAGGATTTCTGTAAACTGGGCTCCGGGATATCATCAAAACGGACTTATGGGAATGTTCATGGATGTAAAGGAAATAGAAAGAAAAACGATAATCAGGACAAAGGTCTTGGATATGCCCAAAAGACTTTGGACAATTTTGGTACGGGCCTCCGGACTATCGGATTCCCTTACCTGGCCGGAAGTTTCCAAACATCAATTACAATTATTGGCGGAGCAGATAACCACTTGTATTTTTAGCGTAGAAGGAAAAAGCACCTTTAAAGAGGAGTTTGTAACTGCGGGCGGAGTGGATCTAAAAGAAATTAATTTTAAGACCTATGGGAGTAAAATTCTGCCGAACCTTTTCTTTGCAGGAGAGGTAATCGATGTGGATGCCATTACGGGAGGGTTCAATTTTCAGAATGCTTGGACGGGAGCCTATCATGCCGCACAGGGAATCATAGAAAATCTGACCCCCGAAGAATAGCCGTGTATGGACACCTATATTGCATTTCTACGCGGAATAAACGTTGGCGGACATAAAAAAGTTCCCATGGCCCAACTTAGAAATGTTTTGGAGAATGAAGGTTTTAGCAAGGTACGGACCTATATCCAGAGCGGAAATGTCGTTTTTGAAAGCGATTTGGATTCAAAAAGAGCATTGGAAGAACTGATTGCCCAAAGTATTGAAAAACACTTTGGGTTTGAAGTTCCCGTATTGATAAGAACAGTAAAGGAAATACATGAAATATTGGCCAATAACCCTTTTGATAATGACAAAGATCTAGCCAATAATCGAATATATTTTGTGTTGTTGAGCGTAATTCCCGAACCAAAAGAAGTGGCGTGTCTCAGGGAGGAACACTACGTGAACGAACAGTTTAAAATAACGGATACCTGTGTTTACCTCTGTTGCAAAAAAGGATATGGCCAGGCTAAACTTAGCAGTAATTTGATAGAGCGCAAGTTAAAGGTAAAGGCTACAGCTAGAAACTTTCGGACAATGCAAAAGTTATTGGAACTTTCAAATCGTTAGGAAGGGAACCTTGTGCATAAATTATGAACTATCGTTGAGGCCAGGGCTTGATGCTTGTGTTCTGAACCTAATTCAATTCCCATATTTTATAGTTCAACACTGTCGCAAAACCTACCCAAAGTAGGTAGGGTACCAAAAGAAAGGCCGCTACCTTACTTACCACATTGAACCATTTAATAGTAAGAACGATCATAATAAGCAGTGCAATAATGACCAACAATGCCCAAAGGGGCTGCATAAGACCAAAAAAGACAATGGTCCATAACGCATTGAGCAATAGTTGAAACCCAAAATGGTAAAGGCCCGTTTTAACCCACTTATGATGAAAACCTTTACTCCATACCAAACCGGCGGATACCCCCATTAAAATATAGAGTACGGTCCAAACCGGTGCAAAAAGTTTGTTAGGGGGATTAAAAGTTGGTTTGCTTAAGGTTAGATACCAATCGTTTACGGAAGTCTGCGTGACAATACTAGATAGAAAACCGATAATCAAACAAATAATCACGGAGACGATAACGTAGGTTAATCTTTTTTTCAATTTCTTAGTGTTTTCCCCTAAAATAAGGATTTATTTTTATTGGGGGTACGAAAAACTATCTTTGCAGAAACGTCGCTTTAATGACCGAAAAAGATTTTATTCCCGGAGTTTATCCGCAAAAAGTTGAAAAGGGACAAATAACCTATAGTTCGCCGAGCAATATTGCTTTGGTGAAGTATTGGGGAAAAAAAGAAAATCAAATCCCTGCAAACCCTTCCGTTAGTTTTACATTGGAAGCTTGTGCTACCACTACAACGGTAACATTTTATGAATTGGGATCCGCCGGCTCCCATTTCTCGTTCGACCTGTTTTTTGAAGGAAGGCCTAATGAGGATTTTAAGCCAAAGATCCAAACATTTTTTAAACGAATAACGGTCTATTTGCCTTTTTTAAAAAGCTATCACCTAAAAATTGAAACGGCCAATTCTTTTCCGCACAGTAGCGGTATAGCTTCGTCCGCAAGTGGTATGAGTGCCCTGGCCTTATGTTTATTGGAGATCGAACGGGAACTAAACCCTGAAATGACGCAGGAATATTTTACCAGAAAAGCTTCGTTTTTGGCCAGATTAGGCTCTGGGAGCGCCTGTAGAAGTATTGAAGGCGATTTGGTGCAATGGGGGGCACATAAAGAAACGGAAGGCAGTTCGGATCTATTCGGTATAAAGTATCCATATAAAGTCCATAACGTTTTCAATAGCTATCATGATACCATTCTTTTGGTGGATAAAGGAAAAAAGCAGGTAAGCAGTACGATCGGACATGGCCTAATGCACGACCATCCTTTTGCGGCACAACGCTTTCAACAGGCACATAACAATTTGAGTAAATTAAGGTCTGTTTTTGAAAAGGGAGATTTGGATACGTTCATAGAAATAGTGGAAAGCGAGGCTTTGACATTGCATGCCATGATGATGACGAGCCAACCTTCCTTTGTTCTAATGAAACCGAATACTCTGGAGGTCATCCAAAAAATAAGGGATTTTCGAGAAAAATCCGGGACGCATGTCTGTTTTACTTTGGATGCGGGAGCCAATGTTCATGTACTCTATCCGGAAAACGAGAAAGAAAAAGTATATGCCTTTGTCAAAAATGAACTGCTCGTTTACTGTGAGAACCAACAGCATATTTGTGATCGTATAGGTTATGGGGCAAAGAAATTGGGCTAAAAACCAATACTATAGGTAACAAATAACCGTTTTGGATTGACATTTTGACCTTTTTGTCACTCGTTTTAAAGAAAAAGGTTAAACTTTGCAATCCAGTTTGCTATCTTTAAGGAAGAACTATTTTAATTTACTTTATAGTAGATCAATGAAAGGACCACTTTTTTACTCTAAAATACTTCTGTTCGGGGAATATGGAATTATAAAGGATTCCAAAGGATTATCCATTCCCTATAATTTTTATAAAGGAGCCCTAAAGGTAGATGGTAATTTATCTGGAATTGCAAAAAAATCAAATCAAGGTTTAAAATCGTTTGCGGCATATTTAGAAGATATTTCCAATGAGGGTCCGGAGTTGGTTTCCTTTGATCTAAAAAAAATGGAAAAAGATATTTCCGAAGGGATGTATTTTGACAGTTCCATCCCCCAGGGGTATGGTGTGGGCAGTAGCGGGGCATTGGTCGCCGCCATTTATGATAAATATGCCCATGACAAGATTACGGTACTGGAAAATCTTACCAGGGAAAAGCTATTGCGTTTGAAAGCCATTTTCGGGAAAATGGAATCGTTTTTCCACGGGAAGTCTTCCGGTCTGGATCCGTTGAACAGCTATTTGAGCCTTCCCATCCTTATCAACTCCAAGGACAATATAGAATCTACCAGCATTCCCTCTCAAAATTTGGAAGGGAAAGGGGCCGTATTTCTGTTGGATAGCGGATCAACGGGAGAGACGGCACCAATGGTACAGTTGTTTATGGAAAAAATGAGGCAGGAAGGGTTTCGCTCCATGCTAAAGAACCAATTTATAAAACATACCGATGCCTGTGTAGAGGATTTTGTAAACGGAAATATCAAATCGCTCTTTGGCAACTTAAAACAGCTTTCCCATGTGGTGTTGGATAATTTTAAACCCATGATCCCCAAAAAGTTCCATGAGCTTTGGGAAAAGGGAATAGAATCCAATGAATACTATCTAAAGTTGTGCGGTTCCGGGGGTGGAGGTTATATTCTAGGTTTTACCGAGGATATCGATAAGGCCAGAGCGGCACTGAAAGACTATAACCTTGAGGTAGTTTATAACTTCTAGGAAAATCCAGAACATGCTCAGTAGAAAGAACAAACTCTTGCTTTTAAAAGTATTGAGTCTGTTTTCCGTGGTGCGGGGGTATAATATTCTGGTCATTGTTTTGGCCCAATATCTGGCGGCTATTTATATTTTGGCACCAAATTTACCCTTACGGGGAGTAATCTTGGATATCGATCTTTTTGTTATCGTAATCGCTTCCGCTTTAGTGATTGCTGCGGGGTATATTATCAATAACTTTTATGATGCCGAAAAGGACCTGATCAACAAACCGGGAAAAAGCATGTTGGATCGGTTGGTGAGCCAACGGTTTAAATTGACTACTTATTTTGTGCTTAATTTTCTGGCCGTTTTTGCCGCCGGTTATGTGTCTTTTCGGGCGGTTTTTTTCTTTTCGGCCTATATATTCGGTATTTGGTTTTATTCCCATAAATTAAAAAGGATTCCCTTTGCAGGTAATTTTGTTTCGGCCACTTTGGCCATTACGCCGTTCTTTGCCGTATTCGTTTATTATAAAAACTTTGAAACGGTCATTTTTGTACATGCCCTGTTTTTATTCTTGCTCATTCTGGCCCGTGAGATGATCAAAGATCTGGAGAATTTATCCGGGGATATGGCACAGAATTATAGAACAGTTCCCATATTATATGGTTCTGGGGTTTCAAAATTGAGCATTGCAATTTTAATTGTACTTACCTTGATTCCTTCCCTGCTTTTAATCTATGCCTTTGATGTAGGTCTTATGAATCTCTATTTTATGGGATGTATAGGACTGTTGATCGTTTTTTTGTTGTTACTGTTAAGATCAACGACTAAAAAGCACTACGTATGGTTGCATAATATCCTGAAATTGATAATTGTAATAGGGGTCTTTAGTATTCTGCTGATAGATGTGGATTTGGTTTTAAATAGAATTTTATGATGGACAATATATTGAAAGTAGCTTTGGCGCAAATAGCGCCCGTTTGGTTGGATAAAAGCGCTACCTTAAAAAAGATTGAGGCCGTTATTGTAGAAGCGGCAAAAAAGCGGGCAGAATTGATTGTTTTTGGTGAAGCGTTCCTGCCGGGCTATCCATTTTGGTTGGCCTTGACGGACGGTGCCCAATGGGACTTAAAAATAAACAAGGAGATCCATGCGCATTATGTTAGAAATTCCGTTCAGATAGAGACCGGGGAGTTGAACGGTATCTGCCAATTGGCAAAAGAACACAAGATGGCCATTTATTTGGGAATGATGGAGCGGGCAAAAGATCGTGGCGGCCATAGCATTTATTGTTCATTGGTCTACATCAATGCCAATGGGCAGATAAGGTCCGTACACAGAAAACTACAGCCTACTTATGATGAACGTCTTACGTGGGCACCCGGAGATGGCCATGGGTTACAGGTACACCCTTTAAAACAATTTACGGTAGGAGGGCTGAACTGCTGGGAAAATTGGATGCCCTTGCCAAGGGCGGCCTTATACGGTCAGGGAGAGAATCTGCATATTGCGGTATGGCCCGGCAACGAACACAATACAAGGGATATTACCCGTTTTATAGCCCGCGAATCCAGAAGCTATGTAATTTCGGTTTCATCCTTGATGAGGAAAGAAGATTTTCCACAGGATACGCCGCATATTGACAAAATATTGGATAAGGCCCCAAAAGAACTTGCCAATGGAGGTTCTTGCATTGCAGGGCCCGATGGTGAATGGATCATGGAACCGGTATGCCATAAAGAGGGACTGATCTATCGGGATTTGGACTTTAATCGGGTATATGAGGAACGCCAAAACTTTGATGCCGTAGGCCATTATGCAAGGCCCGATGTCACTAAACTTAAAATAAACAGGGAGCGGCAATCCACAATAGCGTTCGAGGATTGACCATTACTTCAAAAAATATGTTAAACGGTAATATTTTCACATTCCTCTTTCAGGAATCCCCCAATGATTTCTGGTTTTGAGTCCCAAGATGTTACCTCAGTAGTACAAAGAAGATTGAATTTAGAACTCGCCCCTCCTATATCTTCAACCGTTATTCCATAGACTATACGCGGTATTTTATGGTGTCTAATAAGGTATGAACACATAACGCAGGGCTCGTGCGTGGTATAAAGCGTACTATGGCCCAAATTGTTGAGGTGTTCTTTTGATATGGCATCGCGAACCGCCAGGATTTCTGCGTGATCCGTCACATCTTTTGTTGATTTTGAAGACTCGACACCTTCACCTATGATCGTATCTTGATGCACGACTACGGAACCTACGGGAGAGTTTCCTGTTTTTAACGCTTCTTTGGCAAGCGTTATACAATGCCGCATATAAAATTTATCTTTTTCCCGGATATTCTTATGGTTCATTGAAAAAGTTTAAATGAGTTCATTATGGGAAAACTACCTTTCTTGAGGTATGGGCCAGGGAATTTATTTAAGTTTTCTGTCCGTTGCCTTAATGGGTAGATCGTTAATACTGGCATAACGTTTTACCATTAGTCCATTCTCGTCAAACTCCCAGTTTTCATTACCATAGGCCCTATACCATTGCCCGCTGTCGGTTCTGTATTCATACTCAAAACGAACCGCGATACGATTGTTGGAATGTGCCCAATATTCTTTTTTGAGTTTATAATCCAATTCTTGTTCCCATTTTGTAACAAGAAATTCCTGTATTTCTTTTCTACCGTTTACAAATGTGGACCTATTCCTCCATACGCTATCTATAGAGTAGGCCATTGAAATTTTAATGGGGTCTTTGCTGTTCCAGGCATCTTCTGCCATTTGAATTTTTTGTTTTGCCGTTTCTACAGTGAATGGAGGTAGTGGATGTTTTTGTTCCATTTTTATTCGATTATGGATTTTATGATGGTTTTTGCCTTTTCAATAGGCCATTGTTTTTGATACAGCCGACTTTCTATGATAGCACTTTCAAACAATAGATAAATATGATCCGATAACAGATCATTGGCGATGAACGATGAAAAATAATTGCGTAAATCCGATTTATGATTTTGAATCACTTTTAGAATTTTGGTATTATCATTTGAAATTTCGGAGAGAATGTTTAGAAAATTACACCCTCTAAAATGCTCTTTCTCGTTCATTTCTATTAGAAAATCAAAAGAAGCCAATATTTTTTTTCTACTATCCCCTTCTTTTTCAATGGCTCTTTTCAACTGTTGAAACCAATAATGATGTCTGGTGTTGAGGCAGGCTACACATACCTCTTCCTTGGATTTAAAATTGTAGTAAAAACTTCCCTTGGCCACGCTGGCTTCCTGGATAATCTGATTGATGCCCGTAGAATTATAACCCTGGGTATGAAATAGGTTTGTAGCTGTGGCAATAATACGATCATGGACCTTCATGTAGGAATCTTTTAAAGGTTAAAAATAATCAAAAGTTCCCATTTTTAGACAAACTTGTCTAAAAATGGGAAACACATACTGAAATAAGATCAGCATACATCCAAATCCCTTTCCTACCTTTGCGGGAAACAGCAATGTTATGAGCAGAGGAGATTCCAATAAGGGCAGGTCATCGGGAAAACATAGAAGCAATTTTAGGAAAAAGAGCTATGGTAGGAGCAATGCACCCATAAAAAAGGATACGGTTCCAAAACAACCGTCCGACCCCAATGCCGTACGCCTTAATAAATATGTGTCCAATTCAGGAGTATGTTCCAGACGGGAAGCCGATATTTACATTGCTGCGGGGAACATCACCGTAAATGGAAAACCCATTACCGAAATGGGATATAAGGTGAAACTAACGGATGAGGTTAGATTTGATGGCCGACTCCTGAACCCGGTAAAAAAAGAATATGTAGTATTGAATAAACCAAAGGATTTCTCTACCACCATTCGGGACGAAAAGGGAAAAAGGCATGTTTCCGGTCTAATATCACAAGCCTCCAAATCCAAATTGTTGCCCGTGGATAAATTGGACAAGGAACATACGGGCCTTTTACTCTTTACCAATGACGGGGATTTGACCAAAAACCTTAAAAGCCCTGCCAATGGACTCCGTAAGTTGTACCACCTGGTTTTGGATCGGGATTTGCGTAGTGCCGATTTAAAAAAAATCCAGGAAGGGGTGTCGGTCGAGGATAAAGTGGTACGGGTACAGGATGTTAGTTTTATAGACAATGCTCCCAAAAGAGAAGTGGGGATTGAAATTTACAGTTCCCGCAATAAGATCCTGGAGCGATTATTTGAAGTATTGGAATATAAAATTGTAAAGTTGGACCGGGTAATTTATGGTGGACTCACTAAAAAGGATCTGCCCAGGGGACACTGGCGTTATTTGACCGATCAGGAAGTCATTAACCTCAAAATGATAAAGTAGGAGTTAGGAATGGATAAATAAAGGAAGACATATATTTGGGGTATCTCTCTTTCCGAACGAATCGGTTATTTGATTCCTTCTCAATTTCTGACCTCCTTTAAACAAAACCTTACTTTAATAGAATAAGAAGTGCGCCCAATGCGGTAAGCACCAAAATCATTTTTCTAAAGAATTCTTCCTTGATCAGTTTAATAATCTTGATTCCCACAAAAAATCCAATAAAGATGCCTGGCATCAATTTAAGGTTCAAAAGCAAAGTGTCGCCTGAAATGGTATGCCATACGAAGATGTGAAAGGGCAGTTTAATAATGTTGATAATAAGGAAAAGCCATGCAGCGGTACCAATAAAATGGTTTTTGGGCAATCGCATCGCCAAAAAATAAATATTTGAAAAAGCACCTGCCAGGTTACCTACCATTGTAGTTATTCCTGCCAACGTTCCAATAGAACTCGCAAATGCCCAATGGGTGGGTACGGATTTGTTTTTTTTGCGGTCCCACCAATACATCATGATCACCGTAATAATGATGATAATGGCCATACCTATTTTAAAAAGCCTCTCGGGAAGGTCCTTTCCCAAAAACACCCCTATGACTATTCCCAGGACCATCCACGGCAAGACCTTAAAGACATAGCTCCATTGGGTGTGTCTATTGTAGTAGATAACGGCAAAAATATCGGCCAAAACAAGTAACGGGACCACCATGCCAGTAGATTCCTTGGCTCCAAAGGCCAGGGCCATAAAGGTTACATTGATTACCGCGATACCTTTGATACCCGCTTTGGATAATCCGATTACAAATGCCGCTAGAAAACCCAACACCCATGCAGTAACGTTTATTTCTGGTATCATTAATGAGATCATAGATGAGGTTTGGCGAATAAGCGACAAAAATATCCCAAAAAAACATATCTTTAACGATCAACCAAAATCAGTTTAAATGGAACTCAGTACACTTGATTATAGTTTTATTATCGTTTTCTTTTCACTTGTCTTAGGTATTGGAGTTTATGTTTCCAAAAAGTCGGGCAAAAATTCGTCAGAATACTTTTTATCAGGTAGGACCATGCCATGGTGGCTTTTGGGGGTCTCGATGGTAGCCACTACCTTTTCTACGGACACGCCCAATTTCGTTACAAATTTGGTTAGAGTGAACGGGGTTTCTGGTAACTGGGAATGGTGGGCATTTTTGATTACTGGTTTATTAACTGTTTTTGTTTATGCCAAATTGTGGCGGAAATCCAATGTAAATACGGACATTGAGTTTTATGAACTGCGCTATGGAGGGAAGCCCGCACGATTCTTGCGAGGATTCCGATCAGTTTATTTAGGAGTTATCTTTAATATTTTAGCCATGGCGGGTGTAACACTTGCCGCTATAAAAATAGGAGGTATCATGCTTGGGTTGGAACCTTGGCAGACGGTTGTAAGTGCTGGGTTGATTACCGTAATTTTTAGTGCCTTAGGCGGGTTCAAAGGTGTGGTGTACACCGATTTCTTGTTGTTTTTTGTAGCCATGGGAGGAGCTATAGGAGCGGCGTATTTTTGTGTTAACTTGCCGGAAGTTGGTGGTATAGGCAATTTGGTGACACACCCGAATGTGGCAGATAAAATTAATATTTTTCCCGATTTCAGTAATAAAGAAATATTAATTACACTGATTATTATCCCATTGGCCGTACAATGGTGGAGTTCCTGGTTTCCAGGTTCAGAACCTGGTGGTGGAGGGTATATTGCCCAACGGATGTTGGCTGCAAAAAATGAAAACCATGCGATTGGAGCTACGTTCTTTTTTAACATTATGAATTACGCCTTACGTCCCTGGCCATGGATTTTGGTAGCTTTGGCCTCTTTGGTCGTATTTCCGGATATTGCGAGTATATCGGTAGCTTTCCCCAATGTACCGACCGATAAGCTGGGCCATGACCTCGCCTATTCGGCCATGTTGACCAAACTGCCCAGTGGTCTTTTGGGATTGGTACTTGCATCCTTGATTGCAGCTTATATGAGTACCATCTCTACCCATTTGAACTGGGGGTCATCCTATGTAGTAAATGATTTTTATAAACAACTTATAAATAAAGACGCTACTGAGAAACAATTGGTTGCTGTAGGTAAAGTCTCAACCATTATTTTAATGGTTGTTAGTGCTTTGTTGGCATTATTTTTACAGGATGCCAAACAGGTTTTCAATTTAATAATATTGTTTGGTGCAGGTACGGGACTCATATTCATTTTGCGCTGGTTTTGGTGGCGTATCAATGCTTGGAGCGAGATTTCGGCAATGTTCGCCTCAGGAATAATTTCAATTCTTTTTGGGTTTACCTTCATTGGCGACTTATTGTTTACGCATACTAATGAACTAGGGATTGAAGTAGAAGGTATCATGCCCTCATATGCTAAATTTCCCTTGGTCGTATTGATTACCACTATAATTTGGCTTGCAGTCACTTTTATGACCAAACCGGAGACCAATGGCACATTGTTCGATTTTTATAAAAAAATACAGCCTGGTGGACCAGGATGGAGAAAGACTATTAACGATGCCAATGCAGAAAATGTGGAAATCATAACCAATAAACAACCATGGAGCGTACCCTCAGGTATATTGGCTATGATACTTGCCATGATTTTAATATATAGTGCAATGTTTGCCACCGGATACTGGATATATGGAGATTATATCTATGCCATTGTTTTAACTGTATTGGTAGTAATTTCGGGATTCTTATTAACCAAAATGTGGAGTAAAATTAAAGCAAGTATCTTTTAATTACGGTTATGAAGCAGCGTATCCTGTCCGTAGATATCTTTAGGGGTGCTACCATCATATTAATGGTGTTGGTGAATACGCCGGGTACATGGAGTAATGTATATGCACCTTTTCTACATGCCAAATGGCACGGGTATACCCCTACGGATCTGGTGTTTCCTTTCTTTTTGTTCATAGTGGGAACATCCATTGTGTTTTCCTATAAAAACAAACGGACCAATTCCGGGACGTATAAAAAAATAAGTGTCCGTACCTTAAAATTGATCGGATTGGGTTTGTTTTTGGGTGCTTTCACCATAAGCTTTCCTTTTATTAAGGATTGGGCGGATATCCGTTTTCCAGGTGTGCTACAACGTATTGGTGTAGTTTTCTTTTTTGCTTCCATACTATTTATCAATGTTAAATGGAAGCCCCTCATATGGATAACCCTTGTTTTGTTAGTAGGATATTGGCTTTTGATGACCCTGGTTCCTGTAAACGGTATTGCATCTACCTTAGATCGGGCACCCAATAACCTGGCCAATTGGTTGGATGTACGGTTATTTGGCACCCACAATTACAGGCCCGATTATGACCCGGAAGGTTTGTTGAGTACCATTCCGTCCATAGCCAGTTCATTATTGGGAGTTTTCACAGGGTTGATTTTGCTGTCCAAACAGGAAAAAAAGGCGACCATACTTATGGGGATTGGAGGGAGTTTCTTAATTATCGGACACCTTTGGGATATTATTTTTCCGATCAATAAGGCATTGTGGACAAGTAGTTTTGTATTGGTTACCGCCGGGTGGGCCAATTTGACCTTGGCCTTGATCTATTATCTGACCGATGTAAAAAAAATACAGTTTGGAAGTATTTTTAGATATGCGGGGGCCAATGCCATTATTGTTTATTTCCTCTCCAGTTTTATCAGCAAAATAATGGGACAGATCAAAATGGGCGATAGCTCGCTTCACGGTTGGCTTTTCCAAAAAATATATGTGCATGATTTTATCTCCATGGAGCTGTCTTCGTTACTTTATGGGTTAACGGTGGTCGCTTTTTATTGTGCGGTGGCCTATTTTTTATATCAAAAAAAGATATTCATCAAGGTTTAGAAGATAGAAAGGATAAGATTTTAACCGCCGGTAAATCTTGGTTCGGGTGCTATTCTTGATTTGGGAACACTCCAAAATAATTTTCTTTTTTGGGGAATAGCTTATATTTTGCCTACTGCCTACTGCCTACTGCCTACTGCCTACTGCTTTGCCCATCAATTTAGCCACATATTTTCCAATAACGTCAAATTCCAAATTCACGATAGAACCCACTTCGTACGTATTGAACCGGGTGTGCTCATGGGTATAGGGAATAATGGCTACCTTAAAGGTGTTTGTTCCGGAATCCACTACGGTAAGGCTGATTCCATCAATGGTAACGGATCCTTTTTCTATGGTAGGGTTTCCGGTCGAGGCATCGTATGCAAAAGAAAAGATCCAACTGCCATCCGCTTGCGTTATACCTGTACAGGTTCCGGTTTGGTCTACATGGCCCTGAACAATATGTCCGTCCAGTCTAGAACCTAAAACCATGGCTCGCTCCAAATTCACCTTATCCCCAATGGTCAAACCTCCCAAATTTGTTTTTTGTAAGGTCTCATCGATTGCCGTCACGGTATAGATGTTTCCGGAAATATGCACTACCGTAAGACAAACACCATTATGGGCCACACTTTGATCTATCTTTAATTCCGGCGTTATGGAAGCCTTGATACTGATATTAAGATTTCCCGCTTTCTTTTCCAAGGCAGTTACTTCGCCCAATGTTTCAATGATACCGGTGAACATGTGTCGCTTAAATTAAGTAGTTTTGTCAATTACATTTGGATTACAAAGGTAACGGATATCATGGAGGAAAAAAGGAAAATCAGATTAGGTATATCTATAGGCGATTTAAACGGAATAGGGTGTGAAGTAGCTTTAAAGACATTTGAGGACAATAGGATGATGGACTTTTGTACACCTATTATTTTTGCCTCGAACAAAACGGTGTCCTATCAAATGAAGGCTTTGGATATTAAAGTCACCTATAACGGTGTTCAGGAGGCTTCCAAGGCCATGGACGGGAAATTGAATATTGTAAATGTTTGGAAAGAGGTTCCCAATATCCAATTTGGGCAGCCCACGGAAGCATCGGGAAGCTATGCCATAAAATCATTGAAAGCCGCAGTTTCCGCCTTAAAAAAAGGGGATATAGACGTATTGGTCACCGCACCCATCAACAAGAATAATATTCAATCCGAAGAGTTTGATTTTCCCGGACATACAGATTATTTGGCCGAGCAATTGCAAGGCGATAGCCTTATGTTCATGGTGACGGATACCCTGAAAATAGGATTGCTTACCGATCATGTGGCGGTAAAGGACGTATCCGAAAAAATCATTCCCAGATTGGTAAGGGACAAGGTAAAGACCATAGGAAAATCCCTGATGATGGACTTTGGTATTAGAAAACCAAAAATAGCTTTATTGGGCATCAACCCCCATAGCGGGGATAATGGTGTTATCGGCAATGAAGATGATGAGGTGCTGAAACCCGTCATTAAGGAGCTGACCGAATTGGGCCACCTGGTCTATGGTCCCTATGCCGCAGATGGTTTTTTTGGTTCGGACGGGTATAAAAAGTTTGATGCCGTTCTTGCGGCCTATCATGATCAGGGGCTTATCCCTTTTAAGACACTGTCCTTTGGGCAGGGGGTGAATTTTACGGCGGGCTTAAACAAGATCAGGACTTCTCCCGATCATGGTACGGCCTATGAAATTGCAGGACAGGGCAAAGCGGACCACAGTTCGTTCAAAGAGGCTGTTTTTACGGGATTGAAAATAGTCAAGAACAGGAGGGAATATTTTGAACTTACCGAAAACGTGCTAAAAAAACAACGGATAAAAAGATAGAAAAGGATGTGGTTTTGATTCTGGCCCCTTGTTGGGATAAATAGTTGATAACTATTGGCTTTTATCAAAATAATACTATCTTTGCACCCGCCTGAATGTAAATGGAGGTAACTCTAGACCTTTTGGGCGATTGTATTAAAATAAGTGTTGTACGTAATGAAGCAAAAGGAGTTCAATATTCCTTTCTCAGGATTAAAGCAAGGGAAACACGAATTTAAGTACAATATAGATGCGACGTTCTTTGATTCTTTTGAATATGATGAGTTCAATAATACCGATATTGATTTAAAAGTGCTATTGAACAAAACGTCTACAATGATGGAACTGGAGTTGGAGGCTTTGGGAATCGTGAACATAAATTGTGATCTTACCAGTGAGCCTTTCGATCAAAAAATAGAAGCGAATCTTGGATTGATCATAAAGTTCGGGGAGACATATGATGATGAGGATGACGAAATATTGATTTTGCCACATGGTGAACATCAAGTGAACATAGCGCAGTATGTCTATGAAATGTTGGTATTGGCCGTTCCACAAAAGAGGGTTCATCCCGGTATTGCCGATGGAACATTAAAATCCGATGTTCTGGATAGATTAAAGGAACTGGAACCGAAAGAGACAAAGATTGAAAATAAGGAAAACGACCCCAGGTGGGACGAATTAAAAAAACTATTAACGGATAAATAAGGTTTAAATGGCACATCCTAAGAGAAAAATTTCCAAGACCAGGAGAGATAAGAGAAGAACCCATTATAAGGCAGTAGCACCAACATTGGCTACGGATAGTACAACAGGTGAAATGCACCTGTACCATAGGGCGCACTGGCATGAAGGTAAGTTATATTATAGAGGTCAGGTTTTGGTAGATAAAACCGAAGAGGCAGAAGCTTAGTATATCTCTTAAACATATTCTAGACTCCCACTTTGCAAGAAGTAGGGAGTTTTTTTTGATATAATGCTTAATTTTTTGAACAATCGATAATTTTGGTGAATTTTTTAAAATCAGTATAAAAAAGACCATTTTTGAATAAAAGTCGATGAAAATCATTAATTTTCACCACTTTTTGCGTGTTTTTTAAGTTTTTTAAAGCAAAAGCAACTAACGTATGACCAAAATAACGGCAGCTATAACCGCTGTAGGAGGATATGTTCCCCAATTTGTCCTTACCAATAAAATGTTGGAGGATATGGTAGAGACCAATGATGAATGGATTACTACCAGAACGGGAATCAAGGAAAGAAGAGTTTTAAAAAAGGAAGAAGGCGAGGGTACTTCCTATCTGGCCATTCAGGCGGCAAATAAGCTTCTTGAAAAAGGCAATGTAAATCCGGAGGAGATAGATTTGGTCGTAGTGGCCACGGCAACACCGGATAGCATGGTAGCATCCACGGCCGCTTTTGTAGCTTCTGAGATAGGTGCCGTAAATGCGTTTGCCTATGATCTGTTGGCGGCCTGTTCCAGTTTTCTCTTTGGGATGTCATCCGTGGCCAGTCAGATAGAATCTGGCCGCTACAAGAAAGTCCTATTGATAGGTGCCGATAAAATGTCCTCCATAATAGATTATACAGATCGTACGACCTGTATTATATTTGGGGATGGTGCCGGTGCTGTTTTGTTCGAACCGAACACAGAAGGTCTGGGGCTTCAAGATGAGTATCTCAGGGCTGACGGTAAAGGCAGGCAATTCTTGGGCATGGAGGGCGGAGGTTCTCTAATGCCGGCTACGGAGGAAACCGTAAAGGATAAAAAACACTATATCTTTCAAGATGGGAAAACGGTTTTTAAATTTGCCGTTTCCAATATGGCAGATGTAGCCGAACGAATAATGAAGCGAAATGATTTAACGGATACGGATGTCGCCTGGCTCGTGCCCCATCAAGCGAACAAAAGAATAATAGATGCTACGGCCAATAGGATGGGATTGGATCGTTCCAAGGTGATGATGAACATCCAAAAATACGGGAATACCACCTCGGCCACTTTACCGTTGTTATTGAACGATTATGAAAACCAATTAAAAAAAGGGGATAACCTAGTCTTTGCCGCTTTTGGTGGAGGATTTACATGGGGTTCCATTTACTTAAAATGGGCCTATGGCCTTTAATTAATAACTAATTATTACTTAAACACATTTGAAACTATGGATATTAAAGAAATTCAAAGCCTCATCAAGTTCGTGGCAAAATCCGGTGCAAGTGAAGTAAAACTGGAAACGGACGATATAAAAATTACTATTCGTACGGGTAGTACAAGCTCGGGGGAAACTACATTCGTGCAATCCGTTCCAATGGCCCAGGCCCCTATGGCACCTGTTGTTCAGCAACCGGTTCCGGAGTCGCCGGTAGCACCGGCCGCACCTACGGCGGAAAAGGCAGCGGACGATTCCAAATACATTACCATAAAATCCCCGATAATCGGAACCTTTTATAGAAAGCCTTCTCCGGACAAACCCGTGTTCGTAGAGGTTGGGGATACTATTTCATCCGGGGATGTACTTTGTGTTATCGAAGCGATGAAATTGTTCAATGATATAGAATCCGAAGTATCGGGAACCATAGTCAAGGTATTGGTAGATGATTCTTCACCAGTGGAATTTGATCAGCCACTCTTTTTAGTAGATCCATCATAATTTTAAGTTTAGAAGTTTAAAGTTTAAAGTTTGATGCAACACCTTCAAACAAATAAACTGCTAAACCATAAACTCTTAAACTAAAAAAGTATGTTCAAGAAAATACTTATTGCAAATAGGGGAGAAATAGCCTTAAGGGTCATACGTACCTGTAAGGAAATGGGAATTAAGACCGTTGCGGTATATTCCAAAGCGGATGAAGAAAGCCTTCATGTAAGGTTTGCCGATGAGGCCGTATGTATAGGTCCCGCTCCCAGTAATGAATCCTACCTTAAAATTCCCAATATAATTGCAGCTGCGGAAATTACCAATGCAGATGCCATTCATCCGGGGTACGGGTTCCTTTCCGAAAATTCCAAGTTTTCCAAGATCTGTGCGGAACATGCAATTAAATTTATTGGGGCTTCCGGCGATCAGATAGACCGTATGGGTGACAAGGCCACGGCCAAAGCGACCATGAAAGCGGCGGGAGTACCCTGTGTGCCCGGTTCGGACGGACTCTTAAAAGATGTAGCCGATGCCAAGAAAATAGCCAAAAAAATGGGATATCCCGTTATGATCAAGGCTACTGCCGGTGGTGGTGGAAAGGGAATGCGTGCCGTTTGGAAGGAAGAGGAAATGGATGAGCTTTTTGACAGTGCGGTAAAAGAAGCCACCGCAGCTTTCGGGAACGGAGGCATGTATATGGAGAAATTGATCGAAGAACCCAGGCATATAGAGATACAGGTAGTAGGTGACCAATATGGAAAAGCCTGTCATTTGTCCGAAAGGGATTGCTCCGTACAACGCCGTCATCAAAAGTTGACAGAAGAGACACCTTCCCCTTTTATGACCGATAAGTTGCGGGATGCCATGGGGAAAGCAGCGGTAAAAGCGGCCGAATATATAAAATATGAAGGAGCGGGAACCGTGGAGTTCTTGGTGGACAAGCATAGGAAGTTCTATTTTATGGAAATGAATACCCGTATACAGGTAGAACATCCGATTACCGAACAGGTCATAGATTATGATCTGATCCGTGAACAGATTTTGGTAGCTGCCGGAGTGCCTATTTCCGGAAAGGATTATACACCAAAATTACATTCCATAGAGTGCCGTATCAATGCGGAGGATCCATATAATAACTTTAGACCTTCCCCGGGAAGGATAACCACATTGCATACACCGGGAGGTCATGGTATTCGTATGGATACGCACGTGTATAGCGGTTACATTATACCGCCCAACTATGATTCCATGATCGCAAAACTGATTACCACGGCCCAGACCAGGGAAGAGGCGATCAATAAAATGAAGAGGGCCCTGGACGAGTTTGTGATCGAAGGTATAAAGACCACAATACCGTTCCATAGGCAGTTGATGGAACATCCGGATTATTTGGCCGGGAACTACACTACGGCCTTTATGAACGATTTTGAAATGGAACCCGAACCAGAAGTATAGATTAGGACTCCGGTATTTGCCGGAGTTTTTTTATGGTTTGCTTTTACCATGGTAAGGTGCTATGCCTTATATGTGAGTCGTCCTAAAATAAGTTTACACATTTATACTTGATCTAAAATAGGTTTAACGTAACGAGCCAATTAAGTACCTTAGATCGATTGGGCAAAATTGAGCGTCGCAAACATTAGCAAGACGACAATAAAATATAAATTATCTTTATTGTGAGTATAAATATGGTAAAGGTCATGAATATAGAAACCACAAAACTGGAGTTGATGCACCTATTGTTGCAAACCCAAAAAGAAAGCATATTGACAAAGCTCAAAAAAGTGTTCGACGAAGAGCAGACCGATTGGTGGGGTGAACTCTCAAAGGAAGAGCAAGCTGAAATTGAAGCAGGGTTGAAACGAAACAAGCGGATAACGGAGAATATACCGCTAATGAGACCGTAATGAGACGCTTTGATAAATGGCATTGAAAATAGTCTGGACACCACGGGCTGAAAAAGGGTTGGATACGACCATATCGTATTTGGAAGAAAAATGGGCGGTAAGGGAAATTCATAACTTGGAACGGAACTTAAAGGATTTGTTGGAGCGTATAGGAAATACCCGAAAATCTGTTCGGCTACGGGAAAACATAAAAACGTCCACAAAGGCTTGGTGGACAAGAACAACTATATCATCTACAGGGTCAAACCCAGAAAGGGTATCATCGAACTCATCAACTTTAAGGGTACAAGGCAAGAATCTATTGAATAAATAAACTTCCGATCCTACTATTCTGTGCCTTAAATCCGTATGTTTTTATAGCACCATATCCATATAGGGAATGACCGTTGAATAGCCCTTTTTCCTAAAAAAACCGGGTGTATTTTCATTTCCCGTGGCCAATACAAAATCGCCCCCCCAAGCACCAAGGCTTTTTATGGCACCGGGGTAATCCGGGAACAATCTTTCTTTAACGGGCGGTGTTTGCAATACATTGGATAGCACCTGCTCATGTTGTGAAAGCAGTAGTTCAAAATCACTTAAATCATCACAGTTTAGGATTTGTAGTGTTAATCCGTTCAGTTTCGAAATGAGTTTTTCTTTATCGAGACCCAAATTTTGATAATGTGCTATAGCGGCCCTGCTATTTTGTTTCTGATTTAAATAAACGAAGAACAACGAACGGGCAAAGGATGGCTTAAATTCAATTTTCCGGACATAAGGTCTTTCCTTTTTTAAATGGAACAGGATAGGGCCGTTATGCTGTGCACAGGCAATATCGTATCCGCTTCCACCAAAGGTTTTTTGTAATAATTCAAAAGGGTTCACTTCTGCCCATTGGGCAATATTATTGACAAGTGTAGAAGAGGTTCCCAAGCCCCATTTTCTTGGAAAACTTAGTTCGGTCGTTACTTTTTTACCAGTACTATTTTTTAAAAAATTTGGATTGAGTTCTTTTGTCCGTAAAAAAATATCGATAAGGTTTTTTGAAACGTCTCTGTCCGAAGAGGTTATTTCAGAAAAAGTATTCAAATGATAATTGCCTTCGAACCAATTTTGCCCTTGTTCGTCTTTGCTGATCCAGTGAAGTGTTCCAGAAGTGCCTTCTTCGATTTTTAGGTTTTGACCGAATTTTGTTGGAACGGCCAACCCTTCCGCTCCGTCCAATATGGCATACTCTGCGGTGAGCAATAATTTTCCATTACTGTAAAATTGCTTTGCCATTACCCGTTTCTCAAAGTTTCTAGTGCATTTAGTACACCGTTATGGGTAACTACACGGGCCTTAAAGTGTTTTGTAAGTGTTTTCTTTTCTTCGTCATTCGCTTCCAATTGGTTCAAGATATTGAGCAAATGCATTTTCATGTGTCCCTTCTGGATGCCTGTGGTGACGAGCGAACTTACGGCGGCGAAATTTTGGGCCAGTCCGGCAACGGCAACAATTTGCATCAGTTCCATGGCCGTGGGCTTTCCTAATATTTCAAGGTTCAATTTTACCAGAGGGTGCAATTTGGTCAAGCCGCCCACCGTACCCAGGGCCAACGGGATTTCTATCCAAAACCTAAAAATATCGTTTTCGATTTCCGCATGGGTAAGGCTGCCGTAGGAGCCGTTTTTTGAAGCGTAGGCATGAATTCCCGCTTCCACGGCCCTAAAATCATTGCCGGTGGCCAGGATCACGGCATCTATTCCGTTCATGATTCCCTTATTGTGCGTTACCGCCCTGTAGGGTTCTATTTTTGCAATTTCAATGGCCCGGACCATTTTCCGTGCAAAATCCTTTGGGGAAATTTCAGAAGGGATGCGCAATTCATTTACCGGGCAACTAACCTCCGCCCTTACCAGGCAATTGGGTACATAATTGGATAGAATGCTCATTACCACCTCTATTTCTTTTTCAATATCCGAAAATTCGACATATTCAAGAGCTTCCCTTTTTAATGTGGCAGCAAGCTGTTCCAAGCAGCTATTGATGAAATTTGCTCCCATGGCATCCATAGTTTCAAAAGTGCAATGCAGCTGGTAATAATTATGTAGTTTTTCGGTTTGATCCCTAAGTTGGATAGTGGATATGCCCCCTCCTCTTTTGGACATATTTTGAGTTAGGGTCTCTGTATCCGATCGAAACTTTGGAGTAATCGTTTCAATGAATTTTTTGAGTTTGTCAACGTCCCCTTTATATATAAAATGCACCTGTCCTACTTTTTCCGTTCCGAGAACTTCGGCTTTAAAACCTCCTTTGTCAAACCAGAATTTTGCCGCTTTACTGGCCGCGGCTACCACGGAACTTTCCTCAATGGCCATGGGAATGGCATACGGTTTGCTATTGATCAAAAACCCGGGAGCGATACCCAAGGGTAAATAAAGATTGGTAATCGTGTTTTCAATAAATTCATCATGTAGCTTTTGAAGCTTTTTGTCCGTGTTCCAATAGTTGCGTAAAACTTCCCTGGTCCGATCTGGATTTTTTGTGTATTGGGAAGCGATCCGATCTATCTTTTGTTCTTTACTGAGTTTGGAAAAACCAGGTATTGGCTTGGTCATGTATGACTATCTTTGGGCATGATTTTAAGGGATAAAGATAATCATATTGCCATTTATTCGATCGACCTATAAATCTGCGTTAAAATTGCGCTCTTTTTTTAGTCGGATTGAGGTTTTTTGTAGAAATAGTAGTAAACTTGAAAGATTTAACAAATTCTATCATTTTATGAAAAAATCACACATAATAACCCTTTGTTTCCTTTGTTTGAGCAACTTTATGATCGGCCAGAAAAGGAGCATAACCATTGAAGAAATATATGGAGATGCTTTTAGAACGGAAGGTTTGGATGCTTTACGATCCATGAAAAACGGTAAGCAATACACCATTTTGAATTTTGACAGGACCAATCGTACCACAAGTATCGATACCTATGATTATACTTCACAGGAAAAAATAGGGACTATAGTATCGTCCGCCAATTTAGAGGCATTACCCTATTTTACTTCTTATGAGTTCAATGGGGATGAAAGTAAGATTCTTTTGGCTACGGAGGTAGAATCTGTTTTTAGAAGGTCTACCCTGGGTATTTTTTATGTGTACGATGTAGCCTCAAAAGGACTGACCAAGATATCCGACACTAAAATCCAGGAACCTACACTATCGCCAAACGGAAAAGAGGTAGCTTATGTGGCAAACAATAACCTCTATATTTTTGACCTTGCCGCTAACAAAACAAGGCAGATCACTACAGACGGTATAAAGAATAAAATTATCAACGGGGTAACGGATTGGGTGTACGAGGAGGAATTTGCCTTTGTAAAGGCGTTTGCATGGAATGCCGATGGTACAAAGATCGCTTTCCTTCGGTTTGATGAGACCAAGGTGCCGGAATTCTCTATGGATGTGTATGGCAAAGGCCTATACCCGGATCAAGAGGTATTCAAATACCCAAAAGCGGGAGAAACCAATGCTTTGGTTTCATTACACATGCTGGACGTAAAATCCGGGGACATTTCCAAAGTAGATTTAGGAACCCCATATTATATTCCTCGGATAAAATGGATGAACAACCCTGGATATTTGAGCGTACAGACATTAAATAGGCATCAAAATAATTTGAAATTACACGCTGTTGATGCAAAGGATAATTCCGTTTCCCTGATGTTGGAGGAAAAAGATAATGCGTATGTAGACGTTACGGACAATCTGACCTTTTTGGCGGACGATAGCTTTATCTGGACAAGCGAAAGGGATGGGTGGAACCATATTTATCTGTACGATCAGGAAGGAAAGCTAATGAACCAAATTACCAAAGGGGATTGGGAAGTGACCCAATACTATGGTTATGACCAAAATAAAGATAAGGTCTATTATCAATCCACGGAGAACGGCTCTATAAACCGTGGCGTCTATAGCGTGGGTAGCAACGGAAAGAACAAAAGAACGTTAGCTGCTGAAAAAGGAACCAATATGGCAGATTTTAGTTCGGATTTCACCTATTTTATCAATACGTATTCCAGTGCTGTCATTCCCAATACCTATACGTTGCATAAATCGGTTACAGGAAAAAAAGTAAAGGATATTAGGGATAATTCACGATTATTGGAAAGACTAAAGAACTATGAATTAAGTCCCAAAGAGTTTTCCACGATTTCGGTTAACGGAAATGATCTGAATATGTACATGATCAAACCGGCGGATTTTGACCCTGCTAAAAAGTATCCATTGTTCATGTACCAATATAGTGGCCCCGGTTCTCAAAATGTAGCCAATAAATGGATGAACGGTAATGATTACTGGCATCAAAAATTGGTTTCAGAAGGTTATGTTGTGGCTTGTGTGGACGGAAGAGGTACAGGATTCAAAGGTCGGGACTTTAAAAAGGTTACCCAGAAAGAATTGGGAAAATATGAGGTTCAAGATCAAATAGCCGCTGCCGAAAAACTAAGCCAATTAAGTTACATAGATGAAAATAGAACGGGAATATGGGGTTGGAGCTATGGTGGCTTTATGAGTACCAACTGTATTTTAAAGGGCAATGATGTATTTGAAGCGGCTATTGCCGTAGCACCCGTTACCTCATGGCGTTTTTACGATACTATTTATACGGAACGCTATATGCAAACCCCACAGGAAAATCCAAGCGGGTATGATGAAAATTCACCCTTACACTATGCGGAACGCTTAAAGGGAAATTATTTGTTGGTGCACGGGTCGGGCGATGATAATGTACACAATCAGAATACCATGCGTATGGCAGAAGCATTAATACAGGCCAATAAGCAATTTGATTGGGCCATTTATCCCGATAAGAACCATGGCATTTATGGCGGCAATACCCGGATTCATCTGTATAATAAAATGACCGATTTCCTGAATGAAAACCTAAGGGACAGGCCAACAATCGAGGAAAGGGAAAAACCCATGGTGAAATCAAATAACATTAAAGGATAAATTACTAACCGACCAAAATTATAATATGACACATACTAAACCAGCACATAAGAAAGAACTTTTTGGCCATCCGAAAGGTTTGTTTTATTTGTTTTTTGCCGAACTCTGGGAACGTTTTAGTTTTTATGGCATGCGAGCGTTACTTACGCTTTACATGGTTCAGGTGATTTTTGAGGCATTAGCGGAAAGGGATTACGCAACGGCTGCCGTTTATGCTTCATACGGATCACTGGTCTATGCATCAACCGTGATTGGCGGCAGAATTTCGGACTCGATAATCGGTATGAGAAATTCTATTTTCTTAGGGGGTATTTTAATGTCTATTGGACATTTTGTCCTGGCCATAGAAAATAATATTGCCTTCTTTTTGGCACTATCCCTTATAATCGTAGGGAACGGATTTTTCAAACCCAATATTTCCACCTTTGTGGGAACCTTATATGATGAAGGTGATGCAAGAAAAGATTCTGGATTTACCATTTTTTATATGGGTATAAATATTGGTGGTTGGGTCGCACCCTTACTTTGCGGTTGGTTGGCCGCTAAATATGGATGGCATTATGGATTCGGATTAGCGGGGATAGGAATGCTTACAGGACTGTTGTTTTTTTGGAGTGGAATTAAAAAAGGGGTTTTTGGAGATAAAGGATTACCACCTATAAATGGCAATATCGATAAAAAGGTGATGGGGATAAAACAACGCTATTTGATACCGATTTTAGCGGTAGTCTCCGCCCCTCTAATATCATATCTATTATCGTCATATAAATCTTTAGGTTCTGATGGAACTTTTTTTGAAGATCAGAATATTGTGAATATAATTTTTAAGCTTATAGGGATTACTATTTTGCTATATCTGGCCTACATCATATACAAAGCTAAGGTCGAAGAGCGCAAGAAATTATTCGTGGCTGTTTTGATAACGGTTTTTATGACCATTTTTTGGGGATTTCATGAACTTTCGGGAAGCGTGATAACGTTATTTGCGGCTAGGAATATAGATTTGGATGGTATTATGTCCGCTTCCCAGACGAACTCACTTAATTCTATGTGGATCATTATTCTGGCGATTCCCATATCCATGATATGGACTAGATTGTCCAAAGCCAATAAAAACCCCAGGACCCCTTATAAATTTGGTTTGGGCCTTCTGTTCGCGGGCATAAGTTTTTATGTATTGGCAATAAGCGGAAATAGCGCAAACGAAAGTGGTTTGGTTCCTTTTTCCTATTTGTTGATAATGTATTTTTTATTATCCGTTGGGGAACTGTTTATGTCACCTGTAGGGCTTTCAAAAATCACTGACCTGTCCCCTAAAAGAATTGTTGCCTTTATGATGGGAGTGTGGTTTTTATCCTCTGCGTTTGCATTTCAAGTAGTTGGTTTTATTGGAAAACAACTAGCTATTGAAAGTACGGATAAGAACGTAGGCGGTATTGAAACTTTAAGTGTTTATACAGATGGTTTTGAACTAATTGCTTACTATTCGATAGGTGCAGGGGTGCTGGTATTACTGGCTTCCCCCCTGATCAAGAAATTAATGGGCAACGTACACTAGTTGGATTTAAAATAATAAACTCCCTTTTCGCCGGTATGGTGAAAAGGGAGTTTTTGTTGCAAACAGGTTTCTTTCCACTGTTTTACATAGGATTTATAATTGCTCCCGTCGGCAATAATGTTCTTGGGCCGTAGGGTCGTAATGAGTCGATCTAAATTTATTTTTGGGGATCCCGTAATCAGTATGGTATTTGCCGTAGGCTGTTCGGGATAAATACCGGTGCTGTCCAAAATGAACAGAGATCGATCGCCAATAGTATAACTGTTCTTAAGCGGTGCAAACGAAACGGAATCTATTCGTTCTCCAATTTTGTAATCACGGATAAGATTCCCTAAAGCGTTCTTGGTATTGGACAACACGTTTAAATGCCTTCCATTTCTGTTAAAAATAACCGTGTTTTTGGTTTGATGTAGAATCAATACCTCTTTTGTGCGGGACGCTTCGTATAATTGGTAAATGGTCCAGGATTGAAACCCGAGCAGGCAAACAAGAAAAAAACCGACTCTTTTAAAATGGGCTTTGACAAACATTGGGACCAATGAAATTATGAGTAGGTAGGAGAGCAATAATTGCAAACTGTCAAAAGAAATGGACCTGAAAATAAAAGCCTCCTGTTCCGCTACCCATTGGATCAATGTGTTCATAATGCCGATAATTTTATTGAAGATCAGCACTAGCCAGTCCGGCAAGTAGTTGAGAAGTGAAAGCAGGATGGTCAGTATTCCCATACCTAAGACGAATCCTAAAAATGGAACGATCAATACGTTGGAGATAAAGAACAGACCGGGGAATTGATGAAAATAGAAAAGACTAATGGGGAGCACGCCCAATTGTGCGGCAATACTCACGGAAAGTAATTGCCAAAAATAACGGATGACCTTATTTTTTGGGAACCAAAACTTTTGGAATAAGGGATAGATCCAAACTATGGCAAAGACTGCTACATAACTCATTTGAAACCCTACCTGAAATAAAAGATCGGGATCTATAAATAGTAAAATAAACAATATGGAAAGTGCCAAAATATTAAAATTGTTGCTTGGCCTGTTCAAGTACAGTGCATAGGCGATAAATGTAAACATGGCACAGGCTCTAATGATAGATGGGGATAGGCCAGCTATAAATGCAAATCCCCAAAGCAGGAACACCGTAATAATTAGTTTGAGCGTTTTTCCTTTAGGAAGGCGTTCCAATGGGCGGAGCAAAAAATTGATAAAGAATAAAAGAATACCGATATGCAGTCCGGATAAAGCTAGAATGTGAACGGCACCCGCATCTTTGTAATCCGTATAGGTGTCGTTTGAAATATCGTTGCGCTGCCCTAACAACAATGCCTGTATTATGGCCAGTTCATTTTTTCCAAAATTGTATTTTTTCAACGAACGGATTATATGGCCCCTAATTTTTTCGGCCATTCCCAAAATGGTGGATGATGGCCTCTTCTTTTTTACGTATCCGCCCTTATTTAGTTTCATTTGATGATAGATGCCCAGCTTTTCCATATAGGATCTGTAATCAAATTGGTGGGGGTTAAAAGGTGGTTTTATGGCCTCTATTTTGGCGTGTACTACAATTTCATCATCTACCTTTAAATTATCGGATAGGGTAGTGTCCAACGGAAAGTTTAACATTAGTTTTCCGGTAGCCAAAGTGTCTTGGAGTTTTGTTACCGAGGCGATATAACGTTTTGAAAAAGATGTGGGTTTTAAGGTTTCAAGAATTTTCAATTCCCATTGTGCGGCTTCTTGAGTGTTTAAATGGCTGTAATGGGATGTATGATTAATGGGCTGTGCCCGAACCATTATAAAAATGCCCAAAGCAATTGTAGTAAGGAGTGTCAAAATTCCGAACAGGACCGATGTGGCCTTCTTTTCAAAATAATAAACAAGGCCAAGGCCGATAAGGAACAATATTGTTAGTCCCAAGGCCATGGGAAGGTGAATTTGAAAAAAATGCCCGATCAGTATTCCCAAAATAAGGGCCAGGGCCAATTTTATAGGTACAAAGTCCAGCAACTTCATACTATAGTATTCGGGTGGCTTTTACAAAAGCACTGTTCCAGAACCCGTCGCGTAGGGAAGAAATGGTTACACCTCTGGAAGAGGAGGCGTGTATAAATTTAATTTCATCGTTATCAATAGATACTACCATCCCCACATGGTTGATTCTTTTGGAACGCCTATTCGTTTTAAAGAACAGCAAATCTCCTTTGACGACTTCCTTTATCCTGACCTTTTTGCCTTCTTCCGCCATGTGAATGGAAGTTCGGGGCAGTTTAACATCGTGTTCGGCAAAAGAGACATACAACAGTCCCGAGCAATCCATTCCTTTTTTGGTAGTCCCTCCAAACTTGTAACGTACTCCCGAGAAGGTCAATGCGGTATTGATGATTTCATCCGTTTTTGACAGGTGTTTTAAAACGGGCCTTTTTAAAGGTACTGGGGTCCTATCCGGTCTGTTGCCCATATCCTTACGTTTCTTGTCCGCTGCAGCAACCGATACGGTACGGTCCTTTTGGGAAGTTTTGCTTTTTTTCCCCGTACCACAGGCAATACATAAAAGAAGAAAAAAATAGGATAGTTTACGCATGGATCAAGTAATGTATAAGATACTTGAATATCAAAATTATAGAATTATTCCGGATAACGCCCTTAAACATATCGATTTAAGGAAATTAAAAGTTTACCCGAGCTTCATTTTTTAGCTTGCGAGGCAATAAGTGATGCCGCTTTTTCACTAGCTCCTTCCCCTCCTAATTTTTCCCTTAGCGTAGTATAGGAGTCAAGGATTTTTGATCTTGATGGACCGTTCAATATTTTAGAAAGCTCCTGTTTTAGGTTGTTCGTGTTTAAGTCGTTTTGGATCAATTCCCTTATTACTTCTTTTCCCATGATTAAATTGACGAGCGATATATAATCCAGGGTAATGATTCTTTTGGCAATTTGGTAGGATAGCCAATGGGCTTTATAGCATACAATTTGAGGAACTTTGAAAAGTGCCGTTTCCAAGGTCGCCGTACCGCTGGTAACGAGTGCCGCATAAGAAATACTTAAAAGGTCATAGGTCTTGTTGGATATAAAGCCTACGTTGGGATCTTTAAGGAATGGGACATAAAATTCCTTTTCCAAACTAGGTGCACCAGCTATGACAAATTGATACTCGGGAAAAGAGGGAATCACGGATAGCATTACCGTTAGCATTTTTTGGACCTCCTGCTTCCTACTTCCAGGGAGAAGGGCAATAATGGGCCTGTTAGCGTCCAAATCATGAATTTTACAAAATTCATTTTTAGCTAAATAATCCCGATCAGAGATGGCATCGATCAATGGATGGCCTATAAAATGAACGGGAAAGCCATGTTTTTTTTCGTAGAATGCTTTTTCAAAAGGCAGGATGACATACATGGCGTCAATATCCCTTTTTATTTTTTCAATCCTTCCTTCCCTGGAGGCCCAGATCTGTGGTGAAATATAATAATTGGTTATAAACCCCTTTTCTTTAGCCCATTTGGCTATCCTGAGATTAAATCCCGAATAATCGATAAAGACGATTACGTCCGGATTAAAATCTTCAATATCATCCTTACAGTAGGTGATATTTTTGAAAATGGCATTCAGGTTTCGCAATACCTCCAGAAACCCCATAAAGGCCATTTCTTTATAGTGTTTGACCAAAGTGCCGCCTGCCCGCTCCATTAAATCACCGCCCCAACAACGGATGTTAGCTTGGGAATCTTCTAGTTTTAGTGCCTTTATCAGATTGGAACCATGAAGGTCGCCGGATGCCTCGCCCGCAATAATGTAGTATTTCATACCTCCCGAATCAGTTTTAACTCGATTTTAAAAAACTTTATAATAAAGGATTGCCAAGGCGGTAAGTAAAGTGGCAATAAGGACTCCTTTGGCCCTTTGGTCCCTTTTAATTCTTAAAAACCCGAAAAACGCCAATAAATTTAAAATGGCGCCCAATGCCAATAAACTGCCAACGTGCCCTTGTTCCACGGCCGCCGTATAAGTTTCTAAAATATTGAGGTCAGAAAACAACAAAATGTACAGCAATGTTCCCATAATATTGGCAATAAGACCAACTAAAAATCCAATGGCAAGTTCTTTCTTATTATTCATTTAAACTCCAATTATTGATATCCTGAATAGCGTGATGGGCCGTGAGGTCAAATTGTGTGGGAACAATGGAAATATATCCGTTGCTCAATGCCCATTCATCGGTATCCTCACCTTTGTCCAATAATTCAAACTCCCCGGTAAGCCAATAATAGTCCTTTCCCATGGGATTGGTCCTTTTGTCAAATTTTTCCTTCCAATTGGCCTTGGCCTGCCTACATATTTTTATCCCTTTAAGTTCCTCTTTTTTTAGGTTGGGTATATTTACGTTCAATACGACATCTTTGGGAATTTTGTGGGCAAGGGCCTCGTTCACGATTTTTTTTATAAAATCCTCGGTATGGGAAAAATCGGCATCCCAATTATAATCGCACAATGAAAAACCTATGGCCGGAACACCCTCTATACCGGCCTCTATGGCGGCACTCATGGTTCCGGAATAAATCACGTTTATAGATGAATTGGAACCGTGGTTGATTCCACTTATACAGATATCCGGCCTTCTGGGCAATAATTCCCTTAAAGCCAGTTTTACACAATCTGCAGGGGTGCCGCTGCAACTATATTCTTTCGTATCCGATGCTTCGGAGCCAATTTTTATTCTTTTGGAATACAGTGTGCTGTCCAATGTAATAGCATGTCCCATACCGGATTGTGGACTATCCGGTGCAACCACAAAAACATCGCCCAAATCCTTCATGAACGATACCAAAGAACGAAGCCCCGGGGCCGTTATTCCGTCATCATTGGTCACCAATATCAAAGGTTTTGACATATCATATACTTTACAGGGTAAAAATACGTTTTTAAAAAGGATATAACGGATGGGCCGTTTAACAAAAAATTAATTCCCCTGTCCTTGATTGGCATGGTTTTTTCTTTATCTTAGGGAATTCCGGTAGCTGCCAATGCTACGGAAGTTTCAAATTTCCAGATTTTGAAAAAAGATAAAAAAGAAAGTTTTATGAAAAGAAATTTAGCCTACGTTTTAATAGTAATGCTCATAGCTGTGGCTTCATGCAGTTTTACCCGAAAATCCTTTGAAAATGATGATAAGGACAAATTGCTTTTGGACTTGATTACCTATGTTTTGGAGAAAGGACATTATGAACCAAAAGACATCGACGATGATTTTTCGGTAAATGTTTTTGAGGATTTTATTGATGTTATAGACCCTACCAAGCGCTATTTTTTGGCTACGGATATTGCGGATTTTGAGCAATACAAATTTCAATTGGATGATCAGATAAAGAATACGGACATTACGTTCTTCAATTTGGTATATGAGCGATTAATGCAACGTATGGAAGAAGCGAAGGCAATTTATAAAGAAGTTTTGAAAACGCCTTTTGATTATGATCAGGATGAAAGTATAAATATAAAATATGGTGAAGAGTCTTTCGTTGCCAATAAAAAGGATTTAAAGGAACGTTGGAGAAGGCAATTGAAATATGCTACATTGGGAACCTATGATTCCAAGATTATGCATGCCGAGAAAAAGGATGCCAAAGATCTTTTTGATGATCATGACCATGATGCCCATACGCCTGAAGAAGCAGAGGAAGAGTCCAGAAAATCCACGGAGACGACTTTGAACGATTTTTTTGATTTTATAGACGATTTGGAACGAAAAGATTGGTTTGTGCAATACATCAATACCATTGTGGACGAGTTTGACCCGCACACCTATTATTTTGCTCCTGATGAGAAGGAAAAATTTGATACCAGCATGTCGGGGAAGTTTGAAGGTATCGGGGCCAGGCTTCAAAAGAAGCCGGAAGGCGTAAAAATAACCGAGATTATTTCAGGAGGACCGGTATGGCGGGACCAACGTCTAGAGGTAGGGGATGAGATCCTGAAAGTAGGTCAAGAAGGAGAAGAATCTATAAATATAGTGGGTATGCGTCTGGACGATGCCATTAAATTAATAAAGGGAGCCCAGGGTACAATCGTTAATTTGACCATACGTAAAGTGGATGGTTCTTTGGAAGAAATTTCACTTACCCGGGATGTGGTCGAATTAGAGGAATCCTTTGCCAAATCTGCCAATATTATTAAAGGGGATAATAAATACGGATTGATCAATCTTCCTAAATTCTATGTGGATTTTGAAGATTATAGCAAAAGAAATGCAGCAAGCGATGTTGCCAAGGAAGTGGAACGCTTAAAGCGAGAAGGAGTTGAAGGGCTTATTCTGGATTTGCGGGACAATGGTGGAGGTTCTCTTAAAACGGTTGTGGAAATGGCAGGGTTGTTCATTAAAGATGGCCCCGTAGTCCAGGTTCGCTCCGGAAACAAGAACAAAGAAGTTTATGATGATAAGGATGAAAGGATACAGTGGGGCGGGCCTTTGGTGATTTTGGTGAACGAACTTTCGGCTTCTGCATCGGAAATTTTGGCCGCTGCCATGCAGGACTATAAAAGAGCTATTGTAATTGGGAGCAAGCAGACCTTTGGTAAGGGAACCGTACAAAATGTGATTCCCTTGGATAATATTGTCCGTAGTAATGACCATGGGGATCTGGGTGCCATTAAATTAACGACACAAAAGTTCTATAGGATCAATGGTGGTTCTACACAATTGGAAGGAGTTAAGAGTGATGTGGTGGTTCCGGACAAATACAGTTACATTGATCTTGGTGAAAGAGACCAGTCCAATCCTTTAAAATGGGATAAGATTACACCAGCGAATTACAAAATTTGGGAAGGGTATATAGATTATGAACAGACCATAGCCAATAGCAAGGCTAGAATGGCGGCCAACCCACAGATCAAATTAATAGAGGAGAATGCAAAATGGTTGAAGGCGGAACAGGATGAGACAGTGATATCTTTAAATTATAATACCTATCGGGAAGAAAAGGACAAGGACAAAGAAAGATCCAACTACTTTAAAAATCTTTCCAAATACGATTCCAAACTTACGTTCAAATCATTGAAATATGAAGAGGAATTATTTACCAAGGATTCCATTTTAAGGGACAAAAGAAATCGCTGGCACAAAAATTTGGCTAAAGACGTATATGTAGAAGAAGCCGTAAACGTTTTACAGGATTTAAAATTGAACAATATTAAAAATAAGGGCAATAGAAAATTGGCCAGTGTAAAAAGCTAGAAAATCCATATAACGATATAAACGAAAAACCCGCTCCTTCTGGAACGGGTTTTTCGTTTATTTTAGCTTCTCGGCATGTAACTTTCTTAGTTTTGAAAGTTTGGGGTTTATAACAACTTGGCAATAACCTTGGGTGGTATTGCTCCTATAATAATTTTGGTGATAATCTTCCGCTTCGTAAAAAATGCCCAAAGGGCTTAATTCTGTAACAATGGGATTTTCATAAAAATGGTCCATTTCTTTCAATACGTTTTGGGCGATTTTTTTTTGATTATCACTGTGAAAATAGATTGCGGAACGGTATTGTGTTCCCACGTCCGCACCTTGCCTATTTAAAGTTGTAGGATCGTGTGTTGTCATAAAAATGATAAGAATATCGGTATAGTCGATTATCGAAGGGTCATAAGTTATTTGTACCACTTCCGCATGACCCGTTAGTCCGGAGCGGATTTCCCTGTAAGTGGGTTTGCCGGGGACTTTGCCTCCCGTATAGCCACTGACTACGTTTAAGACCCCCTTTATTTCTTGAAAAATAGCTTCGGTACACCAAAAACATCCACCGCCTACGGTGGCGTTCCCAATAGCTGGCTTATCCATGGGGTTCTTCCTTGACCATCTGCATGGACTCGGAATTGATACAATATCGTAGTCCACTTGGTTCCGGCCCATCTGGGAAAACATGGCCTAGATGCCCATCGCACGTATTACAAAGCACCTCTACCCGGATCATACCAAAAGAAGTGTCCTTATAATATTTAATGGCATTTTCCTTAATGGGTTGGGTGAAGCTGGGCCAACCGGTTCCCGATTCAAATTTTATGGTAGCATCAAAAAGTTCCGTACCGCAACAGATACAAGCATATTTTCCGGCATCATAAACACTGCACAGTGCTCCCGAATGAGGAGCTTCCGTTCCTTTTTTTCTGGTTATTCTAAATTGCTCCAGGGTTAGGATTTCTTTCCATTCGTTTTCTGATTTTTCTACTCTCCTATCCGGTTCCGGGTTTCCGTTTACCGAAAAATGGATGACATCTTTCCAAGTTAACATGATAATTTTTCCTTTCCTGTTTTAGGTTTTTCTTACCGGAGGTCAGTCGGTATATATCGATAGTTCTTACAAAATTGAGTTAAATTTGAACGATGGGGAACTATAAAAAAGATAGGGCTATTTATACAGGTATGATACTCATTTGTGTATTGAGTTTCTGGGTTTTTGAGAACTTTTATACGCCCAGCATCTATTCCGATAATACGGAATCAAATAAAGAAAGTACTTTTCCTGAAACCTTTTTACCGTTTTCCACTACCGGTGAGGTCGTGCATCATTCCCATTATTCCCTGTCCTATAACGAGCCTTTTGAACAAGCGGAATGGGTGGCCTATATACTTAAAAGAGAGCACCTAACATATGACGACCGGAAACGCCCCTATTTTATAGAGGATCCTTGGGTAAAGACCAAGTCCGCGGATTGGCGGAACTACAAAGGTTCTGGTTATGATAGGGGGCATTTGTGCCCGGCAGGAGATCGTAGGTTTTCCGAACAGGCGTATAACGAGACATTTTATACCAGTAATATAAGTCCCCAGAACAGGGATTTTAATGCGGGCATTTGGAACCGGTTGGAAGCGCAGATCCGTTCTTGGACGAGACGGTATGGAGAACTATATGTAATTACCGGAGGTGTTTTGGAGAAGGGTTTGGATGAAATTGGGGAAGAAGGTGTGGATGTGCCAAAATACTTTTACAAGATCGTTGCAAAGGGAGATAAGGAAGATTTGGAAGTTATCGGTTTTTTAATGGCCGGCAGAGAAAAAGCATCACCGTTGAAAACCTTTACCGTTCCCCTTGATAAGATAGAAGAATTAACGGGAATCGATTTTTTTTACAGATTGGATAAAAAACGACAAGAAGAATTTGAAAGTAAGAACAGTCTGGAAAACTGGAAGTTTTAAAAACTTTCCTTTAATCTATTGGTATCCAACTTTAGAAAGATAAACAATAAAATGGTGAAAAATAACAATCCAGATCCACCGTAGCTAAAGAAGGGCAATGGAATACCAACCGTGGGCAACACCCCGATCACCATACCGATATTGATGAAATAATGAACGAATAAGATAGAAATGACCCCATAGCCATACATTCTGGCAAAAGGGTTTTTTTGGCGTTCCGCCAGGGAAATCAACCGTAAGAATAAAACTGAAAAAAGGATGATAACGGTAGCCGTTCCTAAAAATCCCCATTCCTCTCCCACTGTACTAAATATATAATCTGTGTGCTGTTCCGGTACAAAATCCCCTTTGGTCCTTGTTCCTTCCAAATAACCTTTTCCGAAAAACCCACCTGACTCAATGGCTTTTTCAGATTGATAAGTATTGTAACCGATGTTTTTTCTAATCTGTTCCAGTTTGGCAGGGTCTTTTTCCAGGCGCAGCCAAAGGCTAAAACGATCCCTATGCCTCTGTTCAAAAACATTGTTAAAAACAAAGTTGACGGACAGGGAAAAAAACAGGGTAATGATCGCTATAACGACCAAAGGAAAAATAGGGACCTTATAGGATTTCCTTTTCAATCCGAATAAAAATACGATGAGTAAGGCCAAACCAATAGCCACCCAAATAGTACCGAACATTAAAGTGGTTACAAATATCAAGATCAAACCAAGGCCTATGGCCAAATAAAATAAAGGCAGGCCTTCCCTGAAAACAACGAACACCAAGGCAAAAAATACCAAGGCGCTTCCCGGATCGGGCTGAGGTATAATAAGCAATGCAGGAATAAGTAGTATTACTATGGCATACAATTGATCTTTTCTCCTCTTGATATCGGTTTGGATATCACTTAGATATTTGGCCAATGCCAATGCCGTTGCTACTTTGGCAAGTTCGGAAGGTTGTAAATTAAAAAAGCCGAGGTCGTACCAGGAGGTGGCACCGGCAATTGTTTTTCCAAATACGAAAAGCCCTAAAAGGGACAGCATGGACAGTAAATAGAAAACACTTGAAAAACGTTCGTAAAAGTTCACTTCCAAAGCCATAATAATCAGGATGGCCACAAAACTTACACCAATGAAAAAGAGCTGTTTGCCATGCAGCATGCCAAAATTAAAAATGGATTCATCCGCTTCGGTAAATGTAGTGGAGTAAATATTGGACCAACCAATAAAGACCAGGGACAAATAGAGCATGACCGATAACCAGTCTATACGTTTAAAGACACTTCTACCAGACATATTCGTTTATCTCGAACGCTTCCCCACTATATGGTTTGGCATATTCACGTTCCAAGGTTTTTTCCAGCATCTTTTTCTCCAGATCTGTTCGGGTAATTTTTCCCTTGATATATTTTTCTACCATGAGCGAAGCAATGTGCCCAGCGTATCTTGAGCCATAATACCCGTTTTCAATATATACGGCAATGGCAATTTTAGGCCGTTCAATAGGAGCAAAGGCCACGAAAACGGAATGATCGGTCAATTGGGTGCGAACACCGTCAATTTTAGTGAAATTTTCAGCAGTTCCCGTTTTCCCGGCAATATTAACCCCGGGGATTTGAAGCCATCTGGCCGTTCCCTTTTTATATACCGCTGCCATTCCTTGAATTACCGGTTCAAAATGTTCGGGGTCTATAGTAGTATGCTTGGCTTCGGTAAACTTGGGGTTGGTAATTTCCTTTCCTTCTATTTTTTTTAGGACATGGGGCGTAAAAAAATAACCCCTGTTGGCGATTGCGGCCGTCATATTGGCCAATTGGACAGGGGTGGCCAAAACTTCTCCCTGGCCTATGGCATTGGATATGATAAAGGAAGAACTCCAACGATTGTCCCCGTACCACTTGTCATAGTACGCTTTGTTCGGTATCCGTCCTTTTTGGCCAAAAGGCAGATCATAGCCTAAATAATTTCCGAGGCCAAAACTTTTCATGTGCTTTTCCCACACATCCATACCTTCATCCGTGGTATTGTATTTTTCAAATATTTTACGGAATGTGCCGGCAAAATAGGCATTGCAGGAAAGGTAAATACCGCTGTTCATATTACGGATTCCACCACCACAATGGCATCCCTTTTTCTTCTTTCCTACATAAAACCCATTATAGCAACGTATTTTAGAAAATTTGTTCATAACACCTTCTTGCAGGGCTATCAATGCATTTAATGTTTTAAAGGGAGATCCCGGAGGCTGTTGTGCATGAATGGAACGATCCCAAGTAGGATTGGCGATCGTGTCATAATACAATCGGGTATAGTTTTTGGAACGTTGTCTGCCCACCAAAAGGGAAGGGTCATAAGTAGGGCCCGAAATCATGGATAATATTTCTCCGGATGATGGTTCAATGGCGACAATACCCCCTCGTTTACCGTTCATTAACAATTCTCCATATTCCTGCAAAGTCTTATCCAACGTAAGGCTTATCTGTTTGCCTTGTTCCGGCAGTGTGTCCAATGCACCATTTTTGTAGGGCCCAATATCTCTGTTAAAACGATCCTTCTGGATGTATTGCACGCCTTTTCTACCGCGTAATATGTCTTCATAATAACGTTCTACTCCCGTTCTGCCTTTGAGTTCGCCCTGTACGTAGTATTTGTTTTTGGCCAGATCCGCTTCATTGACCTCACTGATGTATCCTAGCACATTGGCGGCACTTTTAGTGTCATAATAGCGCAAAGAGCGTTTTTGAATATAAAACCCCTCATACTTTCGCATCTTTTCCTGTAGCCCGGCATAGTCCTCTTTAGAAAGTTGCGGGACTAAAACCGAGGGTAACCGGGGGGAATATACCCTTGCTTTACGCAATTTTTCTACGAATTTTTCTTTGCTGATATTCAATAGCCCACAGAACTCTATAGTGTCCAATGGCTTAACTTCCCTTGGGATGACCATAACGTCGTACGCTGGGTCGTTCCCTACCAAAAGTTTACCGTCCCGGTCATAAATATACCCGCGTTCAGGATAGTCGTAAATGGCTTTGATAGCTGGATCTTCCAATACTTGATCTGCGGAAAAACTAAAAATCTGCAAATAGGACAATCTGCTCAGAAAAGTTATTCCAATGATTATAATGATGGACGATAAAAGAATTTTTCTCATTCTTTTCGGGTGCTAAAAAGAGTGCTGAACAACAAACATAAAATTAAAGAAGCCGATCCTGTCACCAATGTTTTCTTTAATATCATTAAGGTATTGGTAAAGCTGAAAATTTCCAATGTAAAGTACACAACATGGTGTATTACAATTAATAACGCCAAAAACGTAAATTGTTGTGCTTTGGTCGCGTTGTTTAACTTAAAACTTTGAAATTCATAATTTACACCAAAAATGAATCTCATTATTGTGGGTCTAATATAAGCGATGGTCACGGTTGCGGCCGCATTGATGGCCAACGTATCCGAAAAAATATCTATAAGCAGGCCCAACAAAAAACTTATGGCAATAAAGGTGGTTCTATTTTCCTTTATAGGATACCAATATAAAAAGAGAACATACACCATAGGATTGATAAACCCAAAAAAGTTTAATTTATTGAAGACCAGGACCTGTATTAGGATCAGTAACGAAAACCTCAAAATATTCGTGAAAAAAGAACTACTGATCATTAGATTGGGTTTCTGCTTCCAATTCCAGGACTTCCTGCCTGTTTAAATTTTTGATGATGTATACATTTTTGATATTGGTCATATCGTTAAAAAGAGCTACATCTATAGAATAAAAACTTTTAGATCGGTCCAGATCAAATTTTGCGATGGCACCGATCGGGACATTCTCCGGGAATATACTGCTCATGGCCCCGGTAACAATGGTATCACCTATATTGAGGGGTACCAACCTCGGTATATCTACCAATTGGACCCTGTCATAACCTTCCGTATTCCAAATTAGGGAACCAAAGTGATTTGAATTTTTGATTTTGGCATTGATGTTGGATTTTTCGTTTAAAATACTTTGTACCGTAGCAAAGTTGTTGGACGTGTTTTCCACAATACCAAGAATACCTTTGTCCGTAATGACGCCCATATCCTGGGCAATACTGTCTCTTTTACCCTTATTGATGGTGATGTAGTTCCGCTGTGCCGCATAACTGTTGTTGATTACCCTTCCCTTTATGACCGTATATGCCGATCGGGTTGAATCTGCGGTAGATTGTCCTTTGTTTTTTTGATTGTACAATTGAAATCGTAACTGCTCATTTTCTTTTAAAAGACTTTGGTTTTCCTCCCTAAGGCCAAAATAGGAGGTGATATTATCCGAAGTTTCATAAATACTCCCGGAAATATAATTTGCGGAATTTAAGAATTTGGATTGATGGTACGAATGGGACTGAAAGGTAAAAACCAAGGAAACGAATAGAAAAAAGGTATAGAGTAGAAAAAGTTTATATCGAATCAGAAAATTTATAATCTGTTGCATCCATCTCTAAATTTTCAACTACACCGATAAGGATAGTTTTGTTGAAATCGTAAAAACCAAATCACGGCCCTGATCAAAATTACTTGATCAAAATGCTCTTGTACCGCTCCAGGTTTTTTAATGCGATACCTGTTCCGCGAACGACCGCCCTTAATGGATCTTCCGCAATATAAACGGGCAGGTCCGTTTTTTGGGACAGACGTCTATCCAATCCCCGTAGCATGGATCCGCCACCGGCCAGGTAAATACCGGTATTATAAATATCGGCCGCCAACTCTGGTGGTGTTTGTGAAAGGGTTTCCATAACCGCATCCTCAACACGTAAAATGGATTTGTCCAGTGCTTTTGCAATTTCCCGATAGGAAATCTGTACTTGTTTGGGCTTTCCGGTCAAGAGATCCCTGCCTTGCACCGATTTTTCATCCGGTGGCGACTGCAGATCTTCGGTAGCCGATCCTATTTCTATTTTTATGGCTTCCGCGGTACTTTCCCCAACATAAAGATTGTGTTGCGTACGCATGTAATAAATAATATCGTTCGTAAATACATCCCCCGCAATTTTGACCGATTTGTCACATACGATACCACCCAGGGCTATTACGGCAATTTCAGTAGTTCCACCACCGATATCCACGATCATGTTTCCTTTGGGCTGCATAATATCCAGACCTATACCGATCGCTGCGGCCATAGGTTCGTGGATCAGATATACTTCCTTACCGTTTACACGTTCTGCGGATTCCTTTACCGCCCGCATTTCCACTTCCGTAATTCCCGAAGGGATACAGATAACCATGCGCAGTGCGGGTGGAAACCATTTTTTCTTTAAGGCCGGGATATTCTTGATGAACATATTGATCATCTTTTCCGAGGCATCAAAATCCGCTATGACCCCATCTTTGAGAGGTCTGATGGTCTTGATGTTTTCATGGGTCTTGCCCTGCATCATATTGGCCTCTTTCCCTACCGCAATAATTTTTCCGGTAACGCGGTCCCTGGCAACAATGGACGGACTGTCCACAACAACTTTATCCATATGGATAATAAGGGTGTTCGCCGTACCCAGGTCAATGGCTATTTCCTCGGTCAAGAAATCAAAAAATCCCATATATTAATGTTTGGTTCTGGATTAAAGGGTGCATTTC
Source organism: Maribacter spongiae (assembly GCF_047345125.1). Classification (NCBI taxonomy): domain Bacteria; kingdom Pseudomonadati; phylum Bacteroidota; class Flavobacteriia; order Flavobacteriales; family Flavobacteriaceae; genus Maribacter; species Maribacter spongiae. The sequence goes on along the minus strand of NZ_JBLFEQ010000002.1, from coordinate 51,217 downwards.
ATCGACAAAAGTAGTAAAATTAATGCTTAAAATGACGAGTGCCCGTCATCACCATGGAAATTCCATTTTCATTGCAATAATCAACACTTAACTGGTCTTTTATAGAACCACCGGGTTGGATGACACTGGTTATCCCTGCTTTGTCCGCAATTTCAACACAATCTGGAAAAGGAAAGAATGCATCACTGGCCATAACGGCACCGTTCAGGTCAAAATTAAAGGAACCCGCTTTGTGTATGGCCTGATTTAAGGCATCTACCCGGGATGTTTGTCCGGTTCCGCTTGCGCACAACTGTTTGTTTTTTGCCAGAACTATGGTGTTGGATTTGGTATGCTTGCACAATTTTGAGGCAAAGAGCAAATCTTCCAGTTCCCCTTCGGACGGTTTTTTGTCCGTAGCATGTGTCAGGTCGGGAAGGGCATCGGTCTTATTGTCCTTGTCCTGTACCAAAACCCCATTAAGACATGTCCTGATCGAAGTTTTGGGCAGATCCATTTCATTTTGAATCAATATAATACGGTTCTTTTTGCCTTTTAATATGTCCAGCGCATCCTCCGAATAGCTTGGAGCAATGACCACTTCACAGAAGAGCTTATGAATTTCCTCGGCGGTAGGCTTGTCAATTTCCACATTGCTTATCAGAATGCCCCCGAAAGCGGAAACGGGATCCCCGGCCAAAGCATCCACATAAGCCTGGTGAATGGTTTCCCGTTGTGCCAGTCCACAGGCGTTGTTGTGCTTTAATATGGCAAATGTAGGTGCATCACCTTTAAACTCGTTCATTAATAGAACGGCCGCATCAACATCCAATAAGTTGTTGTATGAAAGCTCCTTGCCATGGAGCTTTGAAAACATAGCCTCAAAATCTCCAAAAAATAAGCCTTTTTGATGTGGGTTTTCCCCATAGCGCAACACCTGGCCTTTCTGCTCGCTGATCTTTAGGGAAGGGATTTTATGATCGGTGTTGAAATAATTGAAGATAGCCGTATCATAATGGGAGGAAACATTAAAGGATTTTGCGGCAAACTGCTTGCGCTGTTCCAGGGTCGTACTTCCATTGCCTTCCGTAATAATTTCAAGTACCTCGCCATAATCTTCCATAGAGGAAACGCAAAGCACATCCTTATAGTTTTTTGCCGCTGCGCGGATAAGGGAAATACCCCCTATGTCTATTTTTTCAATAATATCTTGTTCCGGGGCACCGCTCGCTACTGTTTTTTCAAATGGGTATAAATCTACGATGACAATGTCCAATTGCGGAATTTCAAACTCCTTTAGTTGAGCAACATCACTTTCATTGTCCTGCCTGTTCAGGATACCACCAAAAACTTTAGGGTGTAAGGTTTTTACACGCCCTCCCAAAATTGAGGGGTAACTGGTAACATCCTCGACAGGGATTACTTCTATGCCCAAATCCTTGATGAATTTTTCGGTTCCACCTGTAGAATAGATGGTAATTCCCAATTCCTGGAATTTTTTGACTATAGGTTCCAGATCGTCTTTATGGAATACCGATATAAGTGCCGAGGAGGCTTTTTTAACGCTGCTCATTTTGTGTGCTTAAGGTTACTTGTATAAGCCAACAAAAGTAATTTTTTTAGCAGTAATCTTGCCTCGGTTTATCAACAAAAACCGGAAAGTTTTAAAGAATTTTGGCAACTTCCGAATTTACGAATTCCAAAAACCGTTCATCGGCTTCAGTAAAAGGGTCGGGAGTATTGGAATCAATGTCTATTTGACCTATATTTTCCCCATTTACAAAAAGGGGTACTACAATCTCTGCTTTGACCGTTATGCTACAGGCAATATAATTATCCTGGGCCTGTACATCCGGCACTACAAAATTTTTGTTGCTTTCCGCTACTTGGCCACATATTCCCTTGCCAAAAGGGATAAGGGCATGGTCTGTAGGTTCACCGGCATATGGGCCCAATTTTAATTCCCGTCTATCCCCGTTCTTAAAGTAAAAACCCACCCAATCATAATGATCTATCGTTGTTTTCAATAGATTACATATATCCTGTAACTTGGCGTTTGCCCCTTTATTGGTAGTGATAATGGCACTGATTTTTGGGCGTAATATATCTAACATAATGGTTCTTCAAAATTTGTTTAAAAATCGATTTTTCAAGTAAACCATACAATAGTTTGATCTATAAATATTCGTTAAGATATCGTGGTTTTTAAGTGATAATTTCAATATTTTGTATTTTTGGGACAATGAAAGAAGGTTTTCGGAAAATATGGTCCATTGCAATGGCCTTGCTGATTTTGGCCTCTACGGTTTCATGGCGAATAGAAAAACACTATTGCATGGGGCATTTGGTGGATGTGGCATTATTTTCGGCACCGGAAACCTGTGGAATGGATACTTCTTTATTGGAAGATGGGGAAGTTATGGATGTGACAAAAAGTTCCTGCTGTTCTGAGGAAACTATTTTATTGGAAGGGCAGGACGATATGCAACTTTCTTTTCAAGATATTTCTTTGGAAAAGCAACAATTTCTCTTTGCGTTTTCCCGATCCTTTATAAAAAATATAGCTTTAGAGACAAAACGAAACGTTCCTCTAAAACACTACCCACCACCTATTCTGATCAAGGACATTCAGTTACTTGACGAGGTTTTCATAATCTGATTTTTTTCATTCCTAGTACAAACGGGGTTTTTCTTTTTACGATCTAATAGATTTTTAAAGGCCCCTACATAAGGCCCTCTCTATTGATATAAATAGATCGAGTGCAAATCAAGGAAACGAAAATAAATTTAGAAAATCATGAAACATATATATACACTTACCGGAATGACCTGTGATGGGTGTGCGGCATCTGTCCGGGAAAAGTTACTCAATATAGAGGGGGTAACCGCAGTTACCGTAGATTTGGAAAAAACCGAGGTTGAAGTGCGTATGGAAAAACACATTCCATTGGCGAATTTTAAATCTGTTTTACCGGATAAATATTCCATCTCAGAAAAGAACGAACTGGAAGAAACTATTAATGACAAGGTTGCGGAACGGTCAAAATGGCAACAATTAAAACCTCTATTTCTCATATTCCTATACCTGTTTTCAGCGGCGTTTTTACTCAATTTTAAGGATTGGGATATCACCAGCGCAATGTTGGATTTTATGGGGCTTTTTTACATCGTATTCAGCTTTTTTAAGTTTTTGGACTTAAAAGGTTTCCCGGATTCTTTCAGGATGTACGATCCTTTGGCAAAAGCCGTTCCACTATACGGGTGGGTCTATCCCTTTTTGGAACTCGTTCTTGGAATACTGTTCTTAATGCGATTGGAGGTCAAAATGGCCCTAATTGCTACCGTTGTCATATTGGGTATTACCACGATCGGGGTAACAAAAACCTTATTGGATAAAAAATCCATCCGTTGCGCCTGTTTGGGTACGGCCCTTAAACTTCCGATGACCGAGGCTACTTTTATAGAAAATGCCATTATGTTGGTTATGGCGGGAACTATGCTTTTTCAATTTGTTTAAAAGACGGGAAAAATGAAAAAGTATATAATTATTATGACAGTATTTCTCCCGTTGCTATGCCTCTCCCAAAATAAGGTAGAGGGAATGGTGATGGAGTCCAATTCCGAAAACAAACCTATTGGGTTGCCCGGTGCTAATGTATATTGGATGGATTCCCAGATAGGAACCATTACCAATGAAGAGGGACGGTTTAGCATCCCCTATTCGGAAACATACCATAAATTGGTCATCAGTTATGTCGGGTTTCAATCGGACACGCTTATAATCGATGAGCCCCAAACTGTTCGCCATTGGTTAAAAGCATCCAATGAATTGGATGAGGTGGTCGTAGAGAAGCAACGGGAAGCGGTACAAAAAACCTATTTCAGTGCCCGGAATGTGGTTACGGTAAATAGTGCGGAACTGTTAAAGGCTGCCTGTTGCAACCTGTCCGAAAGTTTTGAGACGAATCCGGCAATAGATGTTAATTTTTCGGATGCCCTTACCGGGACCAGACAGATTCAAATGTTGGGCCTTACCAGCCCTTACCTTCTGATCACGCAGGAGAACATTCCGATGATAAGAGGTGCTTCTCAAGCTTATGGATTAACATTTACGCCGGGTACTTGGGTAGAAAGTATTCAGATTACCAAAGGTGCCGGTAGCGTGGTGAATGGTTATGAGAGTATTTCGGGTCAAATTAATACGGAATTGGTGAAACCGCTCACGGATAACAGGTTATTTGTAAACGGGTACGCCAATAGAAACGGCCGGTTGGAGTTGAATACGCATCTCAATCATAAACTAAACGACAAATGGAGTACGGGACTCTATATCCATGGCAATAAACGGACACAAAAAGAAGATAGGAACGATGACGGATTTTTAGATGCCCCATTGGCGGATCAGATCAATATTATGAACAGATGGCAATATCAAAATCCGGAGACAGGTTGGGTAAGTTTTTTGAATATTCGTTTTTTGAGTGATGAAAAACAGGTAGGGGAAGCTGGCTTTGATCCGGATACCGATAGGGTAGACAACAATGGATCCGCACTTGACGGAACCGAAATATGGGGTAGTGAAATAGATACCAAGCGTTTTGATTCGTCCATTAAATTGGGCTATGTTTTTCCCGAATTGCCTTTTCAGAGTTTCGGATTTCAGGCTTCCTATAGCTTACATGACCAAAAATCCTATTTTGGATTGCGAAACTATGCTATTGATCACGAGAGTTTATATTCCAACTTACAGTTCAACTCCATTATCGGGGACACACGCAATAAATTTAAAACCGGACTTACCTTTGCTTATGATGGTTATGATGAATTGGTAGACACACAAAATTTTGAGCGGGAAGACGTCTCGGCCGGAGCGTTCTTTGAATATAGTTACGAAAATTTGGAGAAACTGAGCCTTACGGCAGGGCTTCGGGTAGATACCCACAATCGTCTGGGGACATTTGTTACCCCAAGGTTGCATGTGCGTTATACCCCCTGGAAAAGGGGAAGCTTAAGAGGTTCTTTTGGTAGGGGTAGGCGGGCGGCCAATATCTTTGCGGAGAATCAACGGTTTTTTGCGTCCGCTCGCCAAATTCAGATTTTGGGCAATGGTGGAAATGTTTATGGGCTTGACCCGGAAGATGCCTGGAATTATGGGGTAAGTTTTTTACAAGGATTTACGTTTTTGGGAAGGAGCGGAAATATTACGTTGGATTATTATAAGACCGATTTTAAGAATCAGGTGGTGGTGGATTGGGAAAATCCAAGAACCGTATCTTTTTATAATTTAGAGGGTGAAAGCTATGCAAGCAGTTTTCAAATAGAGGTAAACCATGAAATCCTTGAAAATTTGGAATTGCGAACGGCATATAAACATTATGATGTGCGCACGGACTATCGTTCGGGAAAATTGCAGAAACCGTTGCAGGCCCAAAACCGATTTTTTGTAAATCTGGGATATAAGACAGATAGCAAGGAAAATGGTTCCCAATGGCGGTTTGATTATACGTTGCACACTTTGGGGAGGCAACGTTTGCCAAGTACAGACGTAAACCCTCCCCAATTCCGATTAGGGGATTTTGTGGACGGTTACAGCCTCATGAACGCACAGGTTACCAAAGTTTTTTCCCAAAAGTTCGAGTTGTATGTGGGCGGGGAAAATTTGACCAATTTTAAACAGCCCGGCCCGGTATTGAGTGCGGAAGACCCTTTTGGTGCGAATTTTGATACCAGTATAGTATATGCGCCTATTATGGGGCGTATGTTTTATGCCGGATTTAGATATAAAATATTGTAGACCCTAAACTTTTTACGAATAACTAAAAATAAAAATTTAAAAAATAACGATTATGAAAAAAGTCATTGTAACAATTGTTTTAGCGTTCTTGGCGACAACAGGTTTTGCTCAGGAAAAAAATAAAAAGCTGACCATGGAGGTCGATGGTAAATGTGACATGTGCAAAATGCGTATAGAAAAAGCGGCTTTGGGTGTAAAAGGCGTTAAATATGCCATGTGGGATATCCCCTCGCATCAATTGTCCTTGATTATCGATGAGCGCAAAACAGATCCCATGAAGGTAAAGACCGCTTTAATTGCCGTAGGCCATGATACCAAGGAGTTAAAGGCCACTCAGGAAGCCTATGATTCCATTCATCCATGTTGCAAATACCGGGAAGATGATTCCGATGATAGTGGAAAGCATTAAGACGCCAAGATGTTAAATGTTTGTTTTCCGATGTAAGGATAATCGGGACTAAGACACTAAATCCGTATCTACTCTTTTTAAGATGCGGATTTTTTTAGTATTTCTTGCCCTAATAAGCATGCAAATGACCCTTTCCCAGACCTGTTGTTCCGGCGGGGTTCCCTTGTCCAATAATTTGGGATTGCCCAATGACGGGAAAGGATCTGTGTTTTTAGGCCTCACCTATGATTACAACAATCTCAATACCCTGAATGCCGGTAAAGAAGAGTTGGATGATGATTCGAGATTGCGTATCACCAACGCTATTTTGTTGAGTTTGGGATATGCCTTTACCGAAAGATTTTCCGTAGAATCGTTATTGACCTGGGTCAACCAATCAAGGACTATAAGTCAATTTGAAAATGAATCGTTTACAGAAACGTCGGGTATAGGTGATGCCTTATTTTTATTAAAATATGCAATCCCTAAAGTACTGGGCGAAGATTCCTCCGTAAGTTTTGGTGGAGGCGTTAAAGTCCCGTTGGGGCGTTCTGATTTGCTTACGGAACAAGGCATTCAATTAACTGCCGATTTGCAGCCGGGTAGCGGTGCTTTGGACTACATCGCCCTTTTTTCAATTTCCAAAAATTTGCCTTTTAGACCTTCGTCGGTTATTTCGGGGAGTGCTACGTTCCGGTTTACGGGAGTGAATAATGATTATTTAAATGGTTCATCTACCTATGAATTTGGGGATGAGGTACAGGTAAATATAGGTTATACAGATCAATTTTTATTGTTCAACACAATTTTTAGCCCCAGTTTGGTCATTAAGTACAGGAATGCACAAATAGATAAGATAGATGATTCTAACCTTCCCAATACTGGTGGGGAATGGGTTTTTATCCGGCCGGAACTAACGGTAAACATTACTTCGGATCTTTCATTGTTTTCCAGATTGGAAATTCCGATGTATAGCTATGTCGATGGCACACAATTGACCCCGACCCTTAGGTTTTCGGGGGGAATCAACTTCAGATTAAAAAAGAAAAATAATATTTTATCCAACGGAACTATAAAATAATAGCTATGAAAAAAATAATGATTCTTATTCTTTTGAGTACATTAATGGTTGCATGCAGTTCTTCCAATTCCAATAACGGTATAGATTTACCGTCTTTAGATAGTGAATGGAGTATTCCGGTATCCGAGGTTTTGGACGGTGGGCCAGGAAGGGATGGGATTCCTGCACTGGTAAACCCACAACTGGTGTCGGCTTCCGAGGCTGGCTTTATAGAGGATGAAGATTTAGTAATCTTATTTAAAAACGGTGATGATGTAAGGGCATATCCCCATATTATTTTGGATTGGCATGAAATCATCAATGAGAACGTCGGGGATGTTTCCTTGGCAATTACATTTTGTCCCCTTACGGGAACAGGTATAGGATGGGGCAGGATAATCAATGGAAATGAAACTACGTTTGGTGTTTCCGGATTACTTTATAACACTAATTTAATCCCCTTTGATAGGGAAACGCAGAGCAATTGGTCACAAATATTAAATGAATCGGTAAACGGGGAGCTATTGGGAAGACCTGCCGAACTCTATCAGCTATGGGAAACCAATTGGGCAACGGCCAAACAAATGTATCCCAATGTTGACGTAGTGGGCACGGATACGGGATTTTCAAGAACATATGGCACATCCCCCTATGGGAATTACAATACGAACAACGATCTCTTTTTCTTCCCGGTATCAAAAGATGGTAGACTTCCATTGAAAGAAAAAGTACTGGCTATTCTAGATGATACCGCCAAGGTGTATAGATTCACCGATTTTTTAGATACCAACCTCATCAGGGATACATTTAATGGGAAGGAGTATCTGTTGATAGGGAATGAAGACTTTATGTTTTCGTATTCGCTTACTGGAGATTTGTCCGGCTTGGAGTTTAATTATGTACTGGGGGATAATCCCGAACGACCGGATATTGTGATGGAAGATAACGAGGGTAATCTATGGAATGTTTTTGGAGAGGCCGTTTCAGGACCTAGGGAAGGTCAAATAATAAGCACTTCCAATGCCATGATGGCGCAATGGTTTTCTATCCCTGCTTTTTATGAAACAGAAATTTATAATAGATAAAGTTGGGTTTATTAAATGAAGCAGGTAATGGTAATGGTTTGTAAACCAGATGCGCGCTAAGTAGATGATATTGATTGAATAGAAAAACCGCTTTTGGATTTCCAAAAGCGGTTTTTTCATCTCTGTCATTACAAATAGGGCATTAATGCACACTATTTATATATTGGTTCGGATTACATCATTCCCGGCATTCCGCCTCCACCCATTGGAGGTGCGGCTACAGGGGTCTCTTCCTTAATATCGGTCAAGGCACATTCCGTAGTCAAGATCATACCTGCAACGGAAGCGGCGTTCTCCAGTGCCACCCTTGTTACCTTTTTAGGGTCGATGATACCTGCTTTCATCATTTCTACATACTTTTCGGATTTGGCATCATAACCAAAATCCCCTTTACCGTCCAAGATTTTGGCAACTACAACGGAACCTTCTCCACCGGCATTCTCTACGATAGTCCTGATAGGAGCTTCTATGGCGCGGGCTACGATCTGGAGTCCGGTCGCTTCGTCCTCGTTATCCGTAGCTACTTTGGAAAGGGCGGCCTTGGTCCGTACCAAAGCAACGCCACCACCGGCCACGATACCTTCCTCAACTGCGGCCCTGGTCGCATGGAGCGCATCATCTACACGGTCTTTTTTCTCTTTCATTTCAACTTCGGAGGCGGCACCAACATAAAGGACCGCTACACCACCGGCCAATTTTGCCAAACGCTCTTGAAGCTTTTCCTTGTCATAATCCGAGGTAGTCGTCTCTATTTGTGATTTTATCTGGTTTACCCTTGTTTTTATGTTCTTGGCAACACCACCGCCGTTTACAATAGTGGTATTGTCCTTATCGATACTTACTTTTTCACAAGTACCCAACATATCTATTGTAGTGTTGTCTAAAGAGAACCCACGTTCTTCCGATATTACGGTACCTTTTGTAAGGATGGCGATATCTTCTAGCATGGCTTTTCTGCGGTCCCCGAAACCGGGGGCTTTTACCGCGGCAATCTTAAGAGATCCCCTTAATTTGTTCACTACCAATGTAGCCAACGCTTCTCCATCAACGTCTTCGGCAATGATCAAAAGAGGTTTTCCAGATTGTGCCACGGGTTCCAATACGGGAAGTAAATCCTTCATGGCAGAAATCTTCTTGTCGAATAGAAGAATGTACGGGCTTTCCAACTCGGTGACCATTTTTTCTGAATCGGTCACAAAATAAGGGGAAAGATAACCCCTGTCAAATTGCATTCCTTCTACTACATCTACGTAAGTATCCGTTCCTTTTGCCTCTTCAACGGTAATAACCCCTTCTTTTCCTACTTTGCCGAATGCCTGGGCGATCAAATCACCGATAGTGTCATCATTATTGGCGGAAATAGAAGCTACTTGCTTTATTTTTTCCGAAGAGTCACCTACCTTTTTGGATTGCTTTGCCAAGTTTTCCACTATGGAATCCACCGCTTTGTCTATACCTCTTTTTAAATCCATTGGATTTGCACCGGCCGCAACGTTTTTCAATCCTTCTTTAACAATGGATTGTGCCAATACGGTGGCCGTGGTGGTACCGTCACCTGCTAGATCGTTGGTTTTTGAAGCTACTTCCTTTACCATTTGGGCACCCATATTTTCAAGGGCATCCGCCAGTTCTATTTCCTTGGCTACGGTAACACCATCTTTGGTCACTTGTGGTGCTCCGAACGATTTGCTGATAATTACATTTCTACCCTTTGGTCCCAATGTTACTTTTACTGCGTTGGCCAATGCATCGACACCTCTTTTGAGGCCGTCCCGTGCATCTACGTCAAATTTTATGTCTTTTGCCATGTTTAAATTTTTAGTTGAAAAAATTAAATTTCCAAATTAATATCCCGTATATCAATTTTGAATCGCGGGATAAAACTTGGATTTTGTTATTTGTTTATTGGAATTTGCAATTAGATAATGGCCAGAATATCACTCTCGCGCATCATCAAGTAATCCGTGCCTTCTAGCTTTAGTTCAGTACCGGAGTATTTGCCGTAAAGGACGGTGTTTCCTACTTTAACGGTTACTTCCGCATCTTTTGTTCCGGGGCCAACGGCTACAACTTTGCCTTTTTGTGGTTTTTCCTTTGCGGTATCTGGAATATAAATTCCCGAAGCCGTCTTTGTTTCAGCTGCCATGGGTTCTATAAGAACTCTATCCGCCAATGGTTTGATATTAACTTTAGCCATAGTATTATAAAATTTAAATTTATTTTTTAGTTTCATCCTTAGTTGGCAGAAATTATGCCATTGCCCAAAAACTGACATAATTGTAAAATAAAAATGCCAGCTTGTCATTTAGCTGGCATCTTTAATTTTTGATTTTCTTTTTCTATAAGCTGTCCGTTGGCGTAGCTTCCGTATTGGCCGGAGGGGTAACCTCGTCGGGAAGTGCCTCGGGAACCGTAGTTTCTATATCATCACCTTGCAATAATTTTGAATCGGCATCACTAAAGTTTCCTTTTAGGGCAATATTGGATGCCAAGATAAGCAGGACCAAAAGCCCGGCCAAGGTCCATGTACTTTTGTCCAAAAAGTCACCGGTCTTCTTAACGCCACCAACTACTTGGTTTCCGCCACCTCCAAAGGAAGAGGACAGTCCGCCGCCTTTTGGGTTTTGTACCATGATTACCAAGACCAGCAAAAAACAAACAATGATGATCAGTACAAGGAATATTGAAAATGTACTCATTTAACTTACTTATTTTCTTGTTGAATTTTTTCCACCGCTTTAATTCGGTCTGCAAAGAAACCACTTTTTTCCGGATATTTCAAACTTAATATTTTATAGGCCTGAATAGCTTTTTTATACTTTTTTTGCTCCAAATATACCCTTGCCAATGTGGCTGTCATCAGTTCGTTTTTGTCCAATTTTGTAGAGCTGGATACGTCTATGGAAGAATTGCTATTTTCCTTTATGGTTATTTTTGGATTTTGGGCTATGAACTTATCTATGCGTTCGAATTTTTTTTCTTTCCGGCCAATGGGATCAGGGATGGAATCCTTTTTTTCCGGAACACTTTGCCCGGTCTTTTGGGAAGGTTTGGAAGAAGTTCGTGCAATAGGTTTTTTGGAGGTCAACTGCAGCCATTCTGTAAAGGAATATTTTTCCTTTTTATCAAAAACCAGGGGTTTTCCCAGTTCAAGTTTTTTGACTTCCTCTTTTTGCCTGAACAGTTTGGGATCCAGAATTTGCTCGGCATCTTTCTTGTCCTGTGGCAAAGGTTTATCTTCGGAGGCTTCTATTAACGGTTTTTCCAATCCCGGAAGCTCTGGTTTTTTAACTTCTTCAATGTTCTTGGAGGTCTTGGGAATATCGTATTTAAGAAAATCCCTGGACGTTATAAAGTCAAAGAGGACTTCCCGGTCCGTTGTGAATGCGGCCGTGACTTTAAGGGCCTTATTGTATTTATAACTGTTAAGGTTTTTTAACCCTTTTAAATGTAACGCCCTCGCGGCCTGAAAGTATGGATATTCCTCCAGCATATCTTCCAGTTGCTTGGTTTGCAATGGATCGACTACCTTATCGGGCTGCTCCAAAAGATATGTAAAGTCTGTTACCTTCATTTTTTTTACCAGTTCATCAAGTTTAAGCTCGATTCCTAGGGTTGGCGGGACAAATGACCATCATATTCAGATAAAAAATTCATCGTAAAGATAAAAATCCGTATTTCTTTTTTGATAATCCCTATTTTGCATTTACCAATCTGCCAGGGAAGCGTTAAAAATATCCTGGGTAATCCGTTCAAAAATGACCTCATGTGCTTCGCTTTTAATGGAAGCTAACTGTACATTGGCGTCATAGTCAAAGAAAAAAGAGAAACTCTGATCAAAATCCGCATCTTCTTTTGTCCTGTTATAAAAACGACATTTTACCCGGATAGACAATCTGTTCTGGGCCGCTGTTTGCTGTGCCGTGGCCGACATGGGCGAAATACGGTATTCAATAATTTCCCCTTCATAGAGTAAATCCGCATTGCCATTGTTGACCAAACTTAAATTGGTCTGATCCTGAATCCTGTTTTGCAATGCTTGGGTAAAATCCCGATCCATGCCCGGTTCAAAAGTGGAACCCGGGCTTTGGGTGGCATAGTTTTGGAAATAATTTACCTGAAAGGTCGTAGCCGTACCTACATTACCGCCCGTAAAATTGTAGACCCCACATCCGTTGAAAAGCAAGGCCGTTATGAATAGAATTGTTATGCCGATATTTTTTCCCATCAAAAGTGTTTAAAAATGTATTCGTTCAAGAGACTATAAATATTTTGCCCACTGCTATAGGTCATATTGTTTTATTTTTCGATACAGGGTACGTTCGGAGATTCCGAGTTCTGCCGCTGCCGCTTTTCGCTTTCCTCTATTGCGTTCCAATGATTTTTTGATCAGTTCTATTTCCTTCTCTTGTAAAGATAGGGTTTCCTCTTCCTGTATCTCCTCGGCAAAATGGTATTTATCTTCTTGTGATGCCGGGTTAACATATAATTTTTCCGGCGCAGGTTCCGGTAACTGCAAAACCTCCATGGACGGATCTTCTTGTGCGGTTATTTCATTTTCGTCATCGCCATATATCTTACGGATAAGATGCTGATTTTCTTCCTGTACTTTTTGCGAATCATTGTTCTTTAAAAGTTCCATGGTCAATTTTTTAAGATCGGTAAGATCACCTTTCATATCGAACAATACTTTATAAAGGATTTCCCGTTCATTGCTGAAATCACTTTCGGATTTGGTCTGATTTATGACCGCCGGAAGATTACTGCCCGTATTGTTAGGCAAATAGCCATTGAGTGTCATGGCCGAAATGATCCTTTTTTCCTCCAAAACAGAAACCTGTTCAGCTATGTTCCGAAGCTGTCTAATGTTTCCGGGCCATCTGTATTTTAATAAAAGGGAAACGGCATTTTCATCCAAGCGTATGGTGGGCATCTTGTATTTTTGCCCAAAATCCGAAGCGAATTTCCGGAATAGTAAATGTATGTCCCCCTGCCTGTCCCGCAACGGGGGAATGGCTATCTCTACCGTACTCAGGCGATAGTAGAGATCTTCCCTGAACTTTTCTTTTTTAATCGCCTCGAACATATTAATATTGGTCGCTGCTACAATACGTACATCCGTTTTTTGAACCTGGGAAGAACCCACTTTCAAAAACTCCCCATTTTCCAAGACCCGCAATAACCTTACCTGGGTAGTTAGGGGAAGCTCACCAACCTCATCTAAAAAAATGGTCCCTCCATCGGCAACCTCAAAATAACCGCTTCGGGTTTGGGTAGCTCCGGTAAAGGCTCCTTTTTCATGACCAAAAAGTTCACTGTCTATGGTGCCTTCCGGAATGGCACCACAGTTAACTGCGATATATTTGGCATGTTTTCTGTGTGACAGCGAATGAATGATTTTTGGGATGGATTCCTTGCCTACGCCACTTTCACCCGTTACCAAGACCGAAATATCCGTAGGGGCCACTTGAATAGCCTTTTCCAAGGCCCTGTTGAGTTTTGGGTCCTGGCCTATGATCTCAAAACGTTGTTTTATGCTTTGTACGCCTTCCATCTATGGATAACTTGTGTCTTTAATTATTATTGGAATAGCCTACGGCTTCCCCGATAAGGGTACCCGATGTGCAGTCATTGACCTTTACATTTACAAAATCCCCGACCGTATAGTTTTCCTTTGGAAATACAACGACGATGTTTTGCGAGTTCCTCCCCATCCATTCGTCCTTGGATTTTTTGGAAGCTCCCTCGATCAATACCTCTTCTATTTTACCAACATGCTGACCGGTTCTATAAGCGGCATGTTTTCGTTGTACGGCTATAATTTCTTGAAGCCTTCTTTTTTTAACGGTTTCCGGAACGTCATCGGGCAATTTTTTAGCAGCGGGGGTTCCGGGTCTTTCGGAGTAGGCGAACATAAAGCCATATTCGTATTTTACATGCTCCATTAATGATAACGTATCTTGATGGTCTTCTTCCGTTTCCGTAGGGAAACCGGCAATGATGTCCTGGCTAATGGCGCAGTCCGGTATTATCTTTTTAATATTGTCTATCAATTCAAAATATTCCTCCCGTGTATGCAAACGGTTCATGGCCTTTAGTATGCGATTGCTCCCACTTTGAATAGGCAGGTGAATATAATTACAGATGTTGTGGAACTTTGCCATGGTCTCGATAACATCCAATGTCATATCCTGGGGATTGGATGTCGAGAACCGGATGCGCATTTTAGGTTGGGCCAGGGCCGTTAGTTCCAACAATTTGGAAAAGTTTACGGCGGTCGCCTTTTGTATCTCCGATGCCTTGTCAAAATCTTTTTTGAGTCCGCCGCCGTACCATAAATAGCTATCCACGTTCTGGCCCAAAAGCGTAATTTCTTTAAAGCCCCGGTCCCAAAGATCGTTTACTTCCGCGATAATGGAATGTGGATTTCGGCTCCGTTCCCTCCCACGGGTAAACGGGACTACACAGAAAGTACACATATTGTCGCAACCCCTGGTAATGGAGACAAATGCGGTAACACCATTGGAATTTAACCTTACAGGGGCAACGTCGCCGTAGGTCTCATCTTTGGAAAGGATTACGTTTACGGCATCTCTTCCCTGATCGATTTCTTGGATAAGGTTGGGCAAGTCTTTATAGGCGTCTGGCCCTACCACCATATCCACAATTTTTTCCTCCTCCAGAAATTTGCTTTTAAGTCGCTCTGCCATACACCCTAAAACACCGACTTTCATATTGGGGTTGACCTTTTTTACGGCATTGAATTTCTCTAGGCGTTTGCGGACCGTCTGTTCCGCTTTTTCACGGATGGAACACGTATTTACCAAAACAAGATCCGCCTCGTTAAGTTCCTGCGTAGTGTTGAAACCTTCATTGGCTAAAATGGAAGCCACGATTTCACTGTCCGAAAAATTCATCTGACAACCGTAACTTTCTATATAAAGCTTGCGCTTGTTCTTTGATGTGTTTTCCAACTGTAAAGCTGTTCCCTGAATGTTTTCGTCGATCGTTTTTTCCATGACCATATCCATTACACTAAAAATAGCGGGTTCGCAAAGATAATATTATATTCAAAAGCGTGACAAGTTGACAGTTATTTTATGGTAATTTTAGACTTTGCATACTTCTTTTTATTTTAACCGTGATTAACTGAAACAACCACTATGAATTTTGACACCCTAAACCAAATAATCAAGGAAAAACCTTCTTTGGAGTTCGGCAGTATTTTTAGCCGATCTATAGATTTGTTCAAAAAAGTATGGCTACAGGGGTTTATTACCCTCTTGTTGACATTTGTTACCATACTCCCTTTCTATCTTATGATCTATATCCCGTTGATCGCTGCCGGAATAACAGATCCGGAAATGCTACAGAACGAAACCCCGCCGATTATTGTAATCGTTAGCATGTTTATTTTAATGCCCGTGTTCTTGATTGGGATTATGACCTTTGGAACTGCCCTTAACGCGGCATTTCTGAGAATTTGTAAACAAAAGGATATGGATTTGGCCGGAAACGACGATTACTTTTATTTTTTTAAGGAAGGACGTTTGGGTAAAATTTTAAACCTATCCTTGCTCATGGTAGGTTTAACTATACTGGGAATGCTTGCTTGTGGCATAGGATTGATCTACTTACTGGTTCCGATGTCCCTTTTTCCTGCTTTTTTGGCCTTTAACGAAAATCTTTCGGCAATGGAAATCATAAAATCCAGTTTTAATTTGGGCAACAAGAACTGGTTGGTCATCTTTGGCCTTGTTCTCGTAATGGGCATTGTTGCCGAATTGGGCATTGTTTTATGCTGCATAGGAATTTTGTTTACGGTCATGCTCGCCAAGGTTCCGATCTATTTCATGTATAAGGATGGTGTAGGTTTTAATACGGAGGTATAACGATCTTTTTCAATACGTTACGCAACTAAAAGTAAAATACCACATCTAATGGGTATAACTTTTTAAATTGCCAAACAATGAAAAAGAATCTTTTTTTATTATTCATCATTACATTGACCTCTTTTGTTTCCTGTGATAATGATGGCCCTTATGAAGAATATTTAGTGGCCCGTCCCGTGGTTGTGGATGCTATTGCATTTAAAACTGAAGCTATTGATATTGTAGATCCGGTTCCTATAGTATCTTCCGGGAAAATCTATGCGTATCAGGATTATATTTTTGTAAACGACGTTGATCGTGGTTTCCATGTAGTGGATAACAGGAATCCCGCTTCGCCTAAAAGTATTGCCTTTATTAAATTAGAAGGCAACAATGATATTTCTATAAAGGACGATAAACTATATGCGGACAGTTATGGCGATTTGGTCATTTTTGATATATCGGATATTGATGACATAAAACTCACGGGCCGTGTGGTAAATGCCATATATAATAATGGCGGCATCTGGATTGCAAATTTAGAATCCCCTCGAGCGGATATTTATGACTATGGGGATTATGATTCCCAGAGAGATGTCATCGTGGACTGGGAGATAAAAACAGAAAGGAGGTTGGTTTCGGATTATGAAAAACAATTTTCTTGTAATTCCTGTGAGTTTGCGCTCAATAATTCTGATTCCGGTTCCCCACAACCTACTGTAGGCCAGGGAGGGTCTTTGGCCCGTTTTAAGATCGTTGGGGATTATTTATATGTAGTGGATTACAGCAACATCAATATTTTTGACATTTCTAATTTGGAAGACCCAAAGGTTCTGGACGATGTTAAGGTGGCCTGGGATATTGAAACGATTTTTAATCAAGGAGATATCCTATTTATAGGAGGTAGACAGGGGATGTATATCTATGATATTAAAGACCCGGTAAAACCGGAGTTTATCTCCGAGTTTAGACACGGTACGGCCTGCGATCCGGTAGTTGTAGACGGGGATTATGCCTATGTTACTTTAAAAGGAGGCGGTTTTTGTGGTAGCGTAGAAAGCGGTCTTTATGTTGTAGATGTCTCGGATTTGAAAAATCCCGAACTCAAAGTTATTTACCCTATGGATGGTCCAAGTGGTTTGGGAATAAAGGGGGATCAATTGTTTATTTGTGATGGCAGTTCGGGCTTAAAGGTTTTTGATAAAAGTGATGCGCCTAATGTCACGCAGTTGAATCATTTTGAAAACATTGTGGCCTACGATGTTATTCCACTTGCCAATTCGTTACTTATGATCGGTGATCAAACCTTATATCAATATGAATATCTGGATAGCGATATTCAATTGATAAGTACGTTCGATCTGAAATAATTGGCAATGAAATTAATGCGAAAACACCTTGCCAAAGCAAGGTGTTTTTTTATGTCGATATATATAATCTGAAATCAAATTAAAAAATTCAACTACTTTTGTTCCTCATAAAAAGGAACGCATGGCTAAGAATTTGGTAATTGTTGAGTCTCCCGCTAAGGCCAAGACCATTGAAAAGTTTTTGGGTAAGGATTTTAAGGTAGAGTCCAGTTTTGGGCATATTGCGGATTTACCGTCAAAGGAGTTGGGGGTGGATGTAGCAAATGATTTTGAACCCAAATATATTGTTGATAAGGAGAAGAAGGCATTGGTCAAAAAATTAAAGGATTTGGCCAAAAAAGCGGAGACCATATGGTTGGCCAGTGATGAGGATCGGGAGGGGGAAGCTATTTCCTGGCACTTGGCGGAGGCTTTGGGATTGGATAAGGAAAAGACCAAGCGTATCGTTTTTAATTCGGTGACCAAATCGGCCATTCAAAAGGCGATAGCGAACCCCAGGGAAATCAATTACAACCTGGTAAATGCGCAACAGGCACGGCGTGTCTTGGATAGATTGGTGGGATATCAGTTATCCCCGGTACTTTGGAAAAAGATCAAACCGGGACTTTCTGCCGGTCGTGTGCAATCTGTCGCGGTTAGATTGATCGTAGAACGGGAAAGGGATATAGAGGCCTTTACACCGGTAGCGTCCTTTCGTATTGCCGCGGAGTTCAAAACAGCACAAGGAAACGTTTTTTCGGCCAAATTGGGAAAAACATTTGCCGCGAGAAAAGAAGCGGAAGCCTTTCTTGAAAAAAATATCGGAGCGGAATTTTCGGTCAGTAAATTGACTAAAAAACCAGCTAAAAAATCACCATCCGCACCATTTACCACATCGACTTTACAACAGGAGGCTTCCAGAAAATTGTATTTTTCCGTGGGGCGTACCATGCAGGTAGCCCAGCGTTTATATGAGGCCGGCCTTATCACCTATATGAGGACGGATAGTGTAAACCTGTCCAATGAGGCCCTAAATTCCGCTAAAGAAGCGATTGTAAAAAACTACGGCGAGAACTATAGTAAAGTAAGGAACTTTACCGGCAAGACCAAAGGGGCCCAAGAAGCACATGAGGCCGTAAGGCCCACGGATATGGGCAACCAATCCCCATCTTTAGAAAGGGATCAGTCCAAACTATATGATTTGATCTGGAAAAGAACGGTGGCCTCCCAAATGAGCGATGCCGAACTGGAACGTACTAATGTAAGGATAAAGACGAATACGCACACAGAAGAGTTTACCGCCAATGGTGAGGTCATTAAATTTGATGGTTTCCTAAAAGTATATATGGAAGGCATGGACGACGAAGACATTACGGAAGAACAGGAAGGAATGTTACCGGCCATGAAGCAGGGTGAGGAGCTAACGAACAATTATATGACCGGTACGGAACGTTTTACGCGTCCGCCATATCGCTTTACGGAAGCTTCATTGGTGAAGAAGTTGGAAGAATTGGGTATAGGAAGACCATCTACCTACGCACCTACAATTTCTACTATTCTAAATAGGGGATACGTGGAAAAAGGAACTGTGGAAGGTACGGAAAGAAAATATAGCCAACTCCTGTTGGAATCTGGGCAGATCAAGGAAAAAAGCCTTACCGAGCATGTAGGTTCGGACAAAGGTAAAATGGTCCCTACGGATATCGGGATGATCGTGACCGATTTTTTGGTCAGTAATTTTACGAACATCCTGGATTATAATTTTACCGCCCAGGTAGAAGAGGATTTTGATGAGATTGCTACTGGTGAGGAAGACTGGAAAAAAATGATGAAGAACTTTTACAAGGATTTTGAGCCTAACGTGAAAGATGTTGAAGAGAATGCGGACCGTGCCAGCGGAGAACGTGTTTTGGGAAAAGACCCTAAATCCGGTAGGCAGATTTCGGTACGTTTAGGAAGGTTTGGCCCTATGGCCCAGATCGGTACCGCCGATGAAGAGGAAAAACCGTTATTCGCAAGTTTAATGCCCGATCAGTCATTGACCACCATTACCTATGAAGAGGCTGTGGACCTTTTTAAACTTCCCCGGAAATTAGGTAGCTATAAAGGTGAGGAAATAATGGCCAATGTAGGCAGGTTTGGTCCTTATGTGCGTTTTGGGAAAAAATTCGTTTCCCTACCTAAGGACGAAAGTGCCATGGAAGTTCAACTGGATAGGGCCATAGAATTGATTCAGGAAAAGGAAAAAGCGGATGCGCCGATAGCATCCTATGAAAATAAGGACGTTACCAAGGGAAAAGGTAGGTTCGGCCCATTTATAAAATGGGACGGTATGTTCATCAATATTACTACAAATTATGATTTTGATAATTTGTCACAATCGGATATTGAAGAACTTATCGAAGCCAAAAAACAAAAAGAAATAGAAAAGCTGGTGCAAGACTGGCCCGAAGAAGGTATTCGTATAGAAAAGGCAAGATGGGGGCGTCATAATGTGATCAAGGGGAAAATAAAAGTGGAATTGGCCAAAACCGTAGATGTTGTTACAATGTCCCTAGAGGAGGCCAAAAAACTGATCGAACAAAAGACACCTAAAAAGAAAACCAGGGCAAAGGCAAAGCCCAAAGCGAAGAAATAAAGCGATTCCCCGTGCATAAACCATAAACTCAAATACCCAATAACCGATCATATGGCATTTGATTTTTTAGTTCCCGTAGAAGATAAAGTTCTTGCACATTGTGAGCTGCTACCGGCTCAGGCCCTTGGAAAAAATACCTATATCCATACGGTCAAAGATGGATTGCCGGTACTGGCAAATGCTACGGTCGCCATCCTGGGGGTCAGGGAATCCAGAAATGCCTTTGAGAAGAAGTTGGAAAAATTGGATGTATCCGCCATAAGGATCCAATTGTATAAATTGATGTTCGGTAATTGGAACGCTTCACTGGTGGATCTTGGAGACCTAGAGGAAGGGGACGAGGTAGAGGATACGTATTTTGTGGTAAAGGAAATTGTGGCCGGATTGTTGGAGGAAAATATTATACCAATAATTATAGGTGCTACTCAGGATATTACCTATCCGGCCTATCGTGCTTTTGACGGTATAAGGGATATGATCAATCTAGTGGCGATAGATAGCCGTTTTGATTTTGGAATGGATGATGAGCTTATCTCTTCCCATTCCTATATGAGTAAGATCATTACCGATAAGCCCAACAATCTCTTTAATTTTTCCAATTTAGGATATCAAAGTTACTTTAACGCACAAGAGGAAGCAGACCTTATGGAGCGTTTGTTTTTTGATGCATATCGTTTGGGTGAAATTGCCAATGACCTGTCATTGGCCGAACCAGTTTTAAGGAATGCACATATGGTAAGTTTGGATGTGCGGGCCATTAAGGCGAGCGAAATATCCATGTCCGCCAGTTTTTCCCCGAACGGATTTACGGGTAGGGAAATCTGTGCCATTGCAAGATATGCCGGCATCAGTGATAAAGTATCCGTTTTTGGCCTTTATGAAATGGAGAATACCGTCCAGTCACAACAGCTCATCGCCCAGATAATTTGGTATTTTATAGAAGGGGTCAATTACAGGATAAAAGAGACGCCCTATTCCAAAACGGACGATTTTACAAAATACACGGTTCCAACGGATACGGAGGAACTTGTTTTCTACAAAAGCCTATTGACCCAAAGATGGTGGATAGAAGTACCATCTATTTTTACTTCACATACTAAACCAGATACACCTGCGTTATTACCATGCACCGAACAGGACTATTTAGATGCATGTAATCAAAACATTCCCGAACGGTGGTTTAAGGCTTATAAGAAGGGCTTTAATTAAATAGGATTTTTTATAGGATTAACGGGCTACGATACAATAATTTAATCAAAACGTAGTTTTAGAAATTAGAATAAACAATCGTATTTGCAGTTTATAACCAAAATCGAAATTTAACCTAAAGTATGAAGAAGCTATTGTTGTCATCTATAGCGTTTGTTTTTTTGCTATCAAGTTGTGGTTCAAAAACAAAAGGAGAGCTAGTCGGGGTCCAAGGAAAAAAATGGTACCCGGAAAAACCATATGGAATGGAACTTATCCCAAGAGGTTCTTTTATCATGGGGAAAAGTGAAGAGGATCAGGCGAAGGTTTTAAACGCTCCTACAAAAACAGTGACGGTACGTTCTTTTTATATGGACGATACCGAAATAACCAACAGTGAATATCGTCAGTTTGTAGAATGGGTCAAAGATTCTATTGTTAGGACCAAATTGGCCATTTTAGCGGATGAACTGGGCATTGGGCCCGAAGAAGGAGGTATTGGGGAATATGCCTTTAAGGATGCCGATACAACAAAACTATCTGAATATGATAAATACATGTTGGACAATTATTCCGGTTTGGGTCAAACAGGTTTTGAAGGAAGGGCCTTGAACAAGGATGAAGACCTGATTTGGGATGTTTCGGACTATCCAGACGAATACTATACGGAGATTATGGTAGATTCCATTTATCTTCCGGAAGAAGAATCGTACAACGGCCAGAAGACAATAGATGTCACAAAATTAAAGTACAAATACAGTTGGATGGATATAGAAGCCGCTGCCCGTGCCGCTAAAAAAGGCAAAGGGAGCCGTAAAGATTTTATCCGTACGGAAGAATTGGAGATTTATCCCGATACCACTGTTTGGATCAAAGATTTTGAATATTCCTATAACGAGCCCATGCACAACGATTATTTTTGGCATGACGCCTATAGTGATTACCCTGTAGTGGGCATCTCATGGAAACAGGCCAAGGCCTTCTGTAATTGGAGGACTAAATTTAAAAATGATGACCAAAAAAGTAAGGGCAAGCAGTTTGTAAATCAGTTTAGATTGCCTACCGAAGCCGAATGGGAATATGCCGCCAGGGGTGGAATCGAAGGAGGTACCTATCCATGGGGCGGTCCGTATGTGATTAGCGATACAGGTTGCTTTATGGCGAACTTTAAACCACAAAGAGGGGATTATGCAGCGGATGCGGCGCTATATACCGTAGAGGCCAAGTCTTATGAGCCCAATGATTTTAACCTGTACAATATGGCGGGGAATGTTGCGGAATGGACAAATTCTAGCTACGATCCAAGTGCCTATGACTATGTTTCTACAATGAACCCTAACGGAGGGGACCAATCCAACACAAGAAAGGTTATCCGAGGAGGGTCATGGAAAGATGTGGCCTACTTCCTGCAAGTGAGTACACGGGATTATGAGTATGCTGATTCCGCACGTAGTTATGTAGGTTTCAGAACGGTACAGGATTATATGGGAGAAGAAGACTCGACGCAATAAACAATGGAAAGTTAATAACCCAATTATATTTTAACACAAGTTTCAAATCAAATTTTAACCAAATCTTTATTATTAAACCTTAAATTAAATTTAAATCATGGCACAGTCAAAATCAACAAAGAAATTATTTAACATGGCCTATGGCCTTGGAGCATCGGTAGTAATTATTGGTGCATTGTTTAAAATCCTTCACTGGGAATTTGGACCCCTTACAGGTGGATTGTTATTGGCGGTAGGTCTTATTACAGAGGCCCTTATATTCGCTATTAGTGCATTTGAACCCGTAGACGATGAGTACGATTGGTCTTTGGTGTATCCAGAATTGGCCGGTGGTGCTTCCAATGGAAAGAACCAAGGTTCTGAACTTAAAGAAACGGAAACGTCCCTTTCCAAAAAATTGGACGACTTATTGAAAGAAGCCGGTGTAGATGCCAACCTTATGGAAAGCTTGGGCTCCAGCATCAAGAACTTTGAAGGTGCCGCTAAAGGTATAGCCCCTGCGGTAGATGCTATGGAATCCACTAAGAAATATTCTGATGAAATGGTACAGGCTGCCGCTCAAATGGAGTCTTTGAACAGTCTTTATAAAGTACAATTGGAAAGTGCCAGTAAGCAAGCTTCCGTTAATGAAGAAGTTGTTCAGAACGCCAGTGCCCTTAAAGATCAAATGGAATCTTTAGCGACCAATCTTTCTTCCTTGAACGGAGTTTACGGTGGTATGTTGAGCGCAATGAGCAAAAATTAATTGGATTTTAACCAAACCCAAATCAAGTAGTAATTAAAATCTAATTAAAAAACCATGGCAGGAGGAAAACAAACACCACGTCAGAAGATGATCAACTTAATGTATTTGATCTTCATAGCAATGCTGGCGTTAAATATGAGTAAAGAAGTGCTAGCTGCATTCGGTATCATGAATGAAAAGCTAGAGACTTCCAATGCAAAGACAACGGCAAGTAACGATGCCTTTTTGGAAAGTCTTGGGACCAAGGCTTCCGAAGATGCGGCCAAGTATAACAAGATGTATACGGACGCCCAAAAAATCAAGGCAATGTCACAGGAGTATTTTGACTATCTGGAGACCTTAAAAAAGGGAATGACAGAAGGTTTGGAAGACGCTAAGGACTATGCCCGTATGGATAATTCCGATTGGTTGGACCAAAAGCTTTTTCAAGGAGATAACCTTTCCAAGGATGGAAAGGAGTTCATGAAAAGACTTACGGACTACAGAAACCAAGTAGCTGCAATTGTCCCCGCCTCTTTAAAGGAGTCCGTAAATACACGTTTCCAGACCGGGGACGAAAACGGTAAAGTAACCAAGAGGGACGGTGCCAAACAAGATTGGATCAACTATCATTATGAAGGATACCCTTTGGTAGCTTCCTTGGCAAAATTGACCGCTTTGCAGGCAGATGTAAAAGCGACCGAAGAAGCCGCTTTAAAATCTATGTTGGAAGGCGAGTTGACAAGTCAGGTTTCTTTGAAAAACTTTGCTACATCTCTTTTTGCGACCAAATCGGCCTATTATACAGGAGAAAAGTATGATGGTAAGATTATTATTAGCAAGACGGATGCCACATCTACCCCGGTAAGGGCTGAATTGACCTTGGACGGTAGAAAACTGGCAGAAGGCAAAGATTATAAATTGGAAGCTGGAGGCGTGAAAATGCTGATCGGTTCCGGTGCTGCCGGAGACCATGAAGTTGCCGGTACATTGTTCTTTAAGCAAGACGGTGAGGAAATTGAAGTGTCCGTAAAAAACTCTTTCGCGACCATTTCAAAACCAAATTCCGCTTTGATTGCTGCGGATAAGATGAACGTAGTGTACCGTGGCGTTGCAAACCCAATGTCCATCTCCATACCTGGTATCCCGGATAACAAAGTAACCGCATCCGCTCCAGGTCTTAAGAAAGTTAGTTCAAGCAAGTATATCATGAACCCTGGAAAAGGTAGGGAAGTAACGATCAACGCCCGAGGGGTATTACCTGATGGGACACCGATCAATACACCTGCAACCTTTAGGATTAAAGATATTCCAAGGCCTTCAGGTTCATTGAGCAAGCAAACGGGTAGTGTTAAATTACCGCGTAGAAATGTGGAGATCGCTACGATCGGTGCCTTATTGGAAGACTTTGATTTTGATTTGAACCTAGCGGTAAGCGGATTCAAGTTTAAGGTTCCGGGCCAGCCTACGGTTAGCGTTAAAGGAAGAAAATTGGATTCAAGGGCAAAATCTGCCTTAAAACGTGCCAAGAGAGGTGATGTCGTACAGATATTCGATATCAACGCTTTCATCACGAACAACAAAAGTTATAAGTTGAAAAAAGTATCTCCGATCGTTGTGGAGATTACAAACTAATAAAATTAGAAAAATGATACCGGGTAGCCATATTCAATTGCTGCCCGGTTAATTTTAAAGTGAAACAAACATGAATTGGAAAAATGTTTTAATAATCGGAGCAGTAACATTGTTGCCAGCTTCAATCATGGCTCAGGCGAATATTTTAAATGCCAAAAAGCCTCAGGAAGTAGGCGTAAGAACAGAAAAACAAAAGGCGGTCGATAATGATGCCCCGTTAGCCTATGGTTATGTGGACGATAGGGACATTCTTTGGTCCAAGACCTTATGGGAAACCATAGATTTGGACGAAAGGGTCAATTTCCCGTTATACTATCCTACGGATACTACGGATATTGGTATGGACAGAAGGTCTTTGTACCACGTTTTGATGAAAAACGTTAAAAATGGTAATTTAGAAGTATATGCCGATTCCTATTTTACCGAAAAAAGAAAGTTTGAGGATTTATCCGCTTCCTTACAAAAAACGGATACCTTGGATTACGGTTACGAGCAAATGAATGCGGGAGAAGAGGTTTCAGAGGAATTCATTACCAAAAGAAACATTACCGCGGCCGAAATTGAAGAATACCGTATTAAAGGTATGTGGTATTTTGATAAACGGCAGGGCGAGCTAAAGTATCGTCTTTTGGGTATAGCACCCGTT
This sequence comes from Maribacter spongiae, assembly GCF_047345125.1. NCBI lineage: Bacteria > Pseudomonadati > Bacteroidota > Flavobacteriia > Flavobacteriales > Flavobacteriaceae > Maribacter > Maribacter spongiae. Next base: position 25,349 of record NZ_JBLFEQ010000002.1, on the reverse strand, counting down.
GCACCCGATGTAAACTTTATAGATGACGAAGATCCGGATAAAGTAGAGCTTTTTTGGGTATGGTATCCAGATGCGCGTGAAATACTGCATGATTCCAAAGTATTTAACCAACGCAATTCGGCACAACCCATATCTTTTGATATGTTGTTGAATGCACGGCGGTTTAATGCGGTGATCTATAAAGAGGATAATGTTCACGGAGACCGTGAAGTAAGCGATTATATAGCGGATAATGCCCTGTTCCAATTATTGGAGGCAAAACGCATCAAGGAAACGATCAGGGATCGGGAACAAGATATGTGGGCCTATTAATAAAATCAAGATCGATATTTTATATCGATATTAAAATACATTCCAATTCAAAATACAAAAGACCACATCGAAAGATGTGGTCTTTTCTTTAGAACAAATACTAAAAAAACACCTCTGATCCAATACCTCTCCGGATGGGAAGTATACTATGGATTCGTTTATTCTGTAATGCCAATTCTCTACCTTTGCCCAATGGTAGATTATATAGTAGTTGGTTTAGGTTTGGCCGGGCTTTCTTTTTGCGAAACGTTAAAAAAGAACGGTAAGACCTTTATCGTCATGAGCGATGATTCCCAAACCTCTTCTAAAGTTGCCGGGGGACTTTATAACCCGGTAATTCTCAAAAGATTTACACTTTCCTGGAGGGCACCGGAACAATTGAAGACCGCTAATGTATTTTATTCCGATCTAGAGACCAGATTGGGCGTTGATTTTAATTTGGAGCTGCCCGTATTAAGACGTTTTGCATCTACAGAGGAACAAAACCTGTGGTTCGAAGCCACGGATAAAACCAGTTTAAGCCCCTATCTCTCTACCGAACTTTTACAGAATGGAAATACGAAGATCAAGGCAACTTTAGGATTTGGAAAAGTATTACGGACAGGTAGATTGAATACAAAAATTGTATTGGAATCCTATAAGGAATGGCTTTTGGAACATCGTCTTATAAAGCCCGGCACATTTGAATATGATAGATTGAATGTAGAAGGGGAGTATCTATCTTACGGAGACATTAAGGCGAGGAACATTGTTTTTGCAGAAGGTTTTGGCCTAAAACAAAACCCTTATTTCAATTACCTGCCCTTACAGGGCTCCAAGGGAGAATATTTGATTGTAAAATCAAAAGGGTTAAAAGAAAAATGTGCCGTTAAATCTTCAATTTTTCTCATCCCTTTGGGAAATGATCTATATCAGGTAGGGGCCAATTATAACAGTAATGATAAGACCAATGTACCTACCCAATTAGGGAGACACCAATTGGAAAGTCAGCTTAAGGACTTGATCAATTGTGATTATGAGATTGTGGATCAAATTGCGGGAGTAAGGCCTACGGTAAAAGATAGGAGGCCATTAGTCGGAAGACACCCTGTACATAAGGGGTTTTGGGTTCTTAACGGTTTTGGGTCCCATGGGATTATGATAGCGCCCTGGGCCTCAAAAGCATTGTACGGGTATATTGAAAATAACGAGCCGCTTATTGCTGAAATGGACGTGGAAAGGTTCAGATCGGATTGGAATACTTAAAGCTGTGCCGTTTTTGCCTCCGGGTCATATTTTACGATCAGGTTGATCCAAATGTTTCGGGATAATCGAATAATTACGGGCATGAATCCCAACATAGTAGCTACTATGGCTATAAATGTATATATTAAAGAAGCGCCTATAAGAAGTCTTGCAATTACAAATGCTGCCACTGCAAATGCGATACCTACCCCATAACTCACATACATGGCACCGTAGAAAAAAGAAGGTTCAATTTTATATTTTGTGTTACAATGGGAGCAACGTTCATGCATTTTGAAAAGATGCCCCCGTCTGTATGGGTTTTTATCCACATACATACTTTCCTCATGGCATTTAGGACAACTTCCTGTTAAAATACTGTAGAGTTTGGTGCCTTTTTTTAACATTTGCAAAGCTTTTTACAAAAATAGGAATTGCATGGATTCCTGTTGTGCAAAAGGTAATATTTAAATTTGATTTTAAGATAACGAAACTATATTGTAGACATGCTTAATATCCATAACCTTTCCGTCTCCTTTGGAGGAGAATATTTATTTGAGGAAATATCGTTTCGTTTAAATGCCGGTAATAGAGTAGGCTTGGTGGGCAAGAACGGTGCCGGTAAATCTACGTTGCTAAAATTATTGGCTAAGGACATGCCCTTGGATTCCGGCACAATAGCCATAGAAAAGGATATAAAAATAGGGTTTCTAAGACAGGATATCGATTTTGAACAGGGGAGATCGGTCCTGGAGGAAAGCTATCAGGCCTTTACCGAAATCAAAAAACTGGAGGCGAAATTGGATGAAATCAACCATCAACTCGCAGAACGTACCGATTATGAAAGCGAATCCTATAATCAGTTGATCATAGATTTGAACGATGTTACCCAACATTATGAGATACTGGGCGGTTACAATTATCAGGGCGAGACCGAAAAAATATTGCAAGGCCTAGGTTTTAGCAGAGCGGATTTTGATAAAAAAACGGAAACTTTTTCGGGCGGTTGGCGCATGCGTATAGAGCTGGCCAAATTGCTGTTACAGAACAATGATGTGCTGTTGTTGGATGAGCCCACGAACCACTTGGATATAGAGTCCATTATCTGGTTCGAGCAGTTTTTGAACGGTTATACCGGTGCAGTAGTCATTGTTTCCCACGATAAGATGTTTTTGGACAATGTAACCAACAGGACCATAGAGATATCCCTGGGACGTATTTATGATTATAACAAACCCTATTCAAAATATTTGGTGTTGCGCAATGAGATAAAACAACAACAGTTGAATGCGCAAAAAAATCAAGAAAAAGAAATACAGCAGGCCGAACGCCTCATTGAAAAGTTCAGGGCAAAATCTACCAAGGCCTCCATGGCGCAATCGCTCATTAAGAAATTGGACAAAATGGAGCGTATTGAAGTGGATGAGGATGATAATAGTGTCATGAATTTGCGGTTTCCCGTTTCCGTTACCCCCGGAAAGGTCGTGGTAGAGATTGAAAATTTATCCAAGAATTATGGAGATAATCAAGTATTGAGGCATATAGACCTTTTAATAGAACGCGATAGCAAAACCGCTTTTGTGGGGCAAAACGGTCAGGGGAAATCCACATTGGCCAAGATCATTATCGGGGAACTTGATTTTGATGGCCATCTAAAATCGGGGCATAATGTACAAATCGGTTATTTCGCCCAGAACCAAGCGGAATATTTAGATGGGAACAAGACCATTTTGGACACCATGATAGATGCTGCCAACGAATCCAATAGGAGCAAGGTCCGGGATATTTTAGGGTCTTTTCTTTTTAGGGGGGACGAGGTGGAGAAATATGTAAAGGTCCTGTCCGGAGGTGAACGCAATCGTTTGGCCCTGGCCAAAATGCTGTTGCAGCCTTTTAATGTGTTGGTAATGGACGAACCTACCAACCATCTGGACATAAAATCGAAGAATGTCCTGAAACAGGCCCTTCAGAATTTTGAAGGAACCCTGATATTGGTTTCACACGACAGGGATTTTTTACAGGGATTGACGAACAAGGTATATGAATTTAAAAACCGGAAAATAAAGGAATATCTGGGCGATGTGGATTTTTATTTAGAACAACGAAAAGCCGAGGATTTTAGAGCTATCGAAAAAAAGCAGTCCGTTGAAGTCAAAGAAACTGCCCCCAAAAAGAATACTTCTTTCCAAGATCAGAAAAAAATAAAAAGCCTTAAGAACCAATTGAGTTCTTTGGAAAGCAAAATTTCCGACTTGGAAAAGGAAATCAAGAATATAGACCATGAACTCTTAATGGATTATGATGCGACTATTGCAGCCCCCGGTTTCTTTGATAAATACCAGTCCAAAAAGAAAGAACTACAAAAATTTATGGAAAGTTGGGAAACGCTTACTTTGGAAATAGAAACCAAGGAATAAGCTTTTATATGGACAGTTTTTGCCCATACACCACACTTTTTAAGGCTTTCACAACAAAATGGGGCCGTTGAACGATAAATTTTGCTTTTTCACCGTTATTAGAATAGATTTGTAGGATAATTCTTAAAAGAATATTGTAACTGAGTTTCATTTCATAAACTAAGCACAAATGAGAAAGCTGTACGCCATTTTATTTCTTGCACTTTTATGCTCAAATAGTAGTGTTGCCGAGGTTTCAAAAAAAGAAAAGAAAGCATTGATTGGTCTATACCATAGTACCAATGGCCAACATTGGGTAAAGAAATGGGATTTAAAAACTCCGGTATCCCAGTGGCACGGTGTTAAGGTAATCGATAACAAGGTAGTCGAGATAAATCTGTTCAGAAATAATTTAATGGGGCAGCTTCCGGAGGATATTGGAAACCTAAGACATTTAATGGTATTGAATTTAGCTTTTAATGCAATAACCGGAGAATTGCCAGAAGAAATAGCCAACCTATCCAATCTGAAGGTTTTGAAGTTGGAGATGAATAGGATCAAAGGTGAGATACCTGTGAAAATAGGAAACCTGACCAACTTGGAAGAACTTTCGGTTTTCAATAACTTTTTGACAGGCGCAATTCCTGAAAGTATCGGTAACATTAAAAAATTAAAAGTATTGAACCTTTCCAGTAATGCCTTAAAAGGTGTTATACCCAATACCTTATGCGAACTTACCCAGTTGGAAACCCTAGGGCTTTTTGAGAATGGTATAGAAGGGGCAATACCCAATGCGATGGGCAAATTAAAAAAATTGAAAGAGCTGGTATTGGCCAATAATAAATTGAATGGAGAAATTCCCAGTGAATTTGGGCAATTGGCAAGTTTGGAAATCTTGCAGATACAGAACAATAAATTTGATTCTTTTAAGAATTTAGAACTGATGGAGACCAGGGAGTTTTTGGTGTTCGACTATGACAAGGAAGATCGAAATATTGAGTTTAAGGATATCGACTTTAATAGGACCAGAATGGCCGATACAAAGTTCGAGGATGATATAGAAGATTAAGAGTAGTTTACACTTTTAGTTAGTTTGGTGAAAATAGAGGTTCCATGGGGACCTCTATTTTGTTTTGCAATACACTATAGGTTTTTATGATTTATTTAACGTTGGTTGCATGTGCAACTAATATGGTTTTTACTAGTTTCGCCTTGTAACCGTTAATTTTTTTGATATCGATTTTGAAACTTCCATAGGCCCCTGGCTCGGTAGAACAATGAAAATTGTAGATTATCATTTGCAAGAAGCGTTTAATGATCATGGCTTGGATCTTACCAAAGAGCAGATGATCATACTTAAAAAACTATATGAACAGGATGGTATTAACCAAAATGAACTGGCTACCCTAACATTTCGCGATAAATCTTCACTGGCAAGATTACTTCGTAAAATGGAAGCTAAGGAATACATAAGGAGGATTCAAAGTAAGGAAGATAAAAGGAATAACGAGGTTTTCCTTACTCCTAAAGGAATAGTGCTTTTTGAACGGACAAGACCAATAATCCAAAAGGTCATAAATGTTATGGAAAACGAAATTAGTAAAGAGGACAAAACATTAATGATATCACTTTTAAAGAAGATCCAGGCAAATTTTATGTTAGAAACAACGAACAAATAGCTGTCCCTTTATGAGAAAAATTGTTACGACCATTCTAGGGTTTCTCCTTATTGTAGCCTCTTTCTTTATGGCCAAGGCCATAGTGGAAAATAAAAAAAGTTTGAGGCCTAAGGCCCAAAAGGCGGTTAAGACCGTTTTTGCCAAAGTAGTAAAAAATGGTACGGTACCTATTGTAGTGACCGCAAATGGCAATCTCTCCGCAAAACAAAAAGTAGCACTTTTTGCAGAAGTACAAGGTGTTTTCAAGCAGGGAAATAAATGGTTTAAGGAAGGGCAATCTTATCGGGCAGGGGAGACGATCATACATATCGATGCTTCCGAGTATACGGCCAGCGTACAATCGGCAAAAAGTAATTTGTACAATCAATTAACTTCGATAATGCCGGACCTACGCCTGGATTATCCGGATATTTTTCCTAAATGGCAAGCCTATCTTAACAATTTTGACCTGTCCAAAAGCACACCTACTTTGCCTAAAATGACCACGGAAAATGAAAAATTTTTTATTTCCGGAAGAGGAATTCTTACAGGGTATTATAATGTAAGGAACCTGGAACAACGCCTTTCCAAATATCGCATTTCTGCTCCTTTTAATGGAATTCTTACCGAAACATTGGTAACGGAAGGGACCCTGGTCCGTTCCGGGCAAAAACTGGGAGAATTTATTAATCCGGATGTTTATGAACTCGAGGTTTCCGTAAGTAAAACATATAGCAACCTATTAAAGATCGGGGAAGATGTAACGCTAACGACCTTGGAAGGGCAAAAAGAATATAGGGGCAAGGTTGCCCGGGTCAACGGTAGAATAGATCAAGCTACGCAGACGATCAAGGCTTACATAGAGGTCACGGACGAAGAGTTAAGGGAAGGGATGTATTTGGGGGCCTATTTGAATGCAAAGGAGGAGCAAAACGCTATAGAAATAGATAGGAACCTGTTATTGGAAGGAAATAAGATATTTGTCGTGAGGGATTCTATTTTGGATGTGATCACAGTGGATCCCGTTTATTTTTCGGATAAGCGTGTAGTACTCAAAAATGTGACCGACGGCACAACGATAATGTCCAGGCCCCTCATAGGTGCATATGTCGGTATGACGGTGAAGGTCTATGAAAATGAGCGGCCCAAATCTAAAAGGTGATGCGGAAATTAATTGAATATTTTATTCGATATCATGTTGCGGTGAACGTGGTGATCATTGCCTTTGCCCTTTTTGGCATTGTAGGTGCCAAATCATTGAAATCCTCTTTTTTCCCACTTACGGATTCAAAGAATATAACGATTAATATTACTTATCCCGGGGCCTCTCCACAAGAGGTTGAAGAAGGTATCGTACTTAAGATAGAGGACAACCTCAAAGGATTGGAGGGTGTAGATCGGGTAACATCTACCTCTAAGGAAAATAATGGGAGCATAAATGTTGAGATCGAAAAAGGTCGGGATATCGACTTTATGCTCTTGGAGGTCAAAAATGCCGTAGATCGTGTACCTACCTTTCCTACCGGTATGGAACCATTGATCGTATCCAAGCGGGAGACTATCCGCCAGACCATAAGTTTTGCCATAAGCGGGGAAAATATCCCTTTGGTTACCTTGAAAAACGTAGGAAGACAAATTGAGAACGACCTTAGGGCTATTGATGGTATTTCCCAGATAGAGATTACGGGATATCCACAGGAAGAAATAGAGATCGCCGTAAATGAAAACAGCCTTTTGGCCTATGGCATTTCATTTGCGGAAGTAGCGCGGGCCGTTGGCAATGCCAATATATTGGTAACGGGGGGAAACATAAAGACAGATACTGAGGAATACCTGATAAGGGCTAACAATCGTTCTTATTATGGAGATGAACTTTCCAATTTGATCGTGCGGGCCAATGTCTCAGGAAGTACGGTTCACCTTAAGGACGTGGCCATCATTAGAGACCGATTTTCCGAAACGCCCAATGCCAGTTATTTTAACGATGACCTTTCGGTAAATATGACCATTACCAGTACCAATACCGAAGATTTGATCGGTTCTGCGGAAAAAGTTAAGGAGTATATAGCCGATTTTAATCAAAAGTATAACAATATAAAACTGGATGTGGTCTCGGACCTTTCCACCACGCTTGTACAGCGTACCCAACTATTGACGGAAAATGCCGTTATGGGCATGATTTTGGTACTGATATTTCTCTCGTTGTTCCTAAATACACGTTTGGCCTTTTGGGTAGCTTTTGGGCTTCCCATAGCCTTTTTGGGAATGTTTATTTTTGCAGGCTTTTTTGATGTTACGATCAATGTCCTTTCCCTTTTTGGAATGATTATCGTTATAGGTATTTTGGTAGACGACGGTATTGTCATTGCGGAGAACATCTATCAACATTATGAAAAGGGCAAATCACCGGTCCAGGCTGCCATAGACGGCACCATGGAGGTACTCCCCCCTATTTTATCGGCTATTATAACCACCATTTTGGCATTTTCCATCTTCTTGTTCCTAGACAGTAGAATAGGCGAGTTCTTTAGTGAGGTATCTGTCATCGTTATATTGACCTTGGTCGTTTCCTTGGTGGAGGCCCTGATTATATTGCCGGCGCATCTGGCACATTCCAAGGCATTGCGGCCCGTGGATAAAAAACCTAAAAAAGGCTTGGCCAATGCGTTTGCCAAACTTCGTATCATTAATGAATTAGGTGATCGGTCCATGGCCTGGATGAGGGATAACCTATATGGCCCGGTGCTGCGTTTTGCCATGGATCATAAGGTACTTGCATTTAGTTTCTTTGCGGGAGCCCTAATACTCACCATGGGGTCCATTGGGGGTGGCATAATTAGAACGTCCTTTTTTCCGAGGATTGCCAGTGATCGTGTTCGTGTAGAACTTCAAATGCCCAATGGGACCAATGAAAAAATAACGGACTCCATTATTGGTATGATAGAGGACAAGGCCGTTGTCGTAAATGAGGAACTCACGGAAAAGTATTTAAAAGGAACGGATAAGGTTCTTTTTGAAAATATGATCAAGCGACTTGGTCCGGGTTCGTCCGCTGCTACTTTGACCATTAACCTGCTTCCCGGTGAAGAAAGACCGGATGAGATTGCTTCAAGTTTGGTGACCAACAGACTTAGGGAACTTGTAGGGCCTGTTGTGGGAGTAGAAAGCCTTGTTTATGGCTCCGGGGGTAATTTTGGTGGCTCCCCGGTATCCGTTTCCCTTTTGGGCAATAATATCCAGGAATTGAAAGCGGCCAAGACAGAACTCGTAACCGCCCTTAAAAACAATACCGCCCTTAAGGATATTGAAGATAACGACCCCGCCGGAATCAAGGAAATTCGCTTGGAACTAAAAGAAAGTGCCTATTTACTGGGATTGGACCTAAGAACCGTCATGAATCAGGTACGGGCCGGTTTCTTTGGTACACAGGCACAAAGGTTTCAGCGTTCACAGGATGAGATACGGGTATGGGTGCGTTATGACAGGACCAGTAGATCTTCTATTTCCGATTTGGACGATATGAGGATAGTCACGCCCAATGGAAGCAGGATTCCCTTAAAGGAAATTGCGGATTACACCATAGCCCGGGGAGATGTGGCCATTAACCGATTGGAAGGACAACGCGAGATACAGGTTTCCGCCGATCTTAAGAACCCCAAAGATAGCCCAACGGATATCATGGCAGAGATTCAAAATGCAATAATGCCGGAAATACAGTCTAAATACCCCACCGTTACCCCCTCTTATGAAGGCCAAAACAGGGAAGTGGGTAAACTGACAAAATCATTGAAAATGGTAGGTCTTTCGGTATTGTTTCTTATCTACATCACTATTGCGTTTACCTTTAGGAGCTTCAGTCAACCTTTAATGCTGCTTTTATTGGTACCCTTTAGTCTAACCGCTGTAGGTTGGGGGCATTGGATCCATGATTTTCCTATCAATGTACTTTCGTTATTGGGTATTATCGCATTAATAGGGATTATGGTGAATGACGGACTGGTGCTCATCGGTAAATTCAATACCAATCTCCGTGAAGGAATGACTTTTGATGCCGCTATTTATGAAGCGGGCAAATCCAGGTTCAGGGCCATTTTCCTTACATCCGTTACGACCATAGCCGGACTGGCCCCGTTAATGGCGGAAACAAGCAGGCAGGCCCAGTTTTTAAAACCTATGGCCATTTCCATTGCATACGGGATCGGCATAGCAACGGTATTGACATTAATTATGCTGCCCTTATTCCTGTCCTTCAGCAATACATTAAAATCCAAAAAAATGTTGTTGGCTTATGGCCATAATATTACCAAAGAAGAAGTGGAGCGTGCCATCAAAGAAAAAAAGGAAGGATTTTATTTGGAAGGTCAAAAGAATAAAGAAACGATCATTGGCAATAATTACGCTTCAGAATTGGAGATACCTGAAAAAAATGAAGTAGCAAAAAAAGAATTGGAAGGAATAACGGAATGATAGGATTACGACTTTTATCTACATTTTTGGTCATACCATTTTTGACCCTTACGGCCCAGGAACAATTACTTTCCAAAGAAGAAGCCGTTGCCAAGATGTTGAAGCATAATTTTGGGATTTTAGTGGCTAAAAACCAAGTGGTGATCGCCGAAAATAATAAAGGTATCTTAAATTCCGGGTATTTACCTACCCTAACAGGAACTGCGGGCGCTGCCTATAACCGCAACGATACAAACACGGAATTTCCCGGCCAATTGGACGATACCGGAAATCCAAGACCCGATATCTCTTTGGAAAATGCGGAAAGCCAAAGGTATAATGCCGCCCTAAGTCTTAATTATGTATTATTTGATGGCCTTGGTAGACGCTATGATTTTAAAAAGCTTAAGGAACAATATCGGTTAAGTAGTTTACAGGCAAGGGAAACCATAGAAAATACAATGCTACAAATGTTCAGTATTTATTTTGAAATTGCCAGATTAACCGAAAATAGGAACGTACAACAACAGGCCTTGGAAGTTTCCAAACAACGTATAACCCGATCGGAATACGCTTTTGAATACGGTCAGAACACAAAATTGGATATATTGAACGCACAGGTAGACGTTACCAATGATAGCATTAATCTGTTGAATACACAACAACAATTGGCCAATGCCAGACGTGATCTAAACGTTGTACTAAATCAAAACTTGAATGAGGTTTATCAAGTGGATACGATCATTGATTTTATCCCAAAATTAAAATTGGACGAATTTGTGGGGCGGGCTACCACAAACAATGTGGCCATATTACAAACAGAGCGGAACCTGAATATCAATGCCTATGATGTTAAAGTGAACCGATCAGGGTATTTGCCCACCATTGGTCTTTCCGGATCGTATGGTTGGAACAGGAATCAGAACCCGCCTTCCGCCTTCTTGTCCGGGACAGTTTTCCCGGGGACGAATTCAACGGTCAACAGTCTTGCCCTGGGAGCAAATTTAACATGGAATTTGTTTGATGGCGGAGGAACTTCAGTGCGGGTCAAAAATGCAAAAATCGCCTATGAAAATCAAGAATTGGTAAAGAAACAAATAGTATTGGAAGTTGATCGAGATATGAAGAACGCTTTGGCCATATATGAGAATAGACTCAATATCTTTAGGATACAGGAACAGAATGTTCGGACCAATGAAAATAATTTTGAGCGTTCCAGGGAACAATTTCAATTAGGGAGAATAACCTCGATCGAGTTTAGACAGGCGCAGATAAACCTATTGAATGCACAAACCAATAAGAATTTGGCCAAATATGATGCTAAATTAGCGGAGTTGCAACTATTGCAGCTTACAGGTCAGCTTCTGAACATCGAATTTTAAGGGATGGATGTGGAATCTCTACAAGCGAAAGGAATGTATAGCGAAAAATCGAAGAACGAACTTTTGGAGCTTTTAGATCAGCATAGGATGTTGACTTTTGAATCGCAGCTTGAGCTTAATACAGCTTTTGAAAAGAGATGTATTGCGGTAAATAAGAGTGGGCTTGAAGCGACCATTGCACAAAAGCTTGAAGAAATAAAGAATTTGGATTATCTCACGGATTTTGGTTTTTCGGCCCAATTCAAGGAAGACGGCATAGTAGTGACCCGTACCACAAAGGCATTGCTCACGGACAGTATATCGGTAATCGTAGGGCTCTTGGTTTTTTTGACAGGGATTTACGGGATCGCCTCCTTGGTTTCTATGTTTATGAACGGAAATGAGATCAATGTCTTCTCCCTGGCTATTAATGTTGCTCTGGCAAGTTTGGTCGGGACCGGTTTTATTTTTTTTAACGGGCTAAAACGCTTGTTCGATTATGCCGGTTTTAGCCTTTCCAATCGGGATGGTGCCATTACCATGAAAAAGCGCTTTGATTTAAGATTGGAAGAAATAAGGGAAGATGCTTCCCAATTGTTTTTGGAAACGGAAAACGGCGAGTTAATAGTGAGACTGAGAGAACGAAGGGTCTTTAGTTCCAATGCGGAGAACCTTATACAAAAAATGACCATGGAGCAGTTACTCAAGACACTCGGGAAAAATCAGGAATAGCCTGTCATGCACGAACATTTTTTTCAATGTCCATATTGTTGGGAAGAAATATCCATGCTGTTGGACACTTCCATAGCCCAGCAGACCTATATTGAAGATTGTGAGGTCTGTTGTAATCCTATTGAGGTTACGCCCGGGTTTCAAGCGGAGGAACTGGTTTCTTTTCGGGCAACGGATATTGCCCAGTAACCATGCCGCTTCTGACTTAAATTGCCCTTTTTCTTCTATGCTAATTTTAAATTAGAATTGATATCAATCCATTTCTTTTATCTTGCCCCCAAAAACTTTATCCCTTTCAATGGTTTTTGGATTGCCATAAATGTAAATGGAACCGCCTGCTTTCACTTTGGCCTTTACCAAATCCGTCGCTTTTACGTCTGCCCGTCCCCCGGCCAATACGGTAACCTTTGTTTCCTGGGTGTCCAAATCTTCATTATAGGCTTTTCCCCCGGTATTAACGGATATCTCTTGTGAAACACTTTTGCCGGTGAGCTTAATTTCGCTTCCGGATACCGAGCGGACGTACACATGGTCCAGGTCCACTTTTAAATTAATGACCCCGCCTTCCTGTCCTTTTATTTCGACCCTAGAGGCCTTAAAAACTTCGTCGGACATTATTTTGCCGTTTTCATTGGCATCCAGCAAGGTCAGCTCTTCCGTATAGTACAAAGTAGCTTTGGCCTCATTACCATCCAGGAAATTATCGAATTCCATTTTAATTTTCAATAAATCGCCCTTTTGGGAAATAGCGACCTCATCTTTGTCGTCCCCGGTAATGACCAGTTTATTTTCATTGCTTTTTACAAGGGTCACCATAATTCTGTCATAAACCTTGAGTTCCGTAAATTTCTCCAGGTTCTTGGTATTGGAACGCTGGGCGACCGTAACAACGGTGTAGAGCATTATAACGAGGAATGGGATATATTTTTTCATTTGGGTTTTGATTATGAATTGATATGTTGTTCCAAAGAGGGAAATTAAAACAATTCGATTAAAAACCGGTGGAATTGATTGATCATTCATTTAGAAAAACTTTGATTCGTTCAAGAATTGGCTTGTAATAAGCATTATAGCAGGCCACTGTAATGCCAATACCAGAACCGGCCAAAGCAAGCATGGTGCCATAATATAAGCCTAGGGCCGCCTGGGTGCCAACTGAATGGAAATTTGGGAAAATCAGTAAATGTAGTCCGATAATCAAGAAAATCAATTGTAGGGAAATACCACCTATAAGAAACCGCCTTCTTTTTGATAGTTTTTCTTTGACCACCAATAAGAATTCAATAGACGTTTGTTGATACCTATATTCGTTTAATGGTATTTTAACGAGTTGGGCAAGATACACTATTAGAATACTGCCTACGGTAATTGAGCACACTCCTATTCCTTGATTTAGTCCAAAAACTCCACTTGTATCATAGATTATCCATGAAAAGAATGACATGGTGGTCAGGACCAATAAAATAATCCAAATAAAATAGCTTTTCCTCAATTTTTCCTCTTTCTCTAGTCTTGAAAAAATATCATTGGATTTATTGACATCTGTAAACTCAACTTTTTTCAATTGAATATCATTTATCGTATTCCAGATTGATTTCAAATCTTTCATAATTTGTTCATTTGATTCGACAATAGTTTCTTGATTCTATTAATTTTAACACCGACGTAGTTGATAGAAATACCTGTTATATCAGAAATATCCTTATAAGATAAATCCTGTAGGTACAGAATAATAATTAGTCTGTCTTTTACGCTCAACTTGGAAATTAAGTCATTAAGTTGTTCCAATTCTTCGTTCTCATAACTTAGATTTTGAACGTTGTCCAATAAGGATTCATTAACATCATTAAATGAAATTTTTTTCATTTTGTTTTTTCTATGGAACATCAAACATGTATTTACGGTTATCCTATAAATCCATGTGCTAAGACTTGAATCCTCACGAAAATTCTTGATTCCTTTCCAAATACGAATCAGGACTTCCTGGGTTAAATCATTGGCTTCCTCAATATCATTTGTGTATCCCAGACAAGTCTGGAATATCTTTGATTTATAATGATGGGTAATTTCGTTAATGTCTATCGGCATATATTGTTTTAGATGCTTAAAAAGAACATTTATTACACGATTAATGATTTTTATTCCGATACGGAATATTTGACATGGGAATTAGAAGGAGTACGATAGATGTATATGCTCCTAACAGGATGGGTTCAATAATCCCCTATTGCGAATTGATATGCTCAATATGAAATGTATTGGATATATTTTTGTTGCACTTATCAATATTTGATTCCAAAAGATGATATGCTCCCCTGTATTGATATCAAATAGTTGCCTTTTATACAAAAAAACAAACCCTAAAAATGGATATTATGGGTCTTGGAATGTGGTTGCCTTAATTCGGTCAAGAAATGTTTTGATCGAGCTTCGGATTGGGATAATTATCGGATTGGTCCTCTAAAGTGGCATCCATACAGACAAAATCTTTTTCCAATAACAAAGAAAGTTTTCCCCCATTTGGCAAAACTACGGTATGTTGAAAGCCCACCTGTTCATTACCGGGCCATTCAAGGGTATCTTTTTTTGGCACGGACAACGTAATGGTATTATCGGCAAAGGCGGCATCAAGATGTGTTTTGTTGGCATCCGCACATACCGTATAATGAAACGTTTGATCACCAATTTTCGTTTTTTCCGAATAGCGTCCTTTTTTACTTAAGGTTTCTACTTCTGTTTTCGTCAACCTATATCTGATCGAGTTTCCTTTTATTCTAATTTTCATCTGTTGCTATTTCTTGTTTTTAGACCGGATGTAATACCAATTCAACTCTAAAATGTCTCATCTGAACAAAAAATAATTCAAATTAGGAATATGACATTTTAAAATCAAACTGGTATAATTGTTTATGGTTTCATCACTTTTTTATCGGCATCCATGAATTTTAAATACTAATTTATCGGTCGGTCAACTTAATTAGGTGTCCCTTTATGACCATCCGTTTATATCTTGGAACGACTTTATACCGTTTCCGATTCCAAAACTTCTTTTTTCTTATACCTGAGTTTGCCCAACTCAATACCAATGGAGGTTTTTGCCAGCATCGTAAAGATAAAGGCGCCCATTGCCCAAATGCCCAGGGTAACGCCAATTTCAACGCCCGTAGGGGTATATTCGGCTATTTTTCCATAAGGGCCGGGTATAAAACCGGGAACGATCAGTCCAAAACCTTTTTCTATCCAAATGGCCACAAACAGGATAAAGCAGCAAAAGTATAACACTTTAAAATTGTTGCGGAGCTTGTGGAACGTCAATAAAACGGTGGCCAATACATTTAATGGAATGGCCGTCCATATCCAGGGGAGCAGGGCCGTTTTTCCCTCCAATCCAAAAAACAGGTAATAGGCACTTTCACTATGGTGGGTGGGGGCATAAAATTCCTTGAACAGCTCGGAGACCAGCATAATCAGATTTATTTGGGCCGCCACCACCACGATCATGGCAATTTTTCTGATGGTCCTGTCTTCTATTTTAAATGCTGTAAAGGAACGGATTATCGCCAGGACCAATATGATAAGAGCGGGTCCCGCCGCAAAGGCGGACGCTAAAAACCTTGGTCCCAGCAATGCATTGTTCCAGAACGGACGGGCCTGTAATCCTTCATATAAAAATGCGGTGACCAAATGTATGCCCACGGCCCATAATACGGATAGGATAGCACCGGGAATGTATACTTTTGGATTGGCATCCTTACCCTGGTAATGGCGAAAGAGGATATATAGGGGAATGGTAATATTGATAAAAAGATATCCGTTAAGCACGATTACGTCCCAAGCCAACATAGAACTGGGAAAATTAAATACGCCTATACCCGGTATCATATGCCATAATACGGATGGCCCTCCCATATCCGCGATTACAAAGGCAAGGCACATGAGCAATGCCGCCACGGCAAGCCCCTCACCGATCAGCACGGCATGTTTAAAATCAATATCATGTAGGACATAGGTAGGCATTACCAGCATTACGGCCGCTGCCGCCACACCCACTAAAAACGTAAAGTTGGAAATGTAAAGCCCCCAACTCACCCTATCTGTCATTCCCGTAGCACTTAGACCCTCATCCAATTGAATGGAATAGCAATACATGCCAACGAGCATGATCACCGTTAAGAAAATCATCCAGATATGATAGGTTTTTGAGCCATGGGTAATGTAATCAAAACTGTCCCTGATCATGCTTGTAAAAGCCCTTAATGTATTCATTCTTTTATTATCTAGTTAAAAGTTAAAACCCTGCTCCCGATAGCTATCGAGATTCGTTGCAGTTACTTTAGTTTTCATAAATTTTAAAGAATACTTGCCATTTCGACAGAGGGAGGAACGAGTGACGAGAAATCTCGATAATAATAGGATTCCTCTTCGTACCTCGTTCGGAATGACAAATTATGCTTAAAAGGAATTTCATTCTTTATATTAAAACTATGGAATTTAAATCCATAGTGGTTTATTTTTTACGCTACGGAATCTTTGGTTTAGTCCATGAAATACCAGAATTTGGGTTCGGTACCCAAGTCCTCTTTTAAACGGAATACCTTTTTGTTTTCGAGTACCCATCTGATCGTACTGTCTGGATCCAAGAGATTTCCAAAGATCCTGGCACCGGTAGGACAGGCTTCGACACAGGCCGGATCCCTACCGGCCCTGGAACGTTGTACACAAAAAGTACATTTTTCCATTACGCCCTTTTTACGCATCCTATTGCCCAGATAGTGCTGGTTTTTGTTTATTTCCTTTTCCGGCACCTCCGGTTTACTCCAATTGAAACGCCTGCCATCGTACGGGCAGGCCGCCATGCAATACCTGCACCCAATGCACCAATCGTAATCAATGACCACAAGCCCATCTTCTTCCCGCCACGTAGCTTCTACGGGACACACATCTACACAGGGCGGATTGTCACAATGAAAGCACTGGGTCCCCATATAAAAATGCCCCGCTGCCGGTACTTCATGATAGTAATTGTCATCGGCTTCATTAAATTTAAAACCTTCGCCGTCCTTCATTTCATGAATACGGATGTACTGCATTTCTGAATTCCTGTCCTGATTGTTTTCTTTGACACAGGCATTTACGCAATCCATATAGCCCTGGCATTTTGAGATATTAAAGGCATAGCCGAAGAGCACATCTTTTGATGCATCTGTCGCCGCCATTTTAATATTTTGTTTTTTTCGAAGTTGATAGGAACGTACCAACCGGTCAACTGTGGCCTTTCGTTCTTCTTGGGTCATTAACTTATAATTGCCCTTAAACTGTTCTTCCCAATCAATTTGTGCCTTTTCCTTGGACTCTTCCCCGGCAACCAGGCTGCAGGAGGTTTGTACGGCCCCGGCCCCGACCAATAAACTGGCGGTAAGCTTTCTAAAGGCGCTCCGTCTGTCCATCTTTACATCAAAAACCTGTTGAAAACCGTCCTTTCCGGTTTCTTCGATCATAGCCTCCTCCACAGCGGCATCAAATTCTTCCGCCGTAATGGAATGTTGATGATTCCCCGGTGAGGGCGTACCGTGGGATTTGCAGCCTCCAGCAGTTTTTCCACATCCACAACTATTTGCCCCCGGTTTCTTGTTATTGAGTCCCAGATCCAATGTAAACCATTTCTTTTTCTCGCTCATAGTTCTATTATTGTGTTGTGTATTGATGGTAATTTCTTATTCCCGTTCCTTAACTTTTCGGGTATTGAACCGTTCGGGCCATTTTGGTGCAATTTGCGGCTCGTGCGGATTATGACAATTTACACAGGTCATGGCTGCCCGGGGTTTGGCCCACCCGCCAATATTTTTCCCATGGGCACCGCCTTTCCAGTCTTCGAACTGTGGACTGTGGCATTGGGCACATAGTTTAAAGCTCTTATTAAAATCGACCGTGTTCCCCGTTAGACTGTTCAAATTATCCATGTCCTTTCCATTGTGGCATGTGGCACAGTTCATGGCATTTTCATTGGCATGGTTTATTTGCATATCCCAGTGCGCTTTTTGCCCCGTTTTGGTATTTTGCAGTGCTGCCAATGGTTTTGTATGGCATTCGGTACAGGCGTATGATTTTATTTGGCTTTTGCGTTCGGGGATTAGAAAGGTATGTTCACCTTCGGTGATCTCTATCGTTTTGATATCCCCTATATAGGTCTCGGAAGAGATATCTGTTTCATGATATTTTTTTCCTTCCTCTTCTATCTTTTCCTTTAAGCTATGGTATTCCCCCTCTTTATGTCCACAGGAACATAGGCAGAAAAGTAAGATGAATATGGATAGGATACTCTGTTTAATCATTGGTTGTTGAATTTGTGCGTACGAACAATTCTATATTTTCATATTGACGTTTTCGGGGTACGTGGCATTGGCGACAGTTTATGCGTTCAGGATGATCTATACGCAGTTCCTTTACGGCGCCCGGACCTGCATGGCAGGACAGGCAGTTCTCGCGCATCTGGAGTTGATGTGGAATTACGGGCGGACTACCGGGCAAAGCGTTGTTCGTCCCAACAATGGGAGCAGGTTTTTTATAGAAATGGGTGGCCTTAAAACGCGATCGGGTCCGTTGTTCTACATGACACTGTTTGCAGTTTATCATTTCCGGGTGTGGCGTAACCGGTGCGTATGCATTGAATTTTTCTACAAAACCGCCATTTTGATGACATTGCAGGCACGTAACGCCGCCCATCCCCAATTTCTCTTTAACAGGATGTGGAATACTGGGCGGGGCACCGGGATAGGCCCTATTTTCATAATAGGTATCCAATGTCCTTTGATGGTTTTCGTCCATGGGCATATTCAAATACTCCAGGGCGAATCCCGAACGTTCAAAAACGGCACTTTCCGATGGGATGATCGGGAGTTCTTTGTCTTTGGAAATAGGGATGTAGGCATCTTCCCTGCCTTTTTCATAGCTATAGATCCAATTGATCAGAAAACCTATGGACAGTAACGCTAATATGGACAAAATTACAGCTCTTTTCATGCTTTATGCCTTTTCTACCTTAACCGCACATTTTTTATAATCGGGTTCTTTGGAAATAGGACAAAACGAATCCAGGGTGATGTCGTTAATGAGCATGTTCTCATCAAAAAAGGGTACGAACACCTGCATTGGTGCCGGAACGCCCCGTTCATTTACGGAAGCGGGAAGTGTTATTTCCCCTCTTCTAGTCGTTAATTTTACCTTGTCTCCCGTTCGTATTTGCAGACGTTCGGCATCACCGGGGTTCAATTCTACATATGCATGCGGCATTGCCTGGTGCAGTACGGGTATTCTTCGGGTCATTGAACCGGTATGCCAATGTTCTACCACACGGCCCGTGCCCAACCAAAAAGGATATTCCGCATCGGGCTCTTCCGCCGCCGGTTCATAGGGGCGTTGCCATATGACCGCTTTGCCGTCCTTTTTGCCATAAAAATGAAAGTCTTTTCCATTGGAACACGCCGGATCGTATTTGGCATTAAAACGCCATTTTGTGGATTTGCCGTCTACATAGGGCCATAAAGCGCCCGGTTGTGATTTTAATACCTCCAAAGGCGCCATATTGTGTTTCTTGCCTTCATGGTGTTTTCGGTATTCGTTATAAATTTCTTCAATATGGGTTTCTTTCTTATAATAAAATTGTTTTTCAAAGCCCATGCGTTTGGCAACCTCCAATAGTTGCATGGTATCGCTCATGGCCTCACCGGGCGGTTCCAGCATCTGTTCAAAATACTGGGTACGGCGTTCGGAATTGCCGTACATCCCCTCACGCTCTATCCACATGGCCGAGGGTAGTACCACATCGGCAATGTCCGTTGTGGGGGTCGGGTAAATATCGGAGACCACGATAAAGCGTCCTTCTTTTTTGGCACCGTCCCTATAACGCTTTAATTTGGGCATGGTGACCATTGGATTGGTCACCTGTATCCACATAAATCTAATATCGCCCCTATCCAGTGCCCTGAACATTTCTACGGTATGATAGGTGGGCTTGGCCGGGATATTTTCTACGGGGACGTCCCATATTTTTGCCGCAAAGGCGCGATGTTCTTTGTTCATGACCACTCCATGGGGCAATTTATGGGTAAGCGTACCTACTTCCCGTACGGTTCCGCAGGCACTGGGTTGCCCGGTCAAAGAAAACGGACTGTTGCCGGGACTGGAAATTTTTCCCGTCAGCAAATGTATATTGTAGACCAGATTGTTTACCCAAGTACCCCTTGAATGCTGGTTCATGCCCATACACCATAAGGACATTACTTTTTTATTGGGGTCGCCAAAATGGGCCGCCAGGTATTTGATATCCTTTACGGAAACTCCGGATAATCGCGATACTTTTTCCGGGGTATAATCTTCTAGGAACTTTTTATAATCCTCAAAGGTTATGGCTTCGGGTTTATCGGTAAACTTATACTTATCCTCCAGGCCATACCCCATATTCGTCAGGCCTTTTTTAAAATTGCAATGTTCCTTGACGAATTCGGTATGTATCCAACCATTACGGATTATTTCATAGCAAATGGCGTTGGCCACGGCCAAATCGGTCTGGGGATTAAAAATGATGGATTTATCGGCGGCCATACTGGTTCTGGTGGTCCGTGTGGCAAAATCAATGATCTTAACGCCCCGTTTTAACCGTTGGTCCAATAAGCGGGAGAACAACACGGGGTGCATTTCCGCCATGTTATTGCCCCATAGCACAAATGTATCGGCATGATCAATATCCTCATAGCAACCCATGGGTTCGTCCAGTCCGAACGAGGTAAGGAAACCGGTAACTGCCGTGGCCATACACAAACGGGCATTGGCTTCAACATTATTGGTCCCGATACAGCCTTTGAACAATTTTGATGCTACATATCCATCCGGAATTGTCCATTGCCCCGAACCATAAATGGAAACGGCATCTTTGCCATGGTCTTTAATGGTTTCCTGCATTTTGGAGGCGATTAAATCTAATGCCTCATCCATGGAGGTTTCCACGTATTTCCCGTTCTTTTTGACCAAAGGCTTTGTTAATCTATCCTTACCGTATAGGGCCATGATGGAATGGTAACCTTTAACACAACACAGTCCTTTATTTACGGGGGATTTGGGATCTCCTTTTACCGCAACCGCTTTTCCATTTTCTGTACCTATGAGTACACCACAGCCTACACCGCAGAATCTACAGGGTGCTTTTTTCCAATCCAGGTTTGCATCGGAGGGAATCCCCCTTTCCTGTTCGTCGGCAAAAATGATTCCCGGAAACATGCCCGCAGCGGCGGTCATAGCCGATAGCATTGCCATTTTTTTAATAAAACTTCTTCTATTGGTATGAATTGATCGGTACATAGTACTTTATGTTTTAGGAGTGTCAAAGCCCGAAACCATGGCCAGTAATTTTAAACTGGGAATGGATTCTAGTTTTTCTTTTAAAATATCTTCTTCCTGTCGTGAATTCGTCTCGGTAACAAGAATCAATACATCCTTGTTTTCTGCGGGTAAGACCTCACATTCGTCCATAGCACTTAATGCCTGTATAAGGTACTCTTTTTTACCGTCATGCGGATGTGCCAGATAGCTTTTAATAGGCATATTGTATGCTTTTGTACGTATTTGCTATAGTAAGCGTATTTCCCGTATTTGATTCCCCATCCTGATTAAAGGCGGCACCCAGATGGAAACGAGATCTGTTTTTGTGGTATTTGAATAAAGACACATCATAGCTGCGTGCCTGTTGTGCCCATGCTACCCCACCAAAAATACGCTGATCATTATAATTCAAGACCTGCCCTCCCAATTTCAAGGAAAGTTCCGGGGTAAATCGTGATTCTCCCCAGGCCTGATGCACGGCAAACCCATTGCGGTCCGCTCTGTTCAATTGCGGAACGTCACCCCAACGTATATCCTGAACACTTAAATAGAAGTTGAGGTATTCCTTTTTATAGTCAGCGTTTAACCGAGTACGCTGAGAAATAAAAGCAGCGGGATCTATATTTTCCAGGAACAGGGTTTGAAAACCGTGTCGGAATTCAAATCGAGGTCTTAGTTCTGCATTGATCGTTACTTGTGCGGTTGCAAATGAACATATGAACAGCAAAAAAAGAATCTTGGAGTAGCATTGTTTCATAGGTTTATCGATGCTTAGGCATAATACTAAGATATAAATTCGGTTACGGCCCTTAACCCCTAGGATTCAGTTGGAAATACCTTTTTATAATTTTAGTTTATCATGGATTGAACAACAATATGTTTTTAGGAAAATCCAATAACGTTTTTTATAGGGTTTACTGGATTTATCCATTTAATCGTTCAAATATAAATGCAGGAAATAAGATAAAACATGACAAATGTCATTTTTGGAAATTTTAAATGGAACTTGTAAAAATGTATGGAAATCCTTGATGGGCAAAAGTTCTTTCTGCATTTTAAAAGTAAAACTGATTGATTCTCAGATTACATCAATGGCTTCTTTATTGAATGTGAATCTAAACTAACGCCCAAATACGGTTATTTACTACATTAATTTTTAAGATAGATTAACGATATTGGAAGTAAATGACCATATCCAATATCAATTTAACAGGCATTTATATTGTATAGAAAAGAAAATTATAGAAAGCACGAGTTTGATCAAAAATCAGATTAAATATTGGTTGGGGTGATTTAAACAGTCTGTTTATTTATCAATTCTTCCCATTTTTCAATCGTATCGATTTTTTTGCATTTAGGAATAATGGATTTTATCCTATTTTTAATGCTTATTGCTAAGTCTATATTCTTTTGAACAAAAATAGCTGATCCGGCTATTTCCTTTTCTTTGTCTTCCACATCTTTTTTTGTAGGTAGCATTATTTCGGTTACACAATTTTCACTATCCTGATGATCTATTGTGGCTACATGTAAAATATCGTGATTAGAAGAATCGTCCAATACATAAAAATGTAATTGTTTAGGGAATTTTTGCCAAAGTTCTTTAAACTCACTATACCAATCTTCACTTGCGTTTTCTCCATATTGAACTCTTGTAATCATTAATCCACTATTATTTGATAATGAATTTTTGAATGATTTTATATAATCTTCTGCAATTTTTTTATCCCTGCTATCCATGTTAAGACCTCTGCCGGTGATGTATATATCTTCTTTTGCTTGCTTGATTACCCTTTCAAAATGGTTATAAAAATTGTGGTTTATCGAGCCTTCCCTGATTGGATAAAAATCAACTCCATTATTTACTTTGTCCAGTCGTTCATCTGCTTTTTTACTGACTTCTGCCAATTGTTTTTCTGCTCTTTCGTTGGCCTCGACCAATTGTTTTTTTGCTCGTTCATTAATCTCATTTATTTGTTCATTTGACTTTTTATTCTGTTTTCTATAAAGATATATTGATAGAAAGCCGGTTAACATTATCGATACAAATGCAACAAGAATATTAATAACATCAATTTCCATTGTTAATTAGTTTAAATTTTTATGAATAAAAGAATATGCTCTTGCTCTGATTTTTTCAGGGAAATCATGTTTTGTTCTTGGAGAATAATGTTCAAAATTAGATAAGTCGGCTTTTTCGGAATACTTTTTTTGAGCATTGTTTACACATAACAATGCCCCTGAATAATCAAATATTTCATCTTCAGTTGGAGTGCTAACGAACAAGGGAGTTGGGCTGAGTGATGCTAAAAGTTCTGGGAAATCAAAGGGCATTCGTGCGGGGTCGTTCTTATATTTTAAAAAAACGTTAGGCATGTATTTATCTCGTAATGCCCATCTAGATAAATCGCCACTTTTTTGCATGGCTGCATACTTTTCAAAAGTCGTAAATCCAGCACTGATTACGGCAATTTTAATTCTCTTATCAAAATGGGTAAGTAACAAGGCATTTGTTCCTCCTAAAGAATGTCCGATACATCCAAGTTTTGAAGAATTGACAAAAGACAAACTCTCTAGAAGGTTTAGTGCGGCCATATGATTCATCAACCCTTTCATACTAACACTTTCATAACCAAACTCCGAATAAACCCTATCTTCTGTAATAGAATAATCACCAAAAAAAGGATATTCTGGAGATATTGTCACAAATCCTTTTTTTGCCAATTCAAAAGCATAAGAGAAATTTAAATTCCCTTGGTTACCAACAACTTCCTCTATACCTATGGCTTTATCTACTGTTGTTTGATGCAAACACAAAATGCCCGGTACTTTATCTTTTAAATTAATTGGAGTTAAAAGATAACACGGCACTTTATCATCTGAATCAACTAATAAATCAAGTTTCTGAAATCGTACCCCGTCTTTTATATACTCATTTGTAATCTGATAAATAACCTTAGGATTTATATGCTTGTCGGGTTCAAAATCACCTATTACACTTAGGATTCTTTGGGTTAAATTATTTTTATTTCCAGTCATTAAAAACGTTGAAAATTGGCTTTGGAGTATAATGGTAAATTTACATGAATTGAGACAAAGGTGAATAAGTTAAGAATTTCATATGGAAAAAATAATTACGGCTAGTACTTTTAGCATTCTCGCCTTTATATTTTAATCATACTTTAACCGCTTTTATTATTGGGTGAGTTCTATAATACTACTATCTAGAGTAGGGGTGCTTGCCACGACTTGTATGGGCTTTTCTTTATTTGCGATTTTCATTAGAATCGATGCAATTCCCGCTTTTGCCTTTACAGGATTTTCACCTATAAGCTCTGCATTGCCCGACATAACGGAAAAATTGACCTCATCATTGGCATCATGGATCATATTCCCATATTGATCGAGCACCCTTGCATGCAGAATGACAATGTCGTTGTCCGCCGGGGCAATATGTTCCATATCCAGTTCAAGTGCCAATTGTCGGGCCCCGCCCGATGTTACCACTTTATCTTCACAAACTTTCTCCCCGTTGATATAGCCCATGGCCACAAGTTTCCCTTTTTTGAACGTTTTTATATCGAAAACATAGGGCGGATATTCCAAATGTGTGGAATATCGGTCCCTTTCCATTTTTTTTCTGTCCACGATCTCCCCGTTCAGGAACAGGGCCACTTCATCGCAGTTGCTGTACACCTTTACGGGCAAAGGGGAGTTTTCGTTCCAGTAGCTCGCGATCTTTACCATAGGGCCGCCGATCGCCATGTCCCCGAACACGATTTTCTCGTCCGGGGGCCTTTGGCTCCGATAAAAATAGTTCGCAAACTTCGGTATCCTGAAGATGT
>NZ_JBLFEQ010000019.1:0-10765 GCF_047345125.1 Maribacter spongiae | reverse complement strand
AAAGTATATAAAAAATTGCTATTTTTAGCTTAACCAATGTGAGTTGCTTTGTTTGCTAGCTTCTGATTTTCCTTCGGAAAATCCTCGCACACAAACACGCAACTTTCCATATACATAACCGTTCGAGTCAATTCACCTACGGTGAACTTTAATCTGCGCAACTGCGTTGCACCACATCTTAAAGTAAATCGACTCGAACTACAGCGCCAAACCAAATTACCCCTTGGCAAATACCACCAAGATATCACCTCCAGTGGGCATCGAGCCAAAACTGACCAGAACGGCCGCCAAAAGTAATTTGGCACTGCCATTTACACTCCCAATAATACAAAATCGACAAGTTACGCCCGCTGCGCAGGCTTCTTGACAGCCTGTCGGCAGCGATACCATAACAAGACTAGGTCAAATTCTCCGCCGACAGTCGAACGATTTTGCTATATTTCCGTGAAAATCGCAGCACTACGTTTAGCGCTGTATTAGGCAACATTTGCACAAAACAAACTTTTTACTTACCTTTGACGTTAGTAACGTAAAAAAGAATTATGATTGTTTCATTTGGCTCGAAAGAGACCGAAATGATTTGGAATGGAATCCGAGTTAAGAAAATGCCGATTGACATACAGAAAGTTGGACGTCGGAAATTA
The DNA here is from genome assembly GCF_047345125.1 of Maribacter spongiae. Classification (NCBI taxonomy): domain Bacteria; kingdom Pseudomonadati; phylum Bacteroidota; class Flavobacteriia; order Flavobacteriales; family Flavobacteriaceae; genus Maribacter; species Maribacter spongiae. The sequence continues at coordinate 10,121 of NZ_JBLFEQ010000019.1, read as the reverse complement.
AGAATGTTGAACAACTCTCAAGATTTAAAGGACTTAAGAGTTCCGCCTTCAAATCGACTTGAAAAACTGACTGGAAACCTCAATGGATTTTACAGCATTCGGATTAACAAACAATGGCGAATCGTTTTTAAATGGGACAACGGAAACGCCAATGAAGTGGAAATAATGGACTATCATTAAAAACAAAAAAATGGAAAGACTGGAAAATATACATCCTGGAGAAATTCTGTTCTACGAATTTTTAGAACCACTTGAAATTTCGGCTTACCGACTTTCAAAAGACCTGAAAATTCCACAGACCCGAATTTCGGAAATAATTAAAGGCAGACGAAGAATAACAGCGGATACAGCATTACGTTTAAGTATTTACTTTGGCAACTCTGCAAAGTTTTGGCTTGGACTTCAAAACGACTTTGATATCGAAGAAGAAAAAGACGAAAAGAAAGCGGAACTGGACGGAATCAAAAAATACGAAAACAAAAACGTTGCCTAACAATGGCTATAAGTAATTGCTGGCTCTCGCCTACTTCTGAAAATCCTCGCGGATTTTCAGCTTGGTGCGTACCTGCAAAGTTAGGTGCCAGCCCACGCAACTACCCATAGCCGAGACCGTTCGAGTCAATTCACCTACGGTGAACTTTAATCTGCGCAACTGCGTTGCACCACATCTTAAAGTAAATCGACTCGAACTACAGCGCCAAACCAAATTACCCCTTGGCAAATACCACCAAGATATCACCTCCAGTGGGCATCGAGCCAAAACTGACCAGAACGGCCGCCAAAAGTAATTTGGCACTGCCATTTACACTCCCAATAATACAAAATCGACAAGTTACGCCCGCTGCGCAGGCTTCTTGACAGCCTGTCGGCAGCGATACCATAACAAGACTAGGTCAAATTCTCCGCCGACAGTCGAACGATTTTGCTATATTTCCGTGAAAATCGCAGCACTACGTTTAGCGCTGTAGTTGTGCGTAATTAAAACAAACATTAATGAAAAGATTTTTTAAGGTATTATTTTTACTTTTTCTGACTATTTTTAGTACGAAATCTTTTTGCCAGAAAATAGTTGAATATTACGAGCCAGTAAAAAATGATAGTCTAAGAGTCGGAATAGGAGAAAATGACTTTTTGCCTTTTATCCAAAAAGGTTATACTCTAATGCTTCCTGAAAATAATGAAATAAAAGGTGTACTTATTTTCCTCGAAGATTCAAAGTATGACAAAAAGAATTTTAGCTCAAAGCAGATGTATAGTCAAGCATCTGAGAATAAATTTGCGGTATTGTCAGTTTCAACCGAAATCCCTTTAGACTTTTACTTTTCTAAATCATCTATGAATTCAACTCATAGTCTAATTCAAGAGGTGTTTAATGAACATAATTTGCCTAATGAAAATATTTTCTTTTTAGGAGCAAGTTTAGTTGGACATAGAGCGATGCGTTATATTAAATTTGTGAAAGAGAGTGACTTTAAATTTCAGCTTAAAATTAAAGGTATTGTCGTTTGCAATTTCACAATGGATTTTACAAGAAAATGGTATCAACATAAACGTGATATAAGAATTAACCGAATTGACCTTTGGGAACCGAAATTTATAAACTATCTATTGGAAACGAACTTAAAAGGAACACCAAAAACTAATCCCGAAAATTATCACAACTTCTCATCGTATAGTTACTTTGATGAAAAGAATGAAAATGTTAAGATATACAAAGACTATGGGGGGTTCTAGCGTATATTGAACCAGCAATAAAATATAAGCTGAAAAAACAACTAAGAACATTATATGAGAATAATTCGACAGATATAGTCGGGTTTTTAGCTGAATTGAACTTAGCAGGAAATGAAAATACCGAATTGATTGTACTACAACCTGATGACAATCCATCTCAAATAAAGAATACTCAATCAACTTGGGACTCAATAGACAAGGATGAACTTATGGAGTGGATTCAAAAGCAGGCAGAAAATAACTACGCACAACAATGGCTATAAGTAATTGCTTGTTCTCACCTACTTATGAAAATCCTCGCGGATTTTCAGTTTGGTGTGTACTTGCAGAGTTAAGTGCTAACCCACGCAACAACTCATAGCCGAGACCGTTAGCCATAAGCAAAACACAAATCAACACTTAATTAAAATGGGACATAATATTTGTGCAATTATTGGGCAAAAAAACATTAAAATTGATAAAATTAAAGAATTTGCTTTGGCAACTGCTTTTGAAAATGAATTTGCAATTGTAATTTTAGACTTTGACGCAATGCTTTATTTAGGCAGTAAGTTGTCCTTAAATATGGATTCAGAGAGTGAAAATATTGAATGGGCTTGTGAATTATCATTCTTTATTTCTAAGGAAATTGGTATGCAGAAATACGCAATAATTCAAACAGATTATTTTGGAGGAATGGGAGACCAATGTGCATCTCTTTATGAAGATGGAAAAATTGTTGTTAAAGAAAAATCAATAAATGAAATACTGAAAAAACTAGGTGTTATTAACAAAGAAGGACTAGATGAATTTGACACATTAAACCTTTCAGAATACAGAAATAGTGAATACTATTATTGGGATGAGCATAATTGGGCTGAAAAGAAAGATAATATGATTGCTGGAAAAATACTAAAATGAGTAAAACATTTGTAATAGGAGATTTACACGGATGTTATGATGAATTCATAGAATTATCAAATCAAATAGGGATAACAAAAAATGATTTAGTTATCTCTCTTGGCGATATTGTTGATAGAGGAAATAAATCTGTTGAACTTTATAATTATTTTAAAAATCGTGAAAACTCAATAGTATTAATGGGAAATCACGAAAGAAAGCACCAAAGAGGAATTTTAAGTTATTCTCAAGAAATTGTTAAAGTTCAATTTGCTGATGAATATACTGAATTTGTAAAATGGACTGAAACTCTTCCATATTTCTTTGAAACGAATGAAGCAATCATTGTTCACGCATTTTTTGAGCACGACAAAAAGTTACAAGAACAAAAACAAGAAGTGCTTTCTGGAACGAATTCTGGCTCTAAATATTTAGAAAATAAATATGAGGAAGGGAAATTTTGGTCTGATTATTATAAAGGAGAAAAACCTATAATTTATGGACATCACGTAGTTGGTGATAAACCTAAAATTTATAATAATACCTATGGAATTGACACCGGAGCTTGTCACGGAGGAAAACTAACAATAATTGAATTACCTGGGTTCAAAATTCACCAAATAAAAGTTAATAATGATTATTGGAAAGAAGAACAGTCAAAATGGCAAATCCCCGTTTTAAATGCTAAAAATTGGGAGGAAATGAAAATTGAGTTCATACATAACCAATTAAGTAAATTAAGCTATAAAGAAGAGGTTGAAATAATAGAATTCCTAAAAGGGATTGAAAATTGGATTAATAATGTCCAAAATACAATCATAACTATCAAGGGGAAATTAGAGGAAATTACAATTAAGTTAAAGGAAAAACATAAAGAGTTGTTTAATAAAGAGGTAGCTAAACTTAGTTATAGGTCATTTATATTTAAAGCAAATTCTAATAACCTACAATTATCTGATTTAGAAAAAATTTTGAACACACCGCAAAAAGTTATTGACTTAGCACTTGAATTAAATTTATCTGAAATTCCGAATAGAAAGAGCCAGTAGATAACACGGTATAAAAATAATAAGGGTTAAGTGCCAGACCCAAAGTTGGTGCATATTAACAAAATCCACCAAATTTACAATTTGATGGTTAAAAGAAAAGTAACGGTAAAATTGTAAATTTGGCTAAGTGCTAAACCGAAAATAAACGCTAATTTAACCCGTAACTGACGGTTATACGAGACCGTTACCTGCAAGCTCATGAAAACTAAGAACATCATTAATCATAAATAAATCGCATGAAATTTAGAACTATTTTATTATTCAGTTTTTGCCTTATTTTCATAGCAAGTTGCTCAAATGAGAAAACCTTTAGATTACCGATAACATTCCAAGAAGGATATGGACCTTTTGAATCAGGCATGGGAGGAATATCTCCTTATTCAGATAATGAAAATGACCCTTGGAAGAAAACACATTTAAAAACATCTGGAATACCTAAAGACTGGTCTGATGTTAAAGTTGGTGATATTAATACGGATATCTATCAATCCGTGTATCAAAACTATTATCTAGGTAATATTACAAAAGAGAGGTACAAGGAATTGCAGAAATCATGGAATTGGGTACCAGACTCAGTGAATTTATCGAAAAAACCAATAAAATGTAAAATAGCTTTTACACAAGGAAGAGATTCTATTGGTGAATTAAAAATGATTGTCGATGCAAATAATAATTATGATTTTAGTGACGATAATATTTTTGAACCAATCGAAATAAATCCGCAAGATAAAATCAATAAAGATTCATTAGTAAAAAGTAACGCTATCAAAGTTAATTTTGAACAATTTTCAAATGACAAAATAATCGAAGTTAATGCTCCACTCTTAATTGTACATATGAGGCAATACAACATATTCATGTGCAGTTTTGCACAATATGCTACAACAAAATTAAACGGAGAAGAAATAGCTATCCACTCTAACAATTTCACAGATTTGTCATATAACAGTATAGAAATCATCAAAGTTAGCAGCCAAATTGATAAAGAGAAAAAAGTGAATTATCAAAAGGTAGTTGCAAAAAACGAATATCTTGAAATTGGGAATGATATTTACAAAAATTTAGGTATAAAAAAGAATGAAAATGTATTGGTCTTAGAAAAAGTGAATTCGCCCAAAAACAAATTGTTTTCTTCCCAAATTGGATTTAAAGCTTTCAATTTTTCTGGGAATGATTTCAAAACAGAAACTCCAATTTCACTAGATAGCTTAAAAGGGAAATACGTATTACTCGACTTTTGGGCTACTTGGTGTGGCCCCTGCATACAGGAAATCCCAAACTTAAAAGATTTATATAAAAATGTTGATAAGTCAAAATTTGAAATTATTAGTATTGTTGGAGATAGTCCAATAGAATCTTTAGAAAAATTGACACAAAAACATTCAATATCTTGGCCTCAAATTATATCAAATGACTTTAACAAAATAAAAGAAAAATATGGAGTACGTGGATATCCAACAACGTTTCTTTTAAATCCTAAAGGAGTGATTGTGGCAAAAAATTTAAGAGGAAAAGAATTGGATAGCAAAATAGAAAGCTTAATTAACGAATAAAGCCAGCAGGTAACAATGGCTATAAGTAATTGCTTGTTCTCGCCTACTTCTGAAAATCCTCGAGGATTTTCAGTTTGGTGTGTACTTACTAAATTAAGTACTAACCCACGCAACTACTCATAGCCGAGACCGTTGTACAACATTAAAACCAAAACTTCAAGTTGAACATAAAGACACTACAAATACTTCTGATTTTATCAATATTGATTTTAAGTTGTAAATCACATAAAGAAATCAATAGACTGGCATCCGAATTAAAATGTGATAAAACAATTGAATTCATTTTTGACAAACAAAGTAATACCGTACAAATAGAAAAAGTTGGGCCAAGTATCGGCGAATCAAAAATTCCAAATTATGAACTTACATTTAATCGAGCTGTAGAAGAACTGAACGAAAATATAACATCTGAATTAAAAGTAACTGAAACTATCGGGTTTCCGACAGATTCCATTTTAAAAATTAAGGTCAAAATTGACAAAATTGTCTGGAATTTCAGAACCGCTGATGCGGTAATGAATACGGACATAATCTTTTATTTCGATAATAAAGAAATAAAAACAACAGGAACTAACACTGTTTATATGCATGGAACAAAAAAAGGTAATCTTCGGAAAAGCATTAAAAGTGGAATTTATGAATTCTTAAAAATTAAATGTAAGTAATAATAACGTTGTACAACAACGGCGATAGTCCATTACAGCTGAAATTCCTAATCGGAATTTCAAGCCTTTTTGCTAAATTTATGGTTACGGCGGAATGATACTCACGTACCATTCCGTAACGAAACCATAGCCGAGACCGTTAGCAGCAATATGAAAATCGCAATCTATATAATACTATTTCTGATTAGCTTCAATTTTTCATTCGGACAGAAAAGCAATACTGAAACTGAATTTGAAATTATTGAAGAAAAAACAGGTGATTTAGATAATGACGGAATTGCTGAAAAAGTAATCGTATATGAAACCAACGAAAAAACAGAATTTGGGAATATTAGAGAAATTCAGATTTTAAAAAACAAATCTGGAGAGTGGACTGAATGGCAAAAATCAAAAAACGCAATTTTAAAAAGTCAAGAAGGTGGAATGTGGGGAGACCCTTTTGAAGGAATTGAAATAGAAAACGGAATTTTAAAAATTCACTTTTTTGGTGGTAGTAGTTGGAAATGGTCTTACATTGACAAATATCGATTTCAAAACAATCAATTTGAATTAATTGGATACACAAGTACTTATTTCAAACTCTGTGAATATTGGGAAACGGATGATTTTAATTTATCTACTGGTAAGTTAATTTCTAAAAAGGAATATGAAAAATGTGAAAATGGAGAACAAGAAATCTATAAAAGAGAGAATGAAACATTCTACAAAAAAGACATTAAGATAACATTGGAAAATCGTCAGGAAAAAGAAATCAAAATAGTGACACCAAAGTATGGACGTGAAATTTATGTCGCGAATGGAATTGAATAAAATACTGTGGCTAACAATGCATAACCGCAATTACGGCGTCCTCGATAGCTATCGGGACGACTACGTCCGAATCCACTCGGAATTGCTAAAGCCTGTGTCAAACCGAAAATTAACGCATATTAAACCGTAACTGACGGTTATACGAGACCGTTAGGCACAAGCTGAAAAATAACACAAACAATAAAACAAAATTATGAACAAAAGAATTTTATTATTGACATTAATTGGAATAAGTTTCGGAATTAATGCCCAAAACACTTTTCCTACAACAGGTAAAGTAGGTATTGGAACTTCTACTCCTCAATATACTATAGATATTGATGGAAATTTTCAAAGAGGTTCTGGAATTAAACATATCATGCGATTGACTCATAAAAATGCTTTGGATTCAGGTGATGGTACTTCTTTATTATTTACTAATCGAGGTCATAGTGCAAATGACTACGGGGGGTATATTGCTCTTGTTTCAAGTGGTTCTAATCCTGGTTGGCTCAATCCTAGATTGGACTTTGCTGTCCAAAACCCTAATACTCATCAACTAAACGATATTTCAACTAAAATGACTATTCTTGGAAATGGAAATATAGGAATTGGAACAACAAGCCCAAGTTCTGGTATAGAGATTTTTAAAGGAAATACAAATAATTTGGCTTTATTATTAAAGTCATCTGGAGCTGGCTGGGGTTCAGGATTACAATTACACAATACATCAGGAAATAGATATGGTATTTATTCTGGAAGTGATGGAAAATGGCATTTTTCGCATGAAGGTCAAGGTGATAGATTAGTTATAGATTCTTCTGGAAATATAGGGATAGGAACAGCAAATCCCAACGACTGGAAATTAGCTGTAAATGGAAAAATAAGAGCTAAAGAAATAAAAGTAGAAACAGGTTGGTCTGATTTCGTTTTTTACGACAATTACAAACTACCAACACTTCAAGAAGTAGAAAACCATATCAAAGAAAAAGGCCATTTAAAAGACATTCCTTCTGCCAAAGAAGTTCAGGAAAAAGGCATTTACCTTGGTGAAATGGATTCCAAACTATTGCAAAAAATTGAGGAATTGACGCTTTATACTATTCAACAAGAAAAGAAAATCAAAGAACAAGCCAAAAAAATTGAGGACTTAGAATCAATCAACAAAAAACTAATAGAATTACAAAAAAGACTGGAAAAATTGGAAAACTCTAAGTAGTTAAATATTAGCAGAATCTATGGAAGTTTTTAGTTTTGCTTTACAAAGACGAATTGAAAAAAAGTACGAAGTATATTCCAAAATATGTCCTTGAACAAAGATTTAAAAAAGAGGCTACTGAAATTGCCAATAAAAAGAAAACAATCGAAATAGCAAAAGAATTAAAAAGAAACGGAGTTGATAACGAAACGATTGCGGTATAAACAGGACTTTCAATTGAAAAAGTTGAAAAATTGAGAGTTAGAAAAAAATAAAAAGCCAGTGCCTAACACGGTGTATAAGTAATAGCGGTTTAAGTGATAAAACGAAAGTATAAATATAAAACAAAGGTCAGTGCAAAACCGAAAGATTTGTGAGTAGAAATCCGCTACTACTCATAGCCGAGACCGTTGTGCGTAATTTGAGAAAAAACTCGTTACTCAACCAAAAGTCCAGTTTACTCAATATGACTTTTCTGAATTTAAAAAGAAAAATACATTTGAGGAACTAAAACCAAATCAATGAATAGACTAATATTTTTATTTCTTTTAACCTACCAATTTGGTCTTTCTCAAAACACCAATAAAGAAGTTTATTTAGTTCATAATCTCTATGCAACTGGATTCGATAATAATGAATATTTATACTCGACTGACAGCTTAAAAATCGAAAACAATAGAAAAGTTTTTGACTTATTAAATGCAATTTCAAATATTCAGTCTATCGATGACATTTTTAGAGACTCGAAAATAGATACCTTACAAATATTAAATAATCCTTTAGATTTAATCAAGAAGTATAAACGTTCAAAAGTAGATTGGAATCAAGAGCAAAAAGATTTCATTAAACCTGAACTTCAAAATTTAAAAAATTACAAAAAATATTATTTGAACTACCTAAACAATGGTTGTTGTATAACAATGCACCAAAGGTATCGAGATGAATATCAAATTAGAGTTTTCCAAAACAATCTTTTGATAAATGAAATCACATCAAGAAAATCTATTGGAGGCTTCAAAATACCTTGGACGGACTCATTAACTGGAACAAAAAATTACAATTTTGAGATTGAGGAAATAATTCTTGATTCAGGGAAAAAACCAAAACCTTTAAAAGGAAATAGACTTCAAAAATATTTGACAAACAAAATAATCGACTACAACATCACCAAACTTTATGAATTGTCTGCATATACATATCACAAGGAAATTAAAGAATTAGAAGCAGAATTTGACATTAAATACTTTGGAGAAGTATATGGACGTGGAAGATATATTTGGGATGAACCACAAACCTTCAAAATCAAACTTCACAATAGTGAAATGCTTACAAACATTGACTTGGTTTTTATGGCTTCTAAACAAGGAAAAACCATTTATTCAAGAGATTCAATTATTAGCAACTATAAAAACCCATTAAAAAGAGTTCAGAAAATCTCATTCATTACAGATTACTTAAATGAAAATCCCGAAAGTACTTTAGACATATACTTTTTTAACAACAAAACGATTAATGAATATAATGTTGATGGTGTAAATAAAAGTCCAGAAGATTGGGAAAAACAGGACAATTATGTCAAAAGTTTAGAATGGTACAAAACAGCTGACATAGAACCGAGTTTTGATATTGAAAAAGCGATTAAAACTTCTGAAAAAAATAATTGTAGTTGCAATTATCGATTTGATAGAGGATTTATAGAACAAGCCATTTTTTTCGAAATAAGAAATAAAAATAATGATAGTTCTGTTTGGTTTTTGCTTCCAGACGATACTGTTTTATTATATTTAATGCAAGGTCAAAAAGTATTAGAATATGATTACGAAGCGTTTGGAAATGAATATGCCGGAGTTCAATGGCCTTGTAGAAGATTTGAATTAAATGGAAAACTAATAAAAAGATAAAAACGCACTACAACAATGTATAACCGCAATTACGGCGTCCTCGATAGCTATCGGGACGACTACGTCCGAATCCACTCGGAATTGCTAAAGCCTGTGTTAAACCGAAAATTAAAGCATATAAATCCGTAACCGACGATTATACGAGACCGTTGGGCACAAGTTGAAGAACTGTATGAAAATAAAAAGAACATTTATGATAATAGTATTTTGTATGCTATTAATTAATTGTAAAAAACCAGTAAAACCTCAAAAAGTTACAGTTCAAACCAAAATTTCATTTCCCTTCTATTCAACCAGTAATGGATGGATTCTTATCGAAACTCAACTGAAAAACGAAAAAAAATATTTAATAT